>NZ_JBVHEH010000011.1:18501-217918 GCF_055562955.1 Kitasatospora sp. NPDC015121
CGGGGCCCCGCGGCGGCCCCCCCCCGGGGGCCGACAAAAAATCGGCGCCCCGGCCCCCCCCCCGGGGGGGGGGGGCCCCCCGCCCCCCCCCCCCGGGGGGGGGGGGGGGGGCCCCCACGCCCGTAGGCTGCCGTACAAGCTACCCACGGGTACGAATGACGCTTGAGGAGAACGCCGTGGCCCGCCACATCTACGCCTGCCCGCTGCGCTGGTCCGACATGGACGCCTTCGGCCACGTCAACAACGTGGTCTTCCTGCGCTACCTGGAGGAGGCCCGGATCGACTTCATGTTCACCCGGGCCGCCGAGGCCGGCGCCGGGGAGTTCGCCGGCGGCTCGGTGGTGGCCCGGCACGAGATCGACTACAAGCGGCCGCTGGTGCACCGCCCCGCGCCGGTCACCATCGAGACCTGGGTGACGAAGATCGGCGGCGCCTCGCTGACCGTCTCCTACGAGATCAAGGACGTCGCCGAGGACGGCACCGAGACGGTGTACGTCACCGCCTCCACCGTGGTCGTCCCCTACGACCTCGCCGAGGGCCGGCCGCGCCGGATCAGCCCCGTCGAGCGGGAGTTCCTGAGCCGGTTCACGGACGAGCAGCCCGCCGGCTGCGCCGCCTGACCAGATCCGCGGAGACCCGCCCCGACGAAACGAGTTGAACCCGGTGACCGTGCAGACCCGACTCGCCCTCGCCGACCAGCGGGAGGGCGCCGACCTGGCCGCCTTCCTCGGCCGGCTGCTGCGCTTCGACCGGGCCGCGGCCGTTCGGCTGCAGGCGGTCCCCGGCGCGGCCGAGGCGCAGGGCGCGCCCGGCGGCGGCGTGCTGGCGGTCTTCGGACGGCTGCCGCTCGGCGGCGCCCCGGTGCTCGCGGTGCGCACCGTGCGGCTGGCCGGCCCGGCCGCGGCCGCCGACCTGACCGTCTCGGCCGGCCAGCTGCTGGAGTCGGTGGACGAGGCGGGCGCCGCGCTCGCCCTGCCCGCGCCGGTCACCGGCCCGTCCTGGGCCGGGCTGCTGCCCCCGCGCTCCGGCTGGCAGCCGCTCGGGCGGCCGCCGGTCGACCGGGTGGTGGGCGAGGTGCTCGCCGCCGTCGAGGAGTTCAAGCGCCGCACCGCCGAGGTGCCGGACCACCACCGGACCAGGCAGGCGGTCGACGCGATCGCCGACGAGATCTGGTCCCGCCCGCTGGCCGCCGCCGAGGGCCTGCCGCTGCGGGCCGCGCACGCCGCCCACGCGATCGGCTTCCTGCGTCCCGGCGCCCCGCTCGCCGCCCACCGGGCCGGGCCCTGGCTGCGGCTGGACGCACCGGCCGGCTCGGTCGCGCTGCGCACGGCGGCCGCGCCCGGCGCGGGCCTCGGCCTCAGCCCGCTGCGCTGAGCGGCGGCCCGGCCGGCGCCGGGCCTCAGCCCGCCGTGTTGACCATCGAGGCGGCGGCGTACGTCATGTAGCTCCACAGCTCGCGGTCGGCCTCGGCGGGCAGCGCCAGCTCGTCCAGGGCGGCGCGCATGTGCTTCAGCCAGGCGTCGTGCGCGGCCCGGTCGACCGTGAACGGGGCGTGCCGCATCCGCAGCCGGGGGTGGCCCCGGCGCTCGCTGTAGGTGCGCGGGCCGCCCCAGTACTGCATCAGGAACAGCGCGAAGCGCTCCTCGGCGGGGCCGAGGTCCTCCTCCGGGTACATCGGGCGCAGCAGTTCGTCCTGGGCGACGCCCCGGTAGAAGAGGCGGACCAGCCGGCGGAAGGTCTCCTCGCCGCCGACCTGCTGGTAGAAGGTCTCCTCTTGTGTGGTGGTCTCGCGCCCGGTGTCAGTCACCCGTCCATGGTCGCAGACGCCGACGGGGGCCGTACACCGGGACTTCCGGCGTACGACCCCCGTCCCGGGGCGGCGGCGGCGGCGGTTACGCGTCGTCCCAGTTGAAGAAGCGCCACGCGACGGCGCACAGCACCGCGGTGAAGCCCAGCAGGACGCCCATCGCGGGCAGCGCCTCGGCGAGGCCGCCGCCCTGGCTGAGCACCGACTTCGCCGGGACGATCAGGTAGCGCAGCGGCAGCGCCCGGGAGACGTCCTGCAGCCAGCTCGGGGCGAAGTCCAGCGGGATGAAGGCGCCGCCGAGGAAGGACATCGGCAGGATGATCAGCTGGTTCATGCCGTTCGCCGACTCCTCGGTCTTCGCCAGCGAGCCGGTGACCAGGCCGATCGACATGAACGCGAGGGTGGCGCAGACCACCAGCGGGAGCACCAGCCACCAGTTGCCGGTGAGCTTGAGGCCGAAGTAGTCGATCTGCGCGACCATCAGGAACAGCGCGGTCTGGGCGAGCGCGACCAGCACGCTGACCAGCACCCGGGCGCCGACGATGGTGCCCGCCGAGATGGGCGCCAGCCGCAGCCGGCGCAGCACCCGCTTCTTGCGCCAGGTGACCAGGGTGAAGGAGGCACCGTAGACCGCGCCCATGGCGACGGCGTAGGCGAGCAGGCCCGGGGTCAGGTACTGGATCGGCTTGGTGGAGTCGTCCTCGACCTTGGAGGCGTCCAGGCGGTACTTCGGCGGAGTGTTCGAGGCGGCCTGGTTGGCGCCGTCCACCAGCGAGCCGACGATGCCCAGCACGGTACCGGACTTGACCTGGTCGGCCTGGCTGAAGCGGAGCACCAGGGCGCCGTCCGGCCCCTCCGACACCAGGCCGTCCAGCTCGCCCTTCCTGACCTTGGTCAGGGCGTCGGACTCGCTCAGGCCGGTGGTGATCTCCAGCGCGTCCAGCGAGCCGTTGGCGTGGGCGCGGGCGTCGTCCAGGAGCCTGACCTGGCCGACCTGGGCGACCTTGACGTGCGAGCTGCCGCCGCCCTTGTAGAGGACGCCGAACAGCAGCAGGAACATCAGCGGCAGCGCGAGGGTGAAGAACAGGGTGCCCTTGTCGCGCAGGAAGCCCAGCAGCATCACCCGGGACAGGCCGACGAAGGCGTTGGCCCTCTCCCCGTCCCCGGCGGCCGGGGCCGGGGCGGGTGCCTGGGCGGGGGTCCGTTCGGTGGCGGTCATGCCCGGTACTCCCGTCCGGTCAGCTGGAGGAAGACATCCTCCAGGGTGGCGCCGCGGACTTCGAGGCCGCGCAGCGCGTTCTGCTCGGCCAGCACGGCCAGCACCGGGCCGGGGTCGGCGGTGGAGAGCGCCAGCGTGACGCCGTCGTCCTCCAGGTTGGCGTGCTCCGCGCCCGCGGCGGCGAGCAGTTCGCGGGCCCGGTCGGCGGTCAGCAGGCCGGACTCGATCCGGACCCGGACGGTGTCGTCGATCTCGCGGACCAGCGCGGCCGGGGCGCCGGTCTTCAGCACCCTGCCGTGGTCCATCACCGAGACCCGGTCGCAGAGCACCTCGGCCTCGTCCAGGTAGTGCGTGGTGAGGACCACGGTGCGGCCCTCGGCGTTGATGTCGCGCAGCAGGTCCCACAGGTTGCGGCGGGCCTGCGGGTCGAGGCCGGTGGTCGGCTCGTCCAGGAACACCAGCTCCGGGTCGTGCACCAGGGCGCAGGCGATGGACAGCCGCTGGGCCTGGCCGCCGGACATCTTGTCGGTCAGCACGTTCGCGGACTCGGTCAGGCCGACCCGCTCCAGCATCGCGTCGGCCGCCTTCGGGCCGATGCCGTAGAAGGAGGCGAAGGTGCGGATGGTCTCCCGCGCGCTCAGCTTGTTGAAGAACGCGGAGGCCTGGAACTGCACGCCGATCCGCGGCAGCAGCTTCGGGTTGCGCGGCCAGGGCGACAGGCCGAGCAGCTCGACCCGGCCCTCGTCGGCCTCCCGGATGCCCTCCAGGATCTCCAGCGTGGTCGTCTTGCCGGCCCCGTTGGGCCCGAGCAGACCGTAGAACTCGCCAGTCGCGACGGAGAGCGACACCCCGTCGACGGCCTGGACATCCCCGTACCGCTTCCGGATCCCGTCCGCGGTTATTGCTTCGCTCATGGGGCGAATCGTAGGGGGGTGGGCAGGCCCGACGAGCACTTTTGTGCGAATTTTGAGCATCCGGTGTCAGGGCGGCGAACGATCCGGCGCACGGGACGGCGGACGGCCCCGGGGACGGGACGACCCGCGCCCCGGGAGTCTCAACTCCCGGTGCGCGGGCCGGTGGTGACGCCCGGTCGGCGGGCGGAACGCTGACGCGGGGTCAGGCCAGGTGCACCGTGATGGTGGTCCAGGCGCCGACGTGGATCCGGTCGCCGTCGTTCAGCGGGATCGCGGTGTGCGGCGGCAGGGTGTCCGGGCTGCCGTTCATGGTGGTGCCGTTGGTGGAGTCCTGGTCGACCACCACCCAGCTGCCGTCCGGCTGTTCGGCCAGCAGGGCGTGGTGGTGCGAGGCGCCCGGGTCCTCCGGGGAGACCGACAGGTCGATCTCCGGCACGGTGCCGCGCTGCTGGCTGCGCCGGCCGATCCGCAGCTGGCCGCGGCCGGTCAGCGGGACCCGCCGCTCCGCGGTGTACTGCGGGAAGTACAGGCCGGACGCCTCCGGGCCGCTACGGGTCATCATGTCGGTGAAGTACTCGTGGTCGGGCGCCACCACGGCGAACCAGGTGCCCCGCTGCTGCGGCGCGCCGCCCGGCTGCTGCCCGGGCGGGGTCAGCCGGAACGACGTCCCCGAGTCCCGGCCCGGCTGCGGGCCCGACCCCGGCGCGGAGGGCTCGGCGTACACCGGGCCGGTCCGCTCGTAGTCGACGTCCGGGAACGACGCCGCCGGGGGCTTCTCGAAGGCCGGCGCGGCGGGCGCGGCGGCCTGCGCCGCCTGCTCGTACGGGGAGCGCTGCTGCTCGTAGGACGGCTGCGGCTGCTCGTACGGGGACTGCTGCGGCTGCGGACGTTCGTACGGCGACTGCGGGGCCGGGGGCTGCTCGTACGGGGAGCGCGGCTGCTCGTACGGCGGCTGCGGCTGCGGCGGGCGCTGCGGCTGCTCGTACGCGGGCGGCGCCGGGGGCTCGTACGCGGGCGGGGCGGCCGGGGGCGCGGCGGGCGGCGGGAAGCCGTAGCCCTGCGGCGGCGGCCGGTGGCCCTGCGGCGGCGCGGGCGGCGGCTGGTGGCCGAGCGGGCCCGGCGCGGTGCCCGGCGGGCGGGCCGAGGTGGCCAGGTTGTAGTCGTAGCCGCACTCCTCGCAGTACCGGCCGGTCTGCGGACTGCGGCAGATCGGACAGGTCACCAGGCCGGTGGTGGGCGGGGGCGGCGGGGCGCCGTACGGGCCCGGCGCGCCGGGGGCGCCGGGCCCGCCCGCGGCGGGGCCGGTGGGCGTGCCGGCCGGCGGGGTCGGGGTGCGGCGCGCCTCGAAGTAGCCGCCACCGCCGGCCGGGGTGCCGGACGGCGGGGTGCTGCCCGGGCCGACCGGCGGATAGCCGGAGGAGGCGTAGGAGGGGGGCGGCCCGGGCGGGCCCGGCGGCGGCGCGGCGGGGCCGCCGTGCTGCGCCTGGCCGCCGTGCTGGCCCTGGGCGTGGCTGCCGTGCTGGCCCTGGGCGTGGCCGCCGTGCTGCGCCTGGCCGCCGTGCTGGCCCTGCGCCTGGGCGCCGGGCTGGGCCGGGCCGTTCGGGAAGCCGGGGATCGCCAGGCCGGGCGGCGGCGACATCGGGAAACCGCAGTAGTCGCACCAGTCCTCGGCCTGTGACTCGTGTCCCCTAGGGCAGATCGGCATCAGGTCCCCACTCCAGCAGGTTCGGGTCCGGCGGGTGTCCGGCTCACTTCTTCACGCGCACGGTCTTCGTCGACCGGGTCTCGAGGGTCATCGAGTCGGCCTCGCTCACGTTCTTACGGAACCGAACGGTACCCTCCCGCTCGTCGACCACGTCCACCACCTTCCGCAGCAGCTTGAGGGTGCCCTCGTTGCCGCTGTCGTACGCCAGCCGGACGGCGGCGCCCAGTTTGGCGCTCGCGAGCTCCAGGTCGCCCGCCCGGTGGGCCTCCAGGCCGTCGCGGATCGAGTCGGCCAGTTCGGCCTGCCCGGTGTAGTGCGCGACCTGCGGGTTGATCCTGGTCGAGGAGGCCAGGTCGTCCGTCCACACGGCGCGCACCAGGCCCTGGCCGAGCACCTCGGCGGTGCCGTCGGGCTGCGGCAGGACCAGGCTGATCCGGGCCGCCAGCATCTCGCTGCCGACCGCCGCCGCCGGGACCTCCAGGCAGACGTGGTAGTCGCGGGACTCGTCGCCCCAGGACCCGGTCGGGTAGTCCCCGGCCCGCGGCCCGGCCTCGGTGCGGCGCTCGGTGAGGTCGTCGACGGCGGGCGCGGCCTGCTTGACGAACTTCACCCGGGCGCCCACCGGCGTCCACACCCGCAGCGCGACGTCCGCGACCTGCTTGCCCATCGCGGCGGACATCATGGCCCGGAAGTCCTCGGCCAGGCCGGAGGACTCGGCGACGATGTCGACCGTGCCGAGCAGCGCGGTGGAGATCTTCCGCAGCTCGGCGACCTTCCAGTCGGTGCCGACGCCGCGGCAGTCGGCGGTGAAGTAGCCGGTCGCCGCGTCCAGCGAGCGCTGCAGGTCGGCGGGCTTCTCGTGCTCGTTGCGGCCGTCGGTGAGCAGGATGGCGTGCCGGATCGAGGCCTCCGGGCGGGAGGCGAACAGCTGCTGGGCCCGGGCTATCCAGGTGCCGATCGCGGTGCCGCCGGACGGCTTGAGGCGGCGCAGCGCCTCCTTGGCCTCCGCGCGGGTGGCCGGGTCGGCGACGGCCAGCCGGTCGCCGCCCGGGTAGACGTCGGCCGCCTGGTGGGTGCCGGCCACCACGGCGAAGGCCACGCCGTCGCGCAGCTCGTCGATGGCGGCGGCGGTGGCCTCGCGGGCGTGCCGCATCTTTCCGGCCGGGTAGTCCATCGAGCCGGAGCAGTCGATCACCAGGACCACGGCGGCGCCCGGCCCGGGGGCGCCGATCGGCCGGCCGCCGGAGGTGCCGCCGCCGGTCGCGGTGACCGTGACGATGGCGTTGACCTCCTGGGATCCCTGGGCGAGGTACTCGTTCTGGAAGACGTCGACGTCGAACCGGGGCGCGTCGGGCTTGGACAACGAGGCCATGCGGAGAGCTCCTGTCGGAGTGAGGCGGTGGCGGTGTCGGTGGTGGTGCGTCGGCGGATCAGTCCCCGGCGGGCGCGGCCGGCGGCACGGTCGGCGCGGCCAGCGGCGCGGGCGGGGCGCTCGGCGGCGCGGGCGGGGCGCTCGGCGGGGCCGGGACGGCGGCGGCCCCCACCGGCTCGGGCACGGCCGGCGGTGCGGCGGGCGGCGCGGGCACGGCGGCGGGCGGGGCGGACGGTGCGGCGGGCGCGGCCGGGACGGCGGGCGGCGCGGCCGGGCGCAGCGGCACGGTGGCGTCGTCCGCGTCGGTGGCGGCGCGCGGCAGCGGCAGGTCGAGCAGGGTGGCGTCGTGGACGGGCGGGGCGGTCCGCGGGTCGATCGGCAGGACCGCGACGGTGATGTTGTCGTGCCCGCCGCGCTCGACCGCGAACCGCACCAACTCCTGGGCGGTGGCGAGCGGTTCGGTCCGGGCGTCGGCGCGGACCACGAACGCCAGGTCGGTGGCGGCCTCGGCGTAGTTCCACAGCCCGTCGGTGCAGATCAGCAGCACGCCGGGGACGTGCGGGGTGAAGCTGACGGTGTGCGGGTCGAGGTCCTCGGCGTCGGCGCCGAGCCAGCCGGTGATGGCGTGGGCGCGCGGGTCGGCGTACGCCTCGGCCTCGGCCATCAGGTTGGCGGCGACCATCCGGGCGGCCCAGGAGTCGTCCTCGGTGAGCCGGTACGGTTCGGCGGACTCGCGGTCGTCCGGGATCCAGTAGGCGCGGGTGTCGCCGACCCAGCCGATGGTGACCAGGCCGCCGGCGCTGATCGCGCTGACGTAGGTGCAGGCGGGCGCGTTGCTGTGCCGGGTGTCGGGGGCGGTGCCGTCGTGGGCGAGCGCGGTGACGGCCCGGTTGGCGGCGCCGATCGCCTCGCGCATCGCCTGGCCGGGGTCGCGGCCGGCGGTCAGCGCGGAGACCAGCGAGTCGGCGGCGGCGGTGACGGCGGTGGCGGACGCCTCGTCCGGGCGGGACGAGGAGGAGACGCCGTCGCAGACCACGGCGAGCACCGCGGGCGCGCCCCCGGGGCCCTCGGCGGTGGCGGCGGTGAACGCGTCCTCGTTGCGGTGGTGGCGCAGGCCGCGGTCGGAGACCGCGGCGACGCCGGTCAGTTCGAGCTCCTGGTGGTCGCGCGCGCGGGGCTGGGCCTGCCCGCACCGCTGGCACCAGCCGTCGGCGAGGTCGGCGGAGCCGCAGTGCGGGCAGCTGGGCACGACGGGCAGGTCGCGCAGGGTCGGCGGCCCGGTCAGGGCGGTGCCGCAGGCCCCGCAGAAGGCGTCCTGGGGCCCCAGCGGTTCGGCACAGTTCGGGCACTCGGTCTGCTGCGGCATGCTCACACCCATGTCCTGGGGCGGGCCCGGTTGGCCCGTTCCACCCACTCGATCCTCGTCTCGGCCCGGTCGGACAACCGAGCCAACATCCGGTAGGAGTGTTCCAGGGCGAGCCTCAGTTCCCGTTCCGAGGCGGGATGTCCCAGCACGGTCAGCGTGGCGGGCCGGCCGGCGGCCCCCGCGAGGACCCAGTTGAGCGCCGAGTCCAGCACCTCGACGGCGAGTTCCTCGCGCCGCCGGGCGTCCAGGGTGAGCGCCGCCAGCCGCTCGGAGCTGTCGGCGAGTTCGGCGGCCAGCGGTTCGGTGGGGGCCCGGCCGCGCAGCCGGGCGCGGACCGCGCCGATCCGGGCGGCGGTCCAGTGCGCGGAGCTCTCCGGGACGGCCTCCAGCGCGGCGACCGCGCCCGCCCGGTCGCCGTCCGCGAGCCGGACCCGGGCCAGGCCGAACGCGGCGCCGACGAAGGACCGGTCGACGCCGTTGACCAGCGCGTAGTACCCGGCCGCGACCGGGTGGTCGCCGAGCAGTTCGGCGCAGACCGCGAGCGCCAGCTTCGGCGCGGCCTCGCCGGGGAACGCGTCGTACAGCGCCTCGAAGGACTCGGCGGCCGCCTCGGCCCGGCCGTCGGCCAGCGCGAGCAGCCCGCGGTGCCACACCACCCGCCAGTCGCCGGGGTGTTCGGCCTCCAGCCCGGCCAGCACCCCGGCGGCCGCGGCCGGGTCGGCCAGCTCCAGGTGGGTGCGCAGCAGCCGCAGCCGCAGCTCGGGGGAGTCGGCGCCGCCGGCCGCCAGCAGGGCGGCCAGCGCCTCGGCGGGCGAGGCGGCGGACAGCGCGGACAGCAGGCCCGCCCGCGGGTCGGCCGGGTCGGTCAGCGGTGCGGGCAGGGCCAGCGCGGCGGCCCGGGCGTCCGGCGCGTGCTCGCCCGACTCGGTGTCGACGACGCGCAGTTCGGGGCCGAACAGGGTGGAGGGGGCGGGCCTGGCCCGCCCGTCCTGCAGGCTCAGCACCTCGCGCAGCACTCCGGTCAGCTGCCCGGCCATCTCCTCGGCGGAGGCGAACCGGCGGGCCGGGTCGGGGTCGGTGGCGCGCACCAGCAGCCGGTGGAAGGACTCGTACCGGGCGAACACCTCGACCTCGTCCGGGCCCGGGAGTTCGTGCCGCCAGC
Source organism: Kitasatospora sp. NPDC015121 (assembly GCF_055562955.1). Classification (NCBI taxonomy): domain Bacteria; kingdom Bacillati; phylum Actinomycetota; class Actinomycetes; order Kitasatosporales; family Streptomycetaceae; genus Kitasatospora; species Kitasatospora sp. NPDC015121. Next base: position 28,047 of record NZ_JBVHEH010000011.1, read on the forward strand.
GCTCGGTGTAGCCGCGGAAGTCGAAGGTCATCACGGCCAGCGTGCGGGCCACCGTGTACAGGTCGGAGGACGGCGAGGGGCCGGTGGTGGCGATCTCCGGGGCCTGGTAGCCGACGGTGCCGTAGATCGGCCCGTCGTCGTCGTGCCGGCGGACCGCGCCCATGTCGATGATCTTGAGCATGTCGTCCGACTGGATCACGTTGTCCAGCTTGAAGTCGCAGTACACCAGCCCGCGGGCGTGCAGGTAGCCGAGCGCGGGCAGCGCCGCCAGACCGTACGCCAGCGCCTGCTCGACCGGCAGCGGCTCGCGCCGCCCGTCCGGGGTGCGGCGCTCGTCGGCGATGTCCTTCAGCGACTTGCCGCCGACGTACTCCATCACGATGTAGCCGTCGGTCGAACCGGTCCGGGCGTCCGGGTGCTCGACGAAGTTGATGATCCGGACGATGTTCGGGTGGTCGACCTCGGCCAGGAACCGCCGCTCGGCGATCGCCACCGCCAGCGCGTCCTCGTCCCCGGTGTCGAGCAGGCCCTTGAGCACCACCCAGCGGTCGTTCACCCGGCGGTCCACCGCCAGGTAGATCCAGCCCAGGCCGCCGTGCGCCAGGCAGCCCATCACCTCGTACTGGCCGCCGACCAGGTCGCCGCGCGCCAGCTTCGGGCTGAACGAGTACGGGGTGCCGCACTTGACGCAGAAGCCCTCCGGACGGCCCGGGCGGCCGTCCTGCTCCCGGCCCACCGGCTGGTCGCAGCGCGAGCAGAACCGCTTGTGCGGGGGCACCTCCGGGTTCGCCAGCACCGCCAGCGCCGGGTCCCGGGTCGGCACCGGGGGGATCGCCACCAGGCCCGCGCCCAGGTCGCCGCGGCGCGCGGTGCCGGTGCCGCCCTTCGAACTGCGCACCGACACCGACCCGGAGCGGGCCGAGCGGCCGGAACGGCCCGAACGGCTCGCCCGGGAACGGGCGGAGGCGGACGGCGGCGCGGCCCGCTCCGGCACCGGGGGAGCGGCGGGGGCGACGGCGGCGGCCAGGCCGCACGTGTCGCAGTAGCCGTCCGGGTCGATGGTGCCCGCGCAGCCGTCGCGCCCGCACGAGGTGCCCGGCTCGACGGCCGCGCGCGGGGCGGGCACCGCGACCGGGGCCGAAGGGGCGGCGGCGGCCAGGCCGCACGCGTCGCAGTAGCCGTCCGGGTCGATCGTCCCCGCGCAGCCCGCGCGCCCGCACGCGGCGCCGCTCCCGACGGGCACCGGAACCGGCGCCGACGCCGGGCCGCGTTCGGGGGTGAGCCCGCACTCGGTGCAGTACCCGTCGGTGTCGATCTCCCCGGTGCAGCCCGCGCGGGCGCATGCCTCAGCCATCGGTGTCCTCCCCCTGGTCGCCCTGCTCCGGCGGCCGGCCGTCCCGGACGGGCGCCGCCTGCTGTTCCGGTCGCGGCTGCGGCGGCCGCAGCGCCCGCTGGAAGCGCCCGACCGCCTCGGCGGCGGCCCGCAGGTCGCACGGGGCGCTCCAGAGCAGCCAGCGGGCCTTCTCGAAGCGCTCGACGACCTCCGGGTCCTCGGCCAGACCGAGCCGGGCGGCCATCGCCTTGTACGCCTCCAGCCGCCCGCGCAGCTCGGCCCGGACGGCGAGCGGCTGGGCGACCTCGGTGAGCGCCTGCCGGGCCCGGCCGAGCTCCTTGGCGGCGGCGTCCTCCAGCGCGTCCAGCAGCGGGCCGAGCCGGTGCCACTGGCCGGTCTGCTGGTACTCCACGGCCTGGCCGATCGCCTCGCGCAGCGCGGAGGCCGGCCCCGGCACGGCGGGCACCTCGGTCGCGGCGATCTTCGCCAGCACCTCGCCGCGCGCCCGGCGGGCCTCGGCCAGCGTCAGGTCGGCGCGCTGCAGCAGGTCGGCGACCTGCTGCAGGCGCTCGTGCGACTCGTCGCGCAGCCGCAGCAGCCCCTCCAACTCGACCCGGACGTCGTCCAGTCGGCGCCCCAGCCGGTCGAAGCCGGCGGTGTCGACGACGCCGGCCGGCGAGGCCCAGGCGGCGCCCTCGGGCTCCCGGCCGCGCTGCGCGGGCACCCGGCTGGGCCGCCACAGCGCCAGCGGGTCGGCCACCACCAGGGTCCGCAGCGCGGTCAGCTCCCCGGCCAGCCCGGTCAGGTCGTCGGCCAGCGGGTGCCCGCCGGGGCGGACCCCGACCGAGCCCGCCAGCATCTGCACCCGGCCCAGCTCGGCCAGCAGCAGGTCGATCCGGGCGGGCAGCGCCGACCAGACCGCGTCGACGGCGCTCACCACCTCGACCACCAGCGCGTACCAGCCGTTCATCCGCTCCAGCAGCTCGGCCAGCGTCACCTGCTCCACCAGCCGGGCGGGCGCGCCGAGCCCGGCGGCGGCGTCCGGCAGCCGGCCGCCGGAGACCGTCACCGAACGGCCGGACAGCAGCTCGCTCAGCTCGGCGAGTTCGGCGGCGGTCGGCCGGTTGCGCCGGGAGCGGACCGCGCGGGCCGAGGCCAGCGCCTCCGCGTAGCGGTCGAACAGCGCCCACAGCAGGGCGACGCCCCCCTCGGCGACCGACCAGCGCTCGCGGGTGCGCCCGGCCAGCTCGGCGCCGGTCAGCAGCCGCAGCCCCTGGTGGTCCTGGAGCGCCAGCAGCGCCGCCTCGACCGCGTCCCGCTCGGCCCCCAGCCGGGCCAGCGCGCGGTCGACCTCCTCACGGTTCAGCACCGGGCGGGTCGTTCCGGCCAACGCGGTTCCTCCTCTCGGCCACGCTCGTGGTGACGGGGCGGCGCTCCCGGGGCGGTCGCGGTGACGGCCCGTCGGCCGCCAGTCTCCCCGACGCCCGGTGCCGGGCGGACGGCGGTCCCCCGGATTCCCGTTCGCGCGCCCGTGCCCGTGCCCGGGCCCGAGGAGGGTCCCGGCGCTCACCACGGCCGGTACGGGTCGGGCTTCCCCATGCTGGACCGCAGCCAGCGGTCGTAACTGGCCTGCCAGCCGCCGTTGGTGCGCCAGTCGGCCAGCACCTGGTTGACCCAGGCGACCAGGTCGGTGTCGCGCTGGTTCGCGCCGACGCCCATGTAGGTGGGCAGGAAGGACTCGCCGGCCAGCTCCATGGTCTCGTCCTGGGCGACCATCGCCGCCGCCAGCGAACTGTCCGACAGGGTGGCGTCCGCCTCGCCGAGCTCCATCAGCACCAGGCAGTCCAGCTGGTTCTCGGGCGTGACGACCGAGGCGGCGCCGTGCGCGTTCGCCTTCAGCTCGGTGTGCGAGGAGGAGTTCAGCGCCGCGCAGACCCGCTTGCCGCCGAGCGCCTTCGCCACGCTGTCGGCGTGTGCGGTCTTCGGCGCCACCACCCGCTGGGAGACCTTGAAGTACGGCGCGGAGAAGGCGATCTGCTTCATCCGGTCGCAGGTGACGGTCATCGCCCGGATGATCAGGTCGATCGGCTGGGGCTGCTGCTGGAGCAGCTTGACCCGGTCGGCGGTGGCGATGGTCTTGAGCACCAGCTTGTTCTCGTCGCCGAGGACCGACCTGGCGACGGCGCGCGCCAGGTCGATGTCGAAGCCCTCGATCTTGCCGCTCAGCGAGTCCCGGTATCCCCAGTTGTAGGCGCTCTGGTCGACGCCGACCACCAGGTAGCCGCGCCTGCGGATCTCCTGGACCTTCGCCCCGGCCTGCTGCGCGGGCGGCAGCGACACCCCGGTGTCGCAGTCGTCCGCGGCCGGCGCGAGGCCCGGCGCGACGCCGGCCGCCGCGGCCGCCGGTGCGGTGCCCGGTGCGACCGTGCCGCCCGCGCCGGCGGCCAAGCCGCCGGTGCCGAGCAGGCCCGCCAGCAGTGCCGCGGCGGCCGGCAGCGTCCCCGTCCTCACCCTGCGCATCCTTCGTTCCCCCGTCACCCGTCGTCCGTCGCCCGTCACCGGTACTCGGCCAGTCGGCGCCCGATGCCGCGCACCGTGCCGCCCGCCGCCAGCGCGGCCAGCAGCGCCACCGCCACCGCCTGGACGGCCAGCACCCCGCCGATGCCGCCGGCGGCCGCCTCGAACGAGGCCTGCTCGACCTGCCCGGCCAGCGCCCACTGCCGGTCGGCGGCGTTGAACGCGGCCGCCGCGGTGTCGTCGCGGCCCGGCGCCAGGGACTTGGCCAGCGTCTCCTCGTACTTGCCGTCCTCGTCGAGCTTCGCGGCGGCCGCGTGCCGCCGCTGCCACTCGGTGAACCAGCGGGCCGCCTCCTCCAGCTGCGGCCGGGGCCGCTCGGGCGCCCAGCTCACCAGGTAGTCCACCGAGCCCGGGACGCGCTCGCGGTCGTCGTTCAGCGCCTTCGTCAGCTCGTCCCAGTGGCCGTTGTAGACCTCGGTGGCGCCGCGCGAGACCAGGTTCAGGATCTCCGCGCCGTGCGCCTGCAGCGCCGTCACCCGCACCCGGTTCAACTCGCCCAGCGGGTCGATGCCCTGGATCCGGGCCCGGTGCAGGCCGTTGCCCGCCGAGGCGGCGCCGGCGACCGTCCAGCCCAGCGCGACCAGCACCGCCAGCGAGGCCGCCAGCAGGCCCGGGTTGAACACCCGGTTGGTGCGCCGGAACAGCACCAGCTGGTAGCGGCCCAGCGCGGCCAGCGCCAGCACCCCCAGCGCCAGCGCCGCCCACGGCGCCGAGGCCGCCGCGTCGTAGTCCGCCCGCAGCGCGGCGTCCTCGGTCTCGGCGAGCTTCTGCGCGTTCGGCAGCACCGTCCGCTGCATGTAGTCGGAGGCGTACCGCAGGTAGGCGCCGCCCAGCGGCAGGCCCTCCCGGTTGATCGCCCGGGCGGTCTCCACCAGGCCCGCGTAGCGCGGCAGTTGCTGCGCCAGTTCGGCCAGCCGGCGCTGCGCCTCGGCGGACGAACCGCTGCGCGCGGCCGCCTGCGGGATCAGCCGGGACGCCGTCGCCAGGTCGTCCTGGTAGCGCTTGCGGACCTCGGGCGGCTCGGCCGCGGCCATCAGGAACCCGGCGGCGGCGGTCGCGTCGGCGTCCGCCAGCGAGCGGTACAGCTCCGCCGCGTCCTGGCTGAGCGGCTCGCTGCGGGACACCAACGCCCGGGCGGCGGACGACCGTTCGACGGACTGCCAGCTCGCGGCCAGGCCGAACAGCAGCACCAGCGCGGTCAGCACCGCGCCCGCCGTGCGCAGCCGGCCCGGCGGGGTCCGCGCGGCCGACCGCAGCCGGGCCAGCGGGCCGGACGGCCCCGGCCCCGCCACCCTCCCCGCCTCCGTGCCCGGCGCACCGGGCCGCGGCGCGGCGGTGGCGGGCGGCGTCAGGACGCCCCCCTCTGTCTGTCCGGCCACCGTTCCCCCTCGGCTCCACCGACCCCCGTCACCGGGCAGTATCGCCAGCGGGAGGCCCGTCCGGACCGGAGTTGGTCTGCTGTTCGCCGGGCGGTGACCGATCTGTGCCCCGGCCGGGGCCGGAACCGGGCCCGGAGCCGCCCCCGGCCGGGCCCGGAGCCGCCCCGGACGCCCTCGTAAGCTGGGCGCCATGCACCTGACCGGAACCGTCACCCCCGACCGCCCGCTGCTCGTCGTGGCCCTGCCCGAGGAGGCCGCGCACCTCGGCGACCGCCTGCCGGTCCTGCTCACCGGGATGGGCAAGCTCAACGCCGCCGCCGCCCTGGCCACCCTGCTGGCCTCCGGCGAGCGGCCCGCCGGCGTCGTCAACCTGGGCACCGCGGGCGCGCTGCGCCCCGGCCTCGGCGGCACCCACGAGATCGGCCGGGTGCTCCAGCACGACCTGGACACCCCGCTGCTCGAACGGCTCACCGGCCGCCCGCTGGACGGCCCGATCGACCTCGGCCCGACCGGCCCCGTCCTCGCCACCGGCGACCGCTTCGTCTCCGCCGACGCCGAACGCGACGAACTCGCCCGCCGCGCCGACCTGGTCGACATGGAGGGCTACGCGCTCGCCACCGTCGCCCGCCGCGCCGGCCTCCCCGTCCGCCTGGTCAAGCACGTCAGCGACGAGGCCGGCGACGGCGCGGTCCGCAGCTGGCAGGAGTCCGTCGACCACTGCGCCCGCCTGCTCGCCGACTGGGCCCGCACCCACCTCGGCTGACCCGCCCCCGAGAGCACCGCGAGAGCGCCGGAACGCCGGAGCGCCCGCCCGGTCCGCGCACCGCGGTCGGACGGGCGCCCCGGCGCCGTGCTGATCAGCTCTGGTACGGGTTGGCGCCCGGAGCCGGCGGGTACTGCCCCGGCGCCTGCTGCGGCGGGGCGGCCGGGTACGCCTGCTGCGGCGGGTACGGCGCGGCCGGCGGGGCCGCCGGGTAGGCCTGCTGGCCCGGGACGGGCGCCGGCCCGCCCTGGTACGGGGCCTGGCCCGGCAGCTGGGCCGGCGGGTACTGGCCGGGGACGCCCGGGGCGCCGCCGCCGAGCAGGGTGCCGACGAAGGTGTCCATCTCGGTCCGCCAGACGCGGTGGACGTTCAGCCGGGTCGGCGTCGCCTCGTTCGGCAGCTGGAAGCGCAGCGAGCTCCACAGGGTGTTGCGCCGCACGTCGCTGATCGCGGCGCGGGCCTGGTCCAGCGGGATCACGTACAGGACTTCCTGCGGGCGGTTGCTGATCCGGGAGGTGCGGTGGATCACGACCACCCGGTGGGTCAGCGTGACGAAGTAGTACTTCACCATCAGCTGGCCGATCAGGCCGAGCACGCCGTTCGTCAGCCACGGGCTCGGGCCCGTGATGGTCTGGATGGTGGCGACCGGACGGTCGTTGGGCTCGATCGCGGCGATCGCGTCGGCGACCTGCTGCTGAATCGTGGACTTGACGATCGCCATCTGGCGCTGCTCCCGGCACTCCAGCGCACGCCCCCGTCGGACGCGCTGTAGGCGCGCGACACTAACAACCCCGTCCGCGGCCTTCAACGGACAGAACGGGCATCCCCGACACTGCGGCCGGATTTTCATCCAACCGATACCGGGGCCGGGAACTCGTCGACGACGTGACGCACCGTCACCACCTGCCCGTCACCGCCTGCCCGTCGCCACCCGCCCGTCAACGCCCGCGCCGCCCGCCGCTCGTCCGGGTGAACCGGGCCTGCTGGCCGCACGGTCGGTCGTGTGCGAAGGCCACAATGGCACCCCACCCACGTCCCGTCACCGCCGCGCGGTGCGGGCCGCGACAGAGGGTAGGCGGACCATGACGGACGGCACGGTACTGCTGGCGGTGCGGGAGGACCCGCGGGGCGGCGGGGTGAGCGCCGAACAACTGCGGCGGATCGCCCAGGAGTTGACCGGGCGGGGGCTGGAGCCGCGGTGGGCCGGGGACGCCCGGGACGCGGTGGCCACGCTGCGGGTCGAGGCCGGGCTGGCGGCCGCCGTGGTCGCCTGGGACCTGCCCGGACCGTCCGGCGGCGCGGAGGTGCTGGAATGGGTGCGCCGCCGCTTCACCGACCTGCCGGTGTTCCTGCTGATGACCGACGGCGCGGACCACGACCTGGAGCACCTGCCGCTGTGGGTCGCCGAGACCGTGGTCGGCTACGTCTGGCCGCTGGAGGACACCCCGGCGTTCATCGCCGGCCGGATCGCGACCGCCGCCGCGGCCTACCGGGCCGGCGTGCTGCCGCCGTTCTTCCGCGCCCTGCGCCGCTTCGACGACGCCCACGAGTACTCCTGGCACACCCCCGCCCACTCCGGCGGCGTGGCCTTCCTGAAGTCGGCCGCCGGACGCGCCTTCTTCGACTACTACGGCGAGCACCTGCTGCGCACCGACCTGTCGATCTCGGTCGGCGCGCTCGGCTCGCTGTACGAGCACAGCGGCCCGATCGGCGCGGCCGAGCGCAACGCCGCCCGGGTGTTCGGCGCCGAGCGCACCTACTTCGTGCTGCACGGCAACTCCACCGGCAACCGGATGGTCGGCCACCACAGCGTCACCACCGACGAGATCGCCCTGGTCGACCGCAACTGCCACAAGTCCGTCCTGCACGGCCTGGTGGTCTCCGGGGCCCGCCCGGTCTACCTGGTGCCGACCCGCAACGGCTACGGCCTGGCCGGGCCGCTGCCGCCCGCCGAGGTCGAACCGGCCGCCGTCGCGGCCCGGATCGCCGCCAACCCGCTGACCGCCGGCGCGCTCTCGCCCCGCGCCCAGTACGCGGTGGTCACCAACTCCACCTACGACGGCCTCTGCTACGACACCGTCGCACTGGCCCGGGCGCTCGCGCCGAGCACCCCGCGGCTGCACTTCGACGAGGCCTGGTTCGCCTACGCCCGCTTCCACCCGCTGTACGAGGGCCGGTACGGCATGGCGGTCGGCCCGGACACCCTGCCGGAACCCGAGCGGCCCACCGTGTTCGCCACCCAGTCCACCCACAAGCTGCTCGCCGCGCTGTCGCAGTGCGCCATGGTGCACGTCCGCCCGGCCCCCCGGGCCCCGGTCGAGCACGACCGCTTCAACGAGACGTTCATGATGCACGGCACCACCTCGGCCTTCTACCCCGCGATCGCCTCCCTCGACGTCGCCGCCGCCATGATGGACGGGCCGCAGGGCCACTGGCTGGTCGACGAGGCCGTCACCGAGGCGGTCCGCTTCCGGCAGGCCGTCGTGCGCACCGGCCGCCGGATCAGCGCCGCCGGCGACCGCCCGGACTGGTTCTTCGGCGTCTGGCAGCCCGACACCGTCACCGACCCCGCCACCGGCACCCCGGTCCCCTTCGCGGACGCGCCGCTCGCCCTGCTCACCGGCGACCCCTCCTGCTGGCGGCTCGAACCCGGCGCCGCCTGGCACGGCTTCGACGGCCTGAGCGAGGGCCACTGCCTGCTCGACCCGGTCAAGGTCACCCTCACCTGCCCCGGCGTCACCGCCGCCGGGGCGGCCCAGCCGTGGGGGATCCCGGCCCGGGTGCTGACCGAGTACCTCGCCGCCCGCGGCATCGTGGTGGAGAAGACCGACAGCTACAGCACCCTGGTGCTGTTCTCGATGGGCATCACCAAGGGCAAGTGGGGCACCCTCACCGACGCCCTGATGGACTTCAAGGCGCTCCACGACGAGGACGCCCCGCTCACCCGGGTGCTGCCCGCCCTGGTCGAACGGCACCCGCGCCGGTACGAGGGCACCACCCTGCGCGGACTGTGCGACCGGATGCACCGCCACCTCACCGACGGCGCGTTCGTCCAGGCCCTCGACGAGGCGTTCCGGCACCCGCCCCGGCCGGTCCACCCGCCCCGGCACTGCCACCAGCGGCTGGTCCGCGGCGGCACCGAACGCCTGCGTCTCGCCGACGCCGCCCACCGCACCGCCGCCGCCATGGTCACCGTCACCCCGCCCGGCATCCCGGTCCTGATGCCCGGCGAGTCCCTCGGCGCCCCCGACGGCCCGCTGCTGCGCTACCTCACCGCCCTGGAGTCCTTCGACCGCGCCTTCCCCGGCTTCGCCAGCGAGGCCCACGGCGTCACCACCGACCCCGACACCGGCGCCTACCTCGTCGAGTGCCTCCGCCCGGACGCCTGACGACCGGGGCCCGGACCGCCGCCGGACCGCCGCGCCCACCGATGGCGCACTGCCCGGGCGGGCGCGTCCCGGACGCCTACGCTCGGCCCGCCCGGCCCGGTGGTGGGTCGGTGCGGCGGGTCGGCGGCGGGAGCGGGCGGATGGCGGGACGGACGGCGGGACGGGTGGCGCGGGGGCTGGCGGCGGCGGTGCTGGCGGTGGGACCGGTGGCGGTGGCGCCGCGGGCGGTCGCGGACCCGCCGACCGGCGGGACGGTGATCGTCGACGAGACCTTCGGCGGCGCCTCGGTGCCCGACCCGTCCTGGGAGCCGCTGGGCGACACCTGCCTGACCGGCGCGCCGCCCGGCAGCACGCCCGCGCCCACCGACGCGCCGATCCCGTCCTGCCCGCTCGGCGGCAGCCCGGCCGCCCCGGTGCCCGGGGTGGTGCCCGGCTACCTGCAGCTGAACGACTCGGCCGGGTTCGTCGGCGGCTCGCTGCTGTACCGCCGCCCGGTGCCGTCCTCGGCGGGCCTGTCGGTGACCTTCGAGCAGTACCAGTACGGCGGCAACCAGCAGCCCGGCGACGGCATCGGCTTCTACCTGGTGGACGGCGCGACCCCGCTGGACTCGAAGGGCGCGGACGGCGGCAGCCTCGGCTACGCGCAGCGCAACCTCAGCCCCGGCGTGGTCGGCGGCTACCTGGGCGTCGGCCTCGACATGTACGGCAACTTCTACAACGACGGCGAGATGCGGGGCGCGGACTGCCCGACCGGGCAGCAGTCGCCGGTCAAGGAGGACGGCCCGGTCGCGCCCAACGTGATCACCCTGCGCGGCCCGGGCGCGGGCATCTCCGGCTACTGCTACCTGGCGTCCACCACCACCGCGCCGACCGGCACCCCGCCGCGGGCCGCCAGCACGCTGCCCGGCAGCCTGGGCACGCCGTACGGCACCACCGACCCGGCGGCCGCCAAGCGCACCGTCAACGTGCAGATCACGCCCGCCCCCGCGCCCCGGGTGATCGTCCAGGTCGACTTCGAGGACGGCACCGGCTGGCACCGGGTGCTGGACGAGCCGGCCCCGGCCGGGCTGCCGTCCACCTACAAGTTCGGGTTCAGCGCCTCCACCGGCGGCTCCACCGACGTCCACCTGATCCGGAACGTCACCGCCGCCTCGATCCTGCCGCTGGGCGACCTCGACCTGGTCAAGCAGGTCGACCGGACCGGCTCCCCGCTGCCCGCCGAGATCACCGAGGGGACGGTCATCCCGTACCAGTACGTGGTCACCAACGCCGGTGCGGTGGAGGTCGGTTCGCTGAACGTCACGGACGACCGGCTGGCGCCGGTGGTCTGCCCCGCCACCACCCTGCCGCCCGCGCCGGCCCCCGGCTCGACCGTGGTGTGCACCGGCAGCCACACCGTCACCGCCGCGGACGTCGCCGCCGGGCAGGTCGTCAACACCGCGAACGCCACCGCGGTCCCGGCGATCGGCAGCCGGCTGGAGTCCGGCCCGTCCACCGTCACCGTGCCGCTGACCGCCGCGCTGGCCCTGGACAAGCGGGCCGTCACGCCCGCCCCGCACACCGTCGGCCAGGTGGTCGACTACACCTTCACCGCCACCAACACCGGTGGCGCGACGCTCTCCACCGTCGTGGTCCGCGACCCGCTGATCACCGACCTGGCCTGCCCCGGCTCGACGCTGCCGCCCGGCGAGTCGCTGGTGTGCACCGGCAGCCACACCGTCACCGAGGCGGACCTGGCGGCGGGCTCGTTCAGCAACACCGCCACCGCCGGCGCCGTCACCCCGATCGGACAGGCCGTCACCGCCGCGCCGTCGACCGCGACCGTCCCCGTGGTCGCCGTCGCCGACCTCGGCGTCACCGTCACCGCCGACCCGCGGCTGCTGCCGGTCGGCTCCACCACCACCTTCACCGTCACCCTGACCGACCACGGCCCGGCCGACGCCACCAACGTCGTCGTCGACAACCCGGTGCCCGCCGGGACGACCCTGCTCACCCCGACCGCCGCCGCCGGCACCGCCTACGACCCGGCCACCGGGAAGTGGACGGTGCCCGCGCTGCCCGCCGGCGGATCCGTCGACCTGACCCTGCTGGTCCGGCTGGACGCCGCCGCGCCCGCCACCGACACCGCCACCGTCACCGCCGCCGACCAGTACGACCCGGTCACCGCCAACAACACCGCGAGCGCCACCGTCCGGCCGCTCACCGACACCGACATCGTGATCGGCAAGAGCGTTGACACCGCGCGCCAGCAGGTCGGCGGCCAGGCCGTGTTCACCGTCACCGCCGCCAACGACGGCCCCGCGCCCGCCACCGGGCTCACCGTCACCGACCCGCTCCCGCCCGGCCTGGAACTCGTCCGGGCCGAACCGGCGACCGGCGGCTACGACGCCGCCACCGGGGTGTGGACGATCGGCGGCCTCGCCGTCGGCGACCGGGCCCGGCTCACCCTGACCGTCCGCGCCACCGAACCCGGCACCCGCACCAACACCGCCGCGCTGAGCGGGCTCGACCAGACCGACACCGACCCGTCCAACGACAGCGCGAGCGCCACCGTCACCGTCGACGCCCCCAGCCCCAGCCCGTCGCCGTCGCCGTCCCCGCAGCCGTCGCAGAGCCCGGCCCCGGTCCCGACCCCCACCCCGAGCCCGACGCCGCGGCCCGGCCCCGAGCTGCCCGGCACCGGCGTGCCGGCCGCCGCCGCGGGGGCCGGTGCGGTGCTGCTTCTGCTCGGCGGCGCGGTGCTGCTCGCGGCCCGGCGCTCGCGCGGCCGCCGGAGCTGAGCCGGGGAACCGGCGGACCGGGCAACGGCGAACCGCCGGCCGGAGCGGCCGAGGCGTGTGCGGTGCCTCGGCGCGGCTCCGGCCGGCGGTTCGCCCGGACCGGCGGGCCGTCAGGCCGCTATCGGGCGGGCCGTCGGGTACGCCTCGCGCAGGCGGCGGTGCGCCTCGGGCGGGGCGCCCAGGTGGTCCAGGCCGAGCAGGGCGGCGCCCAGCACCGGCGGGGCGACGACCACGCGCGGTTCGGCGAGCGGCGCGTCGGCGGCCAGCCGGGCGGTCAGGTTGTCGAGCAGCAGCGGCTGCCGGGAGGCCAGCACGCCGCCGCCGAGGACCACCGGCACCGGCCGGTCGAGCAGGTCGAGCCGGGTCAGCGCGATCACGGCGAGCCGGGCGACCTCGTCGGCCTGCCGGTCGATCAGGGCGAGCGCGACGGCGTCGCCCGCCCGGCCCGCCTCGAACAGCACCTGGGAGACCTCGTGCAGCCGGGCCCGGTCGATCCGGCCCAGGTGGACCGCCTCGGCGACCGCGTTGGCGCCGGCCAGCGCGAAGTGCGCGCCGATCATCGGGGAGAGCAGGGTGGGCGCGCCTCGGCCGTCCTCGGCGCGGGCCGCGTGCCACATCGCCTCCTCGGCGAGGCCGCCGCCGCCGCCCCAGTCGCCGGTCAGCCGGCCGAGCGCGGGCCAGCGGGCGGTGCGCCCGTCGGGGCGCAGGCCGACGCAGTTGATGCCCGCGCCGCAGACCACCGCGACGCCCAGCGGCCCGTCGGTGCCGGCCCGCAGCAGCCCGAAGGTGTCGTTGGCGACGTGCACGGACGGCGCCCAGCCGTGCCCGGCTATCGCCTCGTGCAGCTGCTGCTCCTCGACCGGCAGGTCGGCGTTGGCCAGGCAGGCGCTGACGTGGTCGGTCAGCGGCGGCCCGTCGGGCCGCCGGTCGGCGCCGACCTGCCGGGCCAGGTCGTCGACCAGCGGGGCGAGCGCGGCGACGGCCGCGGCCGGGCCGGTGAGCTGCGGCTGGAAGCCGCCGCCGCGGGCGGTGGCCAGGACGGTGCCGTCGGCACCGACCAGGGCCAGGTCGGTCTTGCTGTTGCCGGCGTCGATCGCGAGGACGCCGGGCCGGAGTGCGGAGTGGCTCATCGGCCGGTCCCCCTGTGGTGGTGCCGGGTGCTGGTGCGCATGGTGCCGGTCACGCCCAGCTCAGGTGGTCGCGGTTGTGGGCCAGCAGCCGGTCGGTGAGCTGGTCGGCGAGTTCGATCTGCCCGACCAGCGGGTGGGCGAGCAGTGCGTCGAAGACCCGGTCCCGGCCGCCGTGGAGCGCGGCGTCCAGCGCCAGGTGCTCGTAGGCGGTGACGTTGGCGATCAGGCCGGCGTACAGCGGCTCGACCGGGCGCTGCGGCAGCGGGCGGACGCCGGTGGCGTCGACCTCGGCCGGGACCTCGATCACCGCGTCGTCGGGCAGGAACGGCAGCACGCCGTCGTTGCGGGTGTTGACGACCTGGACGGTGGTGCGGCCGTCGGTGCCCAGCAGCGAGGCGATCAGCTGCACGGCGGCCTCGGAGTAGAACGCGCCGCCGCGCTTGCCGAGCAGTTCGGGCTTGGTGTCCAGGGCGGGGTCGGCGTACAGCTCCAGCAGCTGCTTCTCGATCGCGGCGACCTCGGCGGCCCGGGAGCCCTTCTCCTTCAGCTCCCGGACGACCAGGTCGTGCTGGTAGAAGTACCGCAGGTAGTACGAGGGGACGACGCCGAGCCGGCGGAAGACCGGCAGCGGCAGGTGCAGGTCGGCGGCGATCGCCTCGCCGTGCTCGGCGAGCAGCTGCGGCAGCACCTCGCGGCCGGTGGCCGCGCCGGGGGCGTCGAGCAGGGTGACGCCGCGCTCCCAGGTCAGGTGGTTCAGGCCGACGTGGTCCAGGCGGACCAGCTCCGGGTCGACGCCCAGGTGGGCGGCGAACCTGCGCTGGAAGCCGATCGCGACGTTGCACAGGCCGACGGCCTTGTGCCCGGCGGTCTGCAGGGCGCGGGTGACGATGCCGACCGGGTTGGTGAAGTCGACGATCCAGGCGTCCGGGTTGGCCCGGCGGACCCGCTCGGCGATGTCCAGCACCACCGGGACGGTGCGCAGCGCCTTGGCGAGGCCGCCCGCGCCGGTGGTCTCCTGGCCGACGCAGCCGCACTCCAGCGGCCAGGTCTCGTCCTTGTCGCGGGCCGCCTGCCCGCCGACCCGCAGCTGCAGCAGCACCGCGTCGGCGCCCTGGACGCCCGAGGCGACGTCGGTGGCGGTGGTGACGACGGCGCCGTGGCCCTGCTTCGCGAAGATCCGGCGGGCCAGTCCGGCGATCAGCTCCAGGCGGTCGGCCGCCGGGTCGACCAGCACCAGTTCGCCGATCGGCAGGGTGTCGCGCAGCCGCGCGAACCCGTCGATCAGCTCCGGCGTGTAGGTGGAACCACCGCCGACGATTGCCAGCTTGAGTGCGGACATCAGCCCTTGACCCCTGTCAGTGTGACGCCCTCGATGAAGGCGCGTTGTGCGAAGAAGAACAGAACGATCACCGGTGCCAGCACCAGCAGCGTCGCCGCCATGGTGAGGTTCCAGTTGGTGTGGTGGGCGCCCTTGAAGGACTCCAGCCCGTAGCTGAGGGTCCAGGCGCCCGGGTTCTCGGACGCGTAGATCTGCGGCCCGAAGTAGTCGTTCCAGCAGTAGAAGAACTGGAAGAGCGCGACGGCGGCGATCGCGGGCTTCGCCATCGGCAGCACCACCCGCAGCAGGGTGCGCAGTTCGCCGCAGCCGTCGATCCGGGCGGCCTCCACGTACTCCTTGGGGATGGTGAGCAGGAACTGGCGCAGCAGGAAGATGGTGAAGGCGTCGCCGAACGCCATCGGGACGATCAGCGGCCAGAGCGTGCCGGACAGGTGGAGCTGCTTCGCCCAGAACAGGTACATCGGGATGACGGTGACCTGCGGCGGCAGCATCATCATCGCGACCACGGCGGTCAGGGCGAGGTGGCGGCCGCGGAAGCGGAACCGTGCCAGCGCGTACGCCACCGGCAGGCTGGAGGCGACGGTCAGCACGGTGCCCAGGCCCGCGTACAGCAGGGTGTTGCGCCACCAGGTGAGGAAGCCGGGGGTGTTCCACACGGTGACGAAGTTCGACCACTGCCACCGGTGCGGCCACAGGTCGGAGGTCAGGGCCTGGCGGTCCGTCATCACCGAGGTGAGGAAGACGAACACGAACGGCAGCAGGAAGAACAGCGCGGCGGCGATCGCCAGGGCGTGCACGGCGACCCAGTGCAGGGCGGCCCGGCGGCGGGCGGCCCGGCCGGCCGCGGAGGCGGGTGCGGTGCGCTCGCGGGGGAGTGCGGAGACGAGGGTCACGGGGCCTCAGTCCTCATTCGTGAAGCCGGACTTGCGCCGCAGCAGGATCGAGGTGAACGCCATCGAGAGGGCGAACAGGATGACGGCGACGACGCAGGCCGAGCCGGTGTCGAAGCGCTGGAAGCCGAGGTTGTAGACCATCTGCGGCAGCGTCCAGGTGGAGCCGTGCGGGTAGCCGGGTTCGAACTGCTGGCCGGAGCCGCCGATCACGCCGGAGGCGACCTTCCCGGCCACGATCGCCTGGGTGTAGTACTGCATGGTCTGGATCACCCCGGTGACCACGGCGAACACCACGATCGGCGAGATGTTCGGCAGGGTGACGTACCGGAAGCGCTGGAGGGCGCCGGCGCCGTCGAGCTCCGCGGCCTCGTACTGCTCCCCGGGGACGTCCAGCAGCGCCGCCATGAAGATCACCATCAGGTCCCCGATGCCCCAGAGCGCCAGCATCGTCAGGGCCGGCTTCGACCAGGACGGGTCGGTGAACCAGCCCGGCTGCGGCAGGCCCAGCTCGCCCAGCAGGTGGTTGACCGGGCCGGTGCCCGGGTTGAGCAGGAAGGCGAAGGCCATCGTCGCGGCCACCGGCGGTGCCAGGTAGGGCAGGTAGAAGGCGGTGCGGAAGAACCCGGCGCCGGACTTCACCTTGGTGATCAGCAGGCCGACGCCGATGCCGAACGCGACCCGCAGGCTGACCATCACCGCCACCAGCCACAGGGTGTTGCCCAGGCCCTCCCAGAAGAACGGGTACTTGGTGAAGACGTAGTCCCAGTTCTGCAGGCCGGCGAAGGTCGGGGCGGTGAACCCGTCGTAGTGCATGAACGAGAAGTAGACCGTCGAGACCAGCGGGTACAGGAAGAAGAAGCCGAACCCGACCAGCCAGGGGGAGAGGAAGGCCAGCGTCCTGGCCCGCTCCCGCCGGCGCTTGCGGCGCAGCGCCGGCGGGACCGCGGAGTTCACGAGCGCCATGTCACTTCGCCTGGTTGACGGCGTCGTCGATCTCCTTGGCGGTGGCCGTCAGGCCCGCCCGCAGGTCGGCCTGCCGGCCGGCCTCGACCTCGTAGCTGAGGTTCTGCAGCGACACCTGGTACGCGCCGCCGTTGACGCTGGCCGGGGTGGTCGAGGAGTTCGGGTTCTTGGCGATGTCGACGAAGGTGCGGAAGTTCGGGTCCGCCTCCAGCTTCGGGGAGTCCAGCGCGGCCAGCGTGCTCGGCACGTTGTGGATCGCGTTGGCGAAGGAGACCACCGCGTCGGTGTCCGTGGTCAGGTACTTGACGAAGGTCCAGGCCGCGGTCTGCTTCTTCGAGCCGTTGGCGATGCCGACGATGGTGCCGGTCTGGTAGCCGCGCCCGTACGTCGCCGCCTGGTCGTCCGGCACCGGGAACGGCGCGGTCGCCCACTCGAAGTCCGGCTTGTCCTCGGCCAGCGCGGCGGTCCGCCACTCGCCGTCCAGGCTCATCGCGACCTGCCCGGTGTGGAACGGGTTCTTCGAGCTGAACTCGTCGCCGAACGACGTCCGGTACTTCTCCAGCTTCTCGAACCCGCCGAGCCGGTCGACCAGCTGCTTCTGCCAGGTCAGCGCGGCGGCCACGGTCGGGTCGGTGGCCACGTTCGACTTGCCGTCCGGGCCGAAGTAGGTGCTGCCGTACTGGCCGAGGTAGTGCGCGATCGCCGTCTCGTAGCCGTGGTAGTTCGGCATGAAGCCCAGCTGCTTGTACGAGTCGCCGTCCGGGACGGTCAGCTTCGCGGCGGCCTCGGCGAACTCGCCGAAGGTCTTCGGCGGCGCGGTGATCCCGGCCGCCGCGAACGCGGTCTTGTTGTAGTACAGCCCGTACGCGTCGCCGAGCAGCGGCAGCGCGCACTGGCTGCCCTGGTACTGGCTGTACCGGAGCATCGCGCTCGGGAAGGTCTTCGCCGGGTCGACGCCGTCCTTCTCCAGCATCGGCCCGAGGTCGGCCCACACGTGCGAGGCGCAGAACTTGCCGACGTTGTCGGTGGAGAACGAGGAGACCACGTCCGGCGCCTCCGGACCGCCCGCGCGCAGCGCCTGCTGGGCCTTGTCGTCGGCGATGTCGCCGACCACCTTGACGTGGATGTTCGGGTGCAGCTTCTCGAAGGCGGCGACGTTGTCGTTGATCGCCTTCACCTCGTTGTCCTGGCTCCAGCCGTGCCAGAAGGTGATGGTCACGTCCTGGCCGGACGCCGAACCGTCCTGCCCGCCACCGGAGTTGGTGCCGGTGCAGGCCGAGGCCAGCAGGGCCGTGCAGACGGCCGCGGTGAGGGCGGCCAGCGGGCGGCGGGCGAGTGGAGATCTGTGCGTGCGGTTCACGGATTCACTCCTGGGAGAGGGCGTGGGGGCAGGCCGGCCTGGCCCGCGGACCCGTGCCGGGCGGGGGGCGACGACGGGGGAGTGCCGTCAGGGGAGGGTCAGTGCGTGCTGAACAGGACGTCCCGGGTGCTCGCCAGCGCCCGCTGCAGCGCGCCGGTCAGGACGGGCGACCCCGGCACGGCCGACAGCCGCACCTCCGGCCGCGGGATGGACATCCGGCCCAGGGCCTCCTGGACCAGCTCCCGCAGGCGTTCCCCGCCCGCGGTCGGCGTCCCCCCGGAGAGCACCACCAGCTCCGGGTCGACCACCGAGGCGATCACCGCCAGGCCGACCGCCAGCCGTTCGGCCAGCTCGGCCAGGAAGGCCTCGCCCTCGGCACTGCCCAGGGCCCCGGCCACCGCCTGCGCCGCGTCGGCGCCGCGCAGCTCGTGCCGGCGCGCCAGCGCCAGCACGGCCGGCTCGCCGGCCAGGTCCTGGAACCCGCCGGTCACCTTCCGGCGGGCGTTCAACGACACCGGGGCGTCCGGCACCGGCATGTAGCCGACCTCGCCCGCGCCCCCGGTGAAACCCCGGTGCAGCCGGCCCGCGATCACGATCGCCGCGCCGATGCCCTCCTCGGCCCACAGCAGCACGAAGTCCTCGCACCCCGCCGCCGCCCCGCCGGCCTGCTCCGCCACCGCGGCCAGGTTCACGTCGTTCTCGATCGACACCGGCGCGCCCAGTGCCGACTCCAGCTCCTCCACCAGCCGCGGCGAGTGCCAGCCCGGCAGGTGCGAGGCGTAGCGCAGCTTCCCGGTCACCGGGTCCGGCGCGCCGCCGATCCCGATCACCACCTCGCGCAGCGCCCCCGGGGCGAGCTGCGCCCGGCGCACCGTCTCCGCGACCGCCTCGGCGACCCGCGCCACCGTCTCGGCGGCCGGCCACCCCTTGGTCGCCACCCGGTGCTCGGCCAGCGTCGTCCCGGTGACGTCCGCGACCGCGACCCGCACCGTCGTGCTCGTCACGTCCACGCCCGCGACGTGGGCCGCCGCCGGGTTCACCTGGTAGAGCTGGGCGTTGGGCCCCGGCCCGCCGGCGGTCGTCCCCACCGGGACCACCAGCCCCACCGCCTCCAGCCGCGCCAGCAGCTGCGAGGCGGTCGGCTTCGAGAGCCCGGTCAGGCTCCCGATCTGGGTGCGGGACAGCGGGCCGTTCGCGAGCAGCAGCTCCAGCGCGGCACGGTCGTTTATGGCCCGCAGCAGACTCGGCGTACCGGCCAGCGGGGAACGGGGCGTCTTTCGGGTGGTCACGGCCCGATCCTCCTCTGCGTACGCCGTTGCGGCCAACTGTTAGGAAAGTTTCCAATCGCGAGCCGGAGATGTCAACGCCCGGGCGGCAGTTCGTTGCGGCGGAAGGGGCGCGGACGCCGGGGAGGCGGGCACGGCGGGGCCCCGGGACGGCCGGCGGCCCGCACCGCCCCGCTGCCCCGCCCGCCTCCGGGCCCCGGGGGCCTACAGCTGGGGCGGTATCGGCTTGGCGGCCAGCGAGCGCGCCGAGTTGGGGTCGGCCAGGGCGGAGGGCGGCAGGATCTCCAGGGCGGTGGCCTGGGCCGGGACGGTCGCGGCGGCCTCCTCCTTGAGCTTGACGCCGGCCAGGTCGAAGGCGGCCTTCAGGCGCAGCCGCAGCGCCCGCGCCACCTGGGCCGACCGGCCGGGCGTGCAGCGGGCCTCGATCCGCAGCTGGACCGAGTCGACGGCCACCGCCTCGACGCCGAGCACCTTGACCCGGCCCCAGATCAGCTCGTCGTACGGGCTCTCCTTGGCGAGCTGCTCGGCGGCCTCGGTGACCAGCTGCTCGACCCGCTCCAGGTCCTCCTTGTAGCCGATCTGGACGTCCACCGTGGCGGTGCCCCAGCCCTGGCTCATGTTGGCGATCCGCTTGACCTCGCCGTTGCGGATGTACCAGATCTCGCCGGTCGCGCCGCGCAGCTTGGTGACCCGCAGGCCGACCTCCAGGACGGTGCCGGTGGCGACGCCGGTGTCGATCTCGTCGCCGACGCCGTACTGGTCCTCCATGATCATGAAGACGCCGGAGAGGAAGTCGGTGACCAGGTTGCGGGCGCCGAAGCCGATCGCCACGCCGGCCACACCGGCGGAGGCCAGCAGCGGGGCCAGGTCGACGCCGAGCACCGACAGCGCCATCAGCGAGGCGGTGCCCAGGATGCCGAACGAGGCCACCGAGCGCAGCACCGAGCCGATCGCCTCGGAACGCTGCTGGCGCCGCTCGGTGTTGACCACGCCGCTGTTGGCCAGCAGCCCGCCGAGCACCCCGTGGTCGTCGCCGCCGTCGGCGGGGCGGGCCATCCGGGAGACCAGCTTGTCGATCACCTTGCGCACCACGGCCCGCAGCACCAGCGCCAGGCCCAGGATCAGCACGATCCGCAGCCCCGAGACCACCCAGCCCTGCCAGTTCTCGTCCAGCCAGCCGGCCGCCTGCCGGGTGGTGTCGGTCACGTCGGCGGCCGAGGTGGGCAGCGTGAACGTCGGAGCTGTGCTGTCGGCAGCGGAATCGGCGAGCATCGCCCCACTGTAGCGAGCCCGTTCACCCGCCCGGCCAGGACCCGTTCACCGGCCCGTTCACCCGCTCGGACCGCCCGCGGACCCGCCCCCCGGCACCGGCCACGCACCGCACCGCCACCCGTACGGTACGTGCAGGAGGGCTCCGAGCTGGGCATACCGGCTATGGCGGAACGCGCGCGGGCCCACCGCCCCCGCGCGGCACGTTCACGGAGAAATGGTGGCGTCGTACGACGGCGTAAGGCGACACTGAGGGAGATCACGCCCCGCGCGGGGCGCGGTCACCCGCTCGACTCGGCGCGAGCCACGCGCCGCAGGCGTCCAAGGAGGCCCCGTGCCGCATGTCCTTGTCCTCAACGCGTCGTACGAGCCGCTCGGTGTCGTCTCGATGCGACGCGCCCTCATCCTCGTCCTCAACCACAAGGCGATCGCCCTGGAGGATGCGGGCACCACTCTGCACAGCGCCACCGGTGCCGTCCAGGCACCGTCCGTCGTCAAGCTGACCCGTTTCGTGCGGGTCCCCTACCGAGGCCCCGTACCACTGACCCGGCGGGCGCTGTTCGCCCGCGACCACGGCCGGTGCGTGTACTGCGGGGCCGCCGCCACCAGTGTCGACCACGTCATCCCGCGCAGCCGGGGCGGCCAGCACCGGTGGGACAACGTGGTGGCGGCCTGCCGCCGCTGCAACCACACCAAGGCCGACCGGCACCTCGCCGACCTCGGCTGGCGGATGAAGCGCCCCCCGGCCGCCCCCAGCGGCCTGGCCTGGCGGGTCATCGGCACCGGGATCAAGGACCCGCGCTGGCGGCCCTACCTGGAGCCGTACGGCGGCCTCGACCAGTTCCGGGACTTCGAGCACCACGACCATCCGGACACGGCCCTGCCCGTCCCCGTCCCCGTCCGCACCCGTCCGATCCGCCGCGGCGAGCAGCACGCACCGCTCTCCGCCTGAACAGACAAGGGCCTGCCCGACCACCACCGGTACGCCTCATGGGCCGCCGCCGCCCCCGCGCAGGGGGCGCCGGCGGCCCGCCGCGTCTCAGCCGCCCACCGCGTACAGCTCGATCCCCGACAGCGCGTACCCGTACCGGGTGGCTCGGCTGACGCCCTGCACCCGCAGGTACTGGGCGCCCGGCGCGTCGAAGCGGACCGTCTCGGTGCCGCCCTGCCCGTTGCCGACCTCCGCGACGGTCGTCCAGGTCACGCCGTCCGCCGAGGACTCCAACCGGTACGCGGAGGCGTACGCGGCACCCCAGTGCAGCACCGCCGAACCCAGCCGGACGGGCTGCGGCAGCCGCAGCCGCACCCAGGCGCCGTCACTGGCCGGGGAGCTCCACGAGGTCGCCGGGTCGCCGTCGGCCACCGCCGAGGCCGGCGTCCCCGGGCCGTCGTCGCCCGAGGACGAGACGCTCGCGGTCCGCGCCAGGTCGGCGCCGCCGACCGGCGGCACCACGTGCACCAGCAGCTCCTGCCGCACGGTCAGCGCGCCCGCCGTGAACACCACCGGCACCCGGTAGGTCCCCGACGGGGTGTCCGCGGCCGCGGTGACCAGCAGCGGCGCCACCACCCGCCCGCCGCGCGGCACCGTCAGCGCCGGCGGCGGGGCCACCACCAGCCCCCTGGCCACCGCCGGGACCTCCGCCCGCAGCGTCCCGGCCAGCGCGTCCGGCCGCCCGGACTCCACGGTCGCCCGGGCCTGCGCGGGCGCCGCCGCGCCCGCCACCACGTCCAGCGTCGGCTCGGCCAGCGTCAGCCGGGCCGCCGGCACGTCCGCCCACCACGGGATCACCTGGTTGACCACCGGCGCCTCGCCGCCCGGCCGCCACACCAGCCGCAGCGCGTCCACCGGCCCGCTGTCGGCGCGCAGCTCGTTGTAGCCGGGCCGGACCGGGCCCAGGTCGCTCCAGCCGCCGTCCGGACGGCGGACCTGCGCGGTCGCCTCGGCCCGCACCGCCGGGTCGGTCAGCACGGTCAGCCGGTCCAGCGGCCGGGCCGCGCCCAGCTCCACCGTCAGCGGCTCGTCGCCCTCCGCGGGCGGCGCGGCCGCCCGGAACGCTGAGTCCGGGTCGCCCGAGAGCACCGCCTGCGGCGAGGAGCCCGGCGCGGCCGGCGGGCCCGACACCGCGGTGCCCACCTCGTCCGGCGCCGCCGTGGTGAACTCCCGCACCGCCACCGCCCCGGACTGCCCGCCGGTGGCGCGCAGCCGCACCGCCTTGGCGACCGCGCCCGCCGGGGCGTCCGCGCTGACCGTCCGCTGCCCGTGCACGGTGGCCAGCCGGTGCCAGCCGCCCGAGCCGCTCCAGTACTCCAGCACCCCGTCGTGCAGGTAGTCGTCGGCCGCCGAGGCGGCGTCCGGGTCGTCGCCCCAGCCGCCCATCAGCACCGTCACCGAGCCCAGCGGCTTCGGGGTGCCCAGGTCCAGGCCGAAGCTGTCGCCGACCTGCGGCGGCGCGGACGACCAGTAGAAGGTCTCCCCGGAGCCGTCCGCCATCAGCGCCGGGCCGTGGTCGTGCGCGGTGCCCAGGGTGGTGGTCGCGGCGGCGCCCGGGGTGATGCCCGACCAGGTGTCCGCGGACTTCGCCGCCCGGTCCAGGAACGCGTCCAGCACGCCCCGGCCGACCGTCACCGGGTTCTGCTCCAGCACCCCGCGCTGCCGGCCCAGCTCCAGCCGGGCCCGCCAGGCCGCCGTGCCGTCGCCGCCCTGCTGCGCCAGCAGCATGTCCAGCGCCGCCCGGCCCGCCGAGCCGTACGCCGACAGCCGGGCCAGCCAGGGCGCCGCGTCCGCCGCCAGCGGGTCGCCCGCCAGCGTCCGCGGCGCGTCCGCCATCACCCCGAACGCCTCGCGCAGCGGCTGCGCCGCCTCCCGCAGCCGCGCCCCGTCGACCGGCGCGCCCGAGGCCGGCTCGGCCGCCGCCCAGAACCGCTCGACCAGCGGCACCAGGTACGCCGACTCCTGGCCGCCCAGCGGCGAGGACGCGCTGTTGCCCGCCAGCGCCGCCGCCGCGTCCCGCTGCGCGGGACCCGAGGTCAGCAGCCGCAGCGCCGCCGCCAGCGACCGCTCCGGCTGGTAGCCGTCCGGCTGCCAGCCGAAGTCGGCGGCGGTCGCCAGCGGGATCCGGGACGCCACCGGCTGGCTCATCGCCGAGGTCAGCAGCACCGCCGAGCGCCGCGCCACCTCCGGGTCCCGCCCGGTGTAGCCGCCCAGGAACAGCCGGTCCGGCGCCGAGTCGTTCACCGGGTAGTTGTCCAGCGTCATCAGCGGCCGCCCGAACAGCGCCGCGGTGGCCTGCGCCTGCTCGCCCGTCACCTGCTTCGGGATCGCCGCGCCGCCGCTCCACACCACCTGCACCCCGCCCGGCAGCCCCGCCGCCAGCGCCGCCCGGTACGGCGTCGAGCCCTGCTTCAGGTACTCGGTCGGCACCACCGACAGCGGCGCCAGCTCCGGGTGCCCCGCCACCAGCCGCTGCTGCACCGCCGAGGTCAGCGCGGCCTGCGCCTTCGCCGCCGCCACCGGCCCGGTGCCGTACTTGCGCCGGTCCGCCCCGCAGTGCCACTCGTCGTACGACACGCTCAGGAAGTCCAACTGGAAGGCCCGGAAGCCCAGTTGCCGCAGCCCGTCGAGCTTGGCGACCAGTGCGTCGACGTCCTTGCCGGAGGAGAAGCAGAACGACTGCCCCGGCGCGACCGAGTACGCCACCGTCACGTGGTCGGCCCGCGCCCGGGCCGCCAGCTCGGCCAGCTCGGCCGCCTGCCGCGCCGGGTACGCCTCCCGCCAGCGCTGCGCCCGGTACGGGTCGCCGCCCGGCGCGTACAGGAAGTAGTTCTGCTTGGTGCGGCCCAGGAAGTCCAGCACCGCCAGCCGCTGCGCCGCGCTCCACGGCGCCCCGAAGAACGACTCCGCGGTGCCGCGCAGCGGCGCGCCCGACGGCCAGTCCCGCACCAGCACGCCCGGGAAGCCCCGGTCGCCCCCGCCGCCCTGCCCCTGGCCCGGACCGACCGGGGAGAGCAGCTGCGCCAGGCTCTGCGCCGCGTAGAAGGTGCCCGCGCCGTCCACGCCCGCCAGCACCACCGCGCCGTACGCGCCGCCGCCGTCGGCCGGCAGCTGCCCGGACGCCAGCAGGTGGCCGCCCGGGGGCAGGCCCGCCAGCGCCGGCACCTCGGTGTCCCGCAGGCCGTTCGCCACCGCGAGCTGCCGCAGCGCCCGGTCGACCGCGCCGCCCGCGCCCTCGTACGGGCCGCCGACGTACACCACCAGCGAGCCGGGCTCCGGGTGCTCGGGCGCCTGCGGGGCGGTCCGCACCTCGGCCGCGCCGGCCCGGGTCAGCAGCGCGCGCACCGCGTCCACCGCCGGACCGTCCGCGGCGTCCGCCAGCACCAGCGTCACCAGCCGGGGCACCGCCACCGGCCTGCCGCCGGCCCGCAGCTCCTGCGGGCGCGGGAAGACCTGGGGGTCCGTCAGCGAACCCAGCGGCTGCGCGGCCTCGACCGGCGCCGGGTCCGCCGGTTCGGCACCGTCCGGCACGGCGCTGTACAGGTCCGCGCGCGGCGCGGCCTCGGCCGCGAAGCCCGGCACCGGGGTGAACAGCCCGCCGACCACGGCCGCCGCCGACAGCGTCGCGGCGATCCGCAGCGCGCTGCCCCGCCGGCCCGTCCGCCGCTCCGCCCGCACCGAGGCGAGCAGCGGCGCCGTGCCCTTGACGTCCGCGATGAACCGGTCCGCGGCCCTCGGCGCCACCTGCCGCGCCGTCCGGGCCGCCGTCCGGCGGGCCGCCAGCGCCGCCGGGTGGTACAGCACCTCGCGGAGCGCCGCGCTCCGCTCCAAGCCCTGCCGCAGCCGCCGTCCGGCCGCCACCGACACCCGCGCCTGCACCGGAGCCTCCTCGCCCGAAACGCCAGCTCACCGGCCCCCCGCCGCCCCGGCCCAGCCCCCCTCGGCCACCCGGCCCGCCCACCCCACCAGCTCCCCGCGCCGCTGTCAACGCCCCTGGCAGCTATGTCCGTTATCGCCGCAAAAGGCCGCTGTTCCGCCACCGCCGCCGGCAACCCCCGGACCGGACGTTCACCCGACCGGTGCGGGCGCCGGACCGTGTCGGTCGGGGTCGGCGGGCGGAGGCGCGGGTAGGACTGTGCCTGTCTACATTTGTCGGCGTCGGGGAGCAGCCCGAGGACGGAGCGCGCCGGGTGGCCGCATACCTTGACCGCGAGCAGGCCGGGTCCGAGCAGGTGCCGGCGGAGGACGACCCGCCCGCCCCGCCGGAGCTGACGGCGCTGGCGCACGCGTACGGGGTGGACACCCACTACGACGCCGGGACCGGGCCGGTGCAGGTCGGGGCGCGGACGCTGACCGCCGTGCTGGCCGCGCTCGGGGTCGACGCCGGGACGCCGGAGCTGGCCGCGCAGGCGCTGGAACGGCACCGCGCCCGGGTCGCGGGGCGGCTGCTGCCGCCCACCGTGGTGGCCTGGCGGGGGCGGCGCACCGCGCTGGACCTGCCGGCCGGGGCCGAGGTCCGGATCGAACTGGAACAGGGCGGCGACGCCCGGGAGTCGACGGCCGGGCACGCGCACCGGCTCCCCGAGGACCTGCCGCTCGGCCGCCACCTGCTGGTGGTCCGGGCGGACGGGCGGGAGGCCCGGGCCGCGCTGGTGGTCGCCCCGCCGCGGATCCCCGAGCCGGGGCGGCGCGGTTGGGGCTTCCTCGCCCAGCTGTACTCGGTGCTCAGCGCACGCTCCTGGGGCATGGGCGACCTGGCCGACCTCGCCGAGCTCGCCCAGTGGGCGGGCGCCGAACTCGGCGCGGGCTTCCTGCAGATCAACCCGCTGCACGCGGGCATGCCCGGCGCCCCCTCCGACCCGTCCCCGTACCGCCCGTCCTCGCGGCGCTTCGCCGACCCGGTGCACCTGCGGATCGAGGCGGTGCCCGAGTACACCCGGCACGAGGAGGTCCGCGACCTGGCCCGGCGGGCCCGGCTGCTGCGCGAGGAGGTGCTGGAGCACGACGCGCTGATCGACCGCGACGCGGTCTGGTCGCTCAAGCGCCAGGCCCTGGAGCTGCTGCACACCGTGCCGCGCGGGGTCGGCCGGGAGGCCGCGTACCGGGCGTTCGTCCGGCGCGAGGGCGAGTGGCTGGAGCGGTACGCGGTGTGGAACGCGCTGGCCGAGGCGCACGGCGGCGGCTGGCACAGCTGGCCGAAGGGCCTGCGCCACCCCGCCAACCCGCAGGTCGCCGCCGCCAAGGCCGAGTTGAAGGACCGGGTCGAGTTCCACCGCTGGCTGGCCTGGCTGGTCGACGAGCAGCTGCACGCCGCCCAGCGGGCCGCCACCGACGCGGGCATGCCGATCGGCCTGATCCACGACCTCGCGGTCGGCGTCCACCCCGACGGCGCCGACGCCTGGGCCCTGCAGGACGTGCTGGCCACCGGCATCTCCACCGGCGCCCCGCCGGACGCCTTCAACGCCCACGGCCAGGACTGGGGCCTGCCGCCCTGGCGCCCCGACGCCCTCGCCGAAGCCGGGTACGCCCCGTTCGCCGAGCTGATCCGGGCCTCCGCCCGGCACGCCGGCGCGATCCGGATCGACCACGTGATGGGCCTGTTCCGGCTCTGGTGGGTCCCCGCCGGGGCCCGCCCCACCGAGGGCACCTACGTCCGCTACGACGCCGAGGCGATGCTCGCCGTCCTCGCCCTGGAGGCCCACCGGGCCGGCGCCGCCGTCATCGGCGAGGACCTCGGCACCGTCGAACCCGGCGTCCGCGAACGCCTCGCCGACCACGGCGTGCTCGGCACCTCCGTGCTCTGGTTCGAGCGGGACTGGCAGGCCGGCGGCACCGTGCTGCCCCCCGAACGGTGGCGCCCCGGCTGCCTGGCCACCCTCACCACCCACGACCTGCCCTCCACCGCCGCCCGGCTGACCGGCGAACACGTCGAACTCCGCCACCACCTCGGCCTGCTGGCCCGCCCGCTGGCCGAGGAGCAGGCCGCCGCCGCCCGCGAACTCGCCGACTGGCAGCGCGAACTCGTCCGGATCGGCCTGCTCGCCGAGAACGAGCCCGTCACCCCCGAGGCGCTGTACGCCTACCTGCTGGCCACGCCCGCCACCCTGGTCGGCGTCTGGCTCCCCGACACCGTCGGCGACCCCCGTCCGCAGAACCTCCCCGGCACCTGGGACCAGTACCCCAACTGGCGCCTCCCGGTCGCCGACGCCGACGGCACCCCCCGCACCCTCGACACCCTGGCCGCCGCCCCCGGCACCGCCGGCATCGCCGCCACCCTCGCCCCGCTCAACACCCCGACCGCCGCCCCGACCGCCGCCCCGGCCGACCTCCGCCCGGCGGGACACGCCGACAGGCGCACCCCGCCGGGCCGAGCGGTGTAGGGGGCCGGTACCTTGGGAAACGTGGACAAGAGGAACGCAATGCGCGCCGGTGCGGTCACCGCGGCGGCCACGCTGATGATGGTCATGTCGTCGCCCGCGATGGCGCTCACGCGCGACGACGGCGACGACCCCGGCACCGGCCTGGGCGTCGGAGCCACCCTGGGCCTGTTCGTCGCCCTCCCGATCGTCGCCTTCGCGGTGATCGCGGGCCTCTGCATGATCCCGGGCAGCAAGAAGAAGTAACCCGGGCCACCGGCCCCGGACGGCGGCGGCCGCCGGACCCCGACACCCGTCGGCGGTCCGGCGGCCGCCGCCGCGTTCACCCGGGGCGGTGGCGGACGGGCCGGCGGTGACGGAACATCAGGCGGGAGACGACCCGCCCACCCCCGTTGGGAGCGCCGATGTTCCGCCCCGCCCTCGCCACCGCCCTCGCCCTCGCCGCCCCGGCCACCGTCCTCGCCGCCGCCCCCGCCCCGGCGGCCGCCGGCCGGGTGCTCTGGGCCGCCGACACCGCCCGCGGCCCGTCCTCCTTCACCGGCGTCCAGTGCGCGGCCGGGAACTTCGGCACCGTCCAGGACCCCGCCAAGGGCAAGGTCTGGCGCGCCCGCCAGGCCGCCGGCGAGGAGCGCTGCGAGACCCTCGGCCCCGACCTGGTGAACGGCGACACCGTCTACGTCGGCTGGTCCTCCCGGGTGCGGATCGACGACGACGAGAGCCGGTACGTCTTCCAGCTCAAGTGCTCGCCCAGCGAGGGCACCGCCAACCACCCCGTCGAGATCGACGTCGCCGACGGCCGCGTCCGCCTCCAGGAGTGGGACACCCGGCACGTCGCCCACCCCCTCTGGACCGCCCCCACCGCCTCCGACCAGTGGCACTCCTACGTCCTCAGGATCCGCCTCGGCCGCACCGACGGCACCATCGACTTCTGGTACGACGGCGTCAAGCAGACCTTCACCACCGGCTCCGGCACCTACACCGGCACCACCTGGGACGGCACCCGGAACTACCTCAAGTGGGGCTCCTACCACCCCTCCCCGGCCGACGCCGTCAACACCTTCACCAGCCCGGTCATCGCCACCACCCTCGACCTCGCCAAGGGCCGCTGAGGGCCCCGGACGCCCTAACCCCACTCGCCCACCGTCTCCTGCCGCCCGTCCGGGTGGATCGCCAGCGCCCGGACGTCCTTCCCGTCGAGCCAGCGCAGCGCCCTCGCGCCCATGGCGAAGGCGGCGGTGGCGAGGGCGTCCAGGCGGGCGAGGCGGGGGCCGACCAGGGTGAGGGAGGCGAGGGCGGTGGCGGGCAGGCCGGTGTGCGGGTCGATGACGTGCGGGCCGCGCTCCGCGGTGCCGGAGGTGGCGACGGCCAGGTCGTGGCCGGTGACGACGCGGGCGACGGCACCCGCGCGGTGCGGGTCGGCGATGCCGATCCGCCAGGGCCCGCCCGCGGTCTGGACGTCCCCGCCGCCGCTGACGCAGTGCTGGACGGAGCCGGCCGCGCGCAGCGCCCGGGAGGCCTCCTCGACCGCCCAGCCCTTGACGTAGCCGCTGGGGTCGAGCCGTCCGCCGGGCGTCGCGGTGAAGT
This sequence comes from Kitasatospora sp. NPDC015121, assembly GCF_055562955.1. Lineage (NCBI taxonomy): Bacteria > Bacillati > Actinomycetota > Actinomycetes > Kitasatosporales > Streptomycetaceae > Kitasatospora > Kitasatospora sp. NPDC015121. The sequence continues at coordinate 57,460 of NZ_JBVHEH010000011.1, forward strand.
AGCCGCCGGTCTCCGCGCCGAGCTCCGCGCACCGCTCCAGCACCCACCGCACCTCGGGGTCCGCGTCCGCCGGGGCGAGCGCGCCGCGGCCGAGCCGGCTGATCTCGCTCTCCGGCCGGTAGGTCGAGAACACCGCGTCGATCCGGTGCAGCCGCTCCACGATCCGCCGGATCGCCGGGCCGGTCCCCGGCCCGGCGTCGCGGACGGCGAACGAGAAGACCGTCCCCATCACGTGCTCGACGTGGCGGGCGGTCACTGCCGCGCCTGGTCGAGGGCGCTCTGCAGCGAGCGGGTGTAGCCCTCGCTGGTGTACGTCGCGCCGGAGACGACGTCGATGTCCGCGCTCTGGGCGGCGATCGCCTCCTGGTTGAGGACCGGGACGGCGTACTCGTTGATCTCCCGGTCGCGGCGGTCCCGGGTGGGGTACTGGAGCACGTCGATCCGGCTGATCCTCGTACCGGTCAGGGTGACCTTGACCTGCACCGGCCCGTACCGGGTGTCGACCGCGCTGCCGGTCAGGCTGCGGGAGCCCGCGTCGGTGCCCTGCGCGGTGCCGGAACCGGTGGCGCCGGAGTCGGTGCCGGTGGCGTCGGTGCCGGTGGAGGAGACGACCCGGGCGGGGGCCGGGTCGTGCGGCTTCAGGGAGAGCAGCAGGACGACCCCGGCGGCGGTCGCGGAGGCGGTGATGACGGCGCGTCGCATGGTGGCGGGGGCTCCTAGAGGGCGAAGGACTCGTGGTGGATGCGGGAGGCCCGGACCCCGGCGGCGCGCAGGGCGCGCACCGCGTCGGCGGCGAACTCCGCGGGCCCGCACAGGTAGACCTCGTGCCGGGCCAGGTCGGGGACCAGCCGGCCGAGCGCCGCGCCCAGCTCGCCGACCTCGGCCCGGCCGCCGAGCAGCTCGTGCACCCGGACGCCGCGCCGCTCGGCGAGGACGGCGAGCTCGCGGCGGAACAGCACGTCCTCGGCGCGGCGGGCGCGCTGCACCAGGGTGACCCGGCCCGGCAGCGTCTCGGCCAGCGCCCGCAGCGGGGTGACGCCGACGCCCGCGCCGAGCAGCAGCACCGGCCCGCCGCCGCCGTGCAGCCGCCGCGCGGTGAACGCCCCGTACGGGCCCTCGACGCGGACCCTCGTCCCCGGGGCGAGCCGGGCCAGGGCCGCGCTGTGGGCGCCCAGGTCCTTGACGGTGAAGCGCAGGAAGCGCGGGTGCGGGGGAGCGGAGAGCGAGTACGGGTTGGCGGCCCAGCGCAGCCCCGGGGCGAGGAACTGGAGCCGGAAGAACTGCCCGGGCTCGGCGCGCAGCCCGTCCAGGTGCCGGCCGGTCAGGAAGACCGAGACCACGCCCGGGCCCTCGGCCCGCACCTCGGCGACCTCCAGCCGGTGCCGCCGGTCGCGCAGGTACGGGCCCAGCAGCCGGTACCGGGCCAGGACGGCGGCGGTGCCGAAGTACAGCAGGTACCAGGCGGCCCGCGCCGGGCCGTCGGCCAGCTCGGCGCCGGTGCTGAGCTGGTGGGCGAAGCCGAGCGCGACGGCCAGGTAGCCGGCCAGGTGCGCGTAGTACCAGGTCTCGTAGCCGAGCCGGCGGCGGGCGGCCCGGGCGGAGACCGCGCCGGTGCCCAGCAGCAGCAGGGTCGCGGCGGTGGCCTTCAGCATGTCGGGGAAGTGGAGGACCACCTCGACGCCCTCGCCCCACAGGCCCCGCCCGTCGGTCAGCGCGTAGCCCCAGACCACGGTCAGCACGTGCGCGGTGACCAGCGAGACCAGGTAGCGGCCGCCGTGCGCGTGCCAGCGGGCCAGCCGGTCCGCGCCGACCTCGCGCTCCAGCAGCGGGACCCGGGCCATCAGCAGCAGCAGGACGGGTGCGGCGTAGCCGGCCAGCAGGCCGGTGATCCGGCCCGCGCCGGTCAGCCAGTCGGCGGCGCCGACCACCCGCGGGGTGTCGGACCACCACGCCGCGAGGACGCCGAGCGCGCCGAGCGCGACCAGGGCGAGCGCCCCGCGCCGGACGGCGTCCGGGGGCAGCGCGCGGCGCCGGGCGGCCCGGGCGGGGATGGACGGTGCGGTCAACGGGCCCTCCTTCGGTGGTACCCGCCCACGGTCGCACCGCAAGTTCTCAGTTCCCTGTGAACCGGTCGCCCGCCCGGCCGCCCGACCGAGGCGTCCGGGCAGCTCGGCCCGGGCGCGGCAAGGCCGCACGCGGTCGGACGATCTCACCGCTTTCTCATCCCCGGACGGCAGAATGCCCCCATGCAGCACGCGGACACCCCCTGGCGGGTCCTGGTCGTCGACGACGAACCCGACCTGGTCGACGTCCTCTGCGGCGCCCTGCGCTACGAGGGCTGGCAGACCCGAGGCGTCACCGGCGGCCTGGACGCCGTCGCCGCCGCCGACGACTGGCACCCGCACGCCGTGGTGCTCGACGTGATGCTCCCCGACTTCGACGGCCTCGAAGTGCTGCGCCGGATCCACACCACCGACCCCGAGGTGCGCGTCCTGTTCCTCACCGCCCGGGACGCCGTCGAGGACCGGATCGCCGGGATCACCGCCGGCGGCGACGACTACGTCACCAAACCGTTCAGCCTGGAGGAGGTGGTGGTCCGGCTGCGCGGCCTGCTCCGCCGCGCCGGGCCGGCCGGCCCCGCCGCCCCCGGCACCCTCGCCGTCGGCGACCTCCGGCTCGACCCCGCCACCCGGGAGGCCCGCCGGGGCGGCGAACCCGTCGACCTCAGCCCCACCGAGTTCGCCCTGCTGCGCCACCTGATGGAGCACCCCCGGCAGGTGCTCAGCAAGGCCCAACTGCTGGACGCCGTCTGGTCCTACGACTTCGGCGGCCAGGCCCACGTGGTCGAGCTGTACATCAGCTACCTGCGCCGCAAGATCGACGCCGGCCGGCCCCCGATGATCCACACCGTCCGCGGCGCCGGCTACGTCCTGCGGGCGGCCACCGGATGAGACGCCTCCGCCCGAGCGGTCCCCGCACCCTGCGGACCCGGCTGCTGGCCGGCCTCCTCACCCTGCTGGTGCTGATCTGCGCGGGCATCGGCGTGGCCACCTGCGAGGCGCTGCGGCACTTCCTGGTCGACCGCCTCGACCAGCAGCTCGCCGCCGCCGGCGGCCGCTACGCCGCCAGCCTCGAACACCCCGGCCAGGACGACCACGACACCCGCGCCCAGGCGCCCGGCACCTTCGGCGCCCGCCTGGTCGACGGCGGCCTCACCCACGCCGCCGTGGTCGGCGGCCTCCCGCCCGGCCGGCACGGCGACAGCCCGGACGCCACCGTCCCGCTCGACGCCGCCGACCTGGCCGCGCTGCGCGCCCTGCCCACCGACGGCCGCCCGCACGACCTGGACCTCTCCGCCCTCGGCCACTACCGGGTCGCCGCCGTCACCTGCGACGACCACGACGCCCTGGTCACCGGCCTGCCGATGCGCCCCGTCGAGGAGACCGTCCGACGGCTGCTGCTGATCGAACTGGTGGTGTTCGCCGCCGCGCTCGCCGCCGCCGCGGCCGCCGGCACCCTCGCCGTCCGCCTCGCCCTGCGCCCGCTGGACCGGGTCGTCGCCACCGCCGAACGGGTCTCCGCCCGCCCGCTCGCCACCGGCGCCGTCGACCTCGCCGAACGCGTCCCCGACGACGATCCGCGCACCGAGGTCGGCCGGGTCGGCACCGCGCTCAACCGCCTGCTCGGCCACGTCGCGGACGCCCTGGCCCGCCGCCAGAGCGTCGAGGAGCGGCTGCGCGCCTTCGCCGCCGACGCCAGCCACGAACTGCGCAACCCGGTCGCCAGCGTCCGCGGCCACGCCGAACTCGCCCTCCGGCACCCCGGGCCGGTCCCCGCCCCGGTCCGGCACGCGCTGGAACGGATCAGCGCCGAGTCCCGCCGGATGGGCACCACCGTCGAGGACCTGCTGCTGCTCGCCCGCCTCGACGCCGGCCGCCCGCTCGCCGTCCAGGACACCGACCTCACCCGGATCGTCCTCGACTGCACCACCGACGCGCGGGCCGCCGCCCCCCGCCACCGCTGGCTGCTCGAACTCCCCGCCGAACCCGTCACCGTCCCCGGCGACCCGCACCGCCTCGCCCAGGTCGTCACCAACCTGCTCGCCAACGCCCGCACCCACACCCCCGACGGCACCACCGTCACCCTCCGCCTCGACCCGGCCGGCCGCCTCACCGTCACCGACGACGGCCCCGGCATCCCCGCCGACCTCGCCCCGCACGTCTTCGACCGCTTCACCCGGGGCGACCGCGCCCGCTCCCGCCGCACCGGCTCCACCGGCCTCGGCCTCGCCATCGTCCAGGCCGTCGTCCACGCCCACCACGGCACCGTCACCCTCGCCAGCGCCCCGGGCCGCACCACCTTCACCGTCACCCTCGGCGGAACCTAGCTGTATTGACCACGAGCGTTGTTGACAGTGGTCGGGCTTGATCAAAAGTGAAGACCTCCGGTGTGGTGGAGGTGTCTAGGCTCCACACCACACACGGAGGTCTTCGTGTCCCACCGTAACGCCCGGTTGACCGTGCACGGCAGGCGGCTCCTGGTCGAACGCGTCCGCGCGGGTCGTCCCGTCGCCCACATAGCCGCCGAGATGGGCATCTCCCGGGCCACCGCGCACAAGTGGGTGCGCCGCTGGCGCGAGGAGGGACCAGCCGGGCTGCACGACCGTCCCAGCCGGCCCCGCACCACTCCCACCGCACTCCCGCCACGATCGAGGCCGCGATCTGCGACCTGCGACGCGAGCGAAAGCTCGGCCCCGCCCGGATCGGACCGATCCTCGGGATCCCGGCCTCCACCGTCCACCGGGTCCTGACCCGGCACGGCATGAACCGGCTGCGGTGGATGGACCGGCCCACCGGCCAGACCATCCGCCGCTACGAACGCGAACGCCCGGGCGAACTCGTCCACGTCGACGTCAAGAAACTCGGCCGGATCCCCGCCGGCGGCGGCTGGCGAGCCCACGGACGCGCCGCCTGCCCGGACCGTCGCCGCACCACCGGCTACGACTACATCCACTCCGCCGTCGACGACCACACCCGCCTCGCCTACAGCGAAGTCCACCTTGACGAGAAGGGCGCCACCTGCGCGGCGTTCCTCCGCCGGGCCGCGGCGTTCTTCGCCGCCCACGGCATCCCCCGCATCGAACGGGTCCTGACCGACAACGCCTGGAGCTACCGCAAGCACGCCGCCTGGAAGCAGGCCCTGGCCGACCTCGGCGCGGCCGGCAGGCACACCCGCCCCTACCGGCCCCAGACCAACGGCAAGGTCGAGCGCTTCAACCGCACCCTCCTCGACGAATGGGCCTACCAGCGCACCTACACCAGCAACCACGAACGCACCGCGGCACTGGACAACTTCCTGCACACCTACAACCATCACCGCTGCCACACCGCACTCGGAGGCCAACCCCCGATCAGCCGCGTCAACAACGCTTCAGGTCAATACACCTAGCCGGTGGCCCCGCCGGATCCCGCCGGAGGGTCCGGGCCGCCGCGCGCGGGCGAGGGCGGCGACCGAAAACGGCGGGGCGCCCGCCCGAGAGCGAACACCCCGCCGTTCCTGCGGCCCCGCGTCCCCGCGGCTCCGCGTCAGCGGTCGGCGGCCTGGGCCTTCAGCGCCCGCTCCACGCCCGCCCGCGCCTCCACGACCTGCCGCCGCAGCGCCGGCGCCGGCTCGGCGGTGGCGAGCCAGGCGTCGGTGGCGTCGAGGGTGGCCCGGGAGACCGCGTAGGCGGGGTAGAGCCCGCCGATGATCTGCTGGGAGATCTCGTGGCTGCGGGTCTCCCACACCTGCTTGATCGCGGCGAAGTACTTCTCCGCGTAGCCGGCCAGCAGGTCGCGCTGGTCGGGCTGCTGGAAGCCGGCGATGACGGCCTCCTGGACGTAGTTGGTGAGGGTCTCGGAGTCGATCACCGACGCCCACGCCTCGGCCTTGGCCGCCGCGGTGGGCCGGGCGGCCCGGCAGGTCGCGGCGTGCTCCTGCCCGGAGGAGGTGTTGTCGCGGGCGAGTTCGGCGTCGATCGCCGCCTCGTCGGCGCGCCCGGTGGCGACCAGGCGGGTGAGCAGGGTCCAGCGCAGTTCGGTGTCGACGGCGAGGCCGTCGATCTCCGCGGTGCCGTCGAGCAGTCCGGCGAGCAGCGCGAGCTGGCCCTCGGTGCGGGCGGCGCCCGCGAGCGCGCGGGCCCAGGCGAGCTGGTGGTCGCTGCCGGCGGGGGCGGCGCGCAGGGCGTCCTCCGCGGCGGCGGCCCAGCGCTGCAGGCCGCTCTCGCGCCAGGCGGGGTCGGCGTACAGCTCCAGGGCGAGCTTGACCTGGCGCTGGACGGACTGGACGACGCCGATGTCGCTCTCGCGCGGCAGGCCGGAGAGGGCGAGCGCGAGGTAGTCGCGGGTGGCGAGTTCGCCGTCGCGGGTCATGTCCCAGGCGGAGGCCCAGCACAGGGCGCGGGGCAGCGAGTCGGCGAAGTCGCCGAGGTGCTCGGTGACGACGGCGAGCGAGTCGGCGTCGAGCCGGACCTTCGCGTACGAGAGGTCGTCGTCGTTGAGCAGCAGCACGGCGGGGCGGGCCCGGCCGGTCAGCTGCGGGACGGCGGTGCGCTCGCCGTCGACGTCGAGCTCGATCCGCTCGGTGCGGACCAGCTTGCCGTCGGTGAGCTCGTACAGGCCGATGGCGATCCGGTGCGGGCGCAGCACGGCCTCGCCGCGGGCGCCGGCGGGCAGCGCGGGGGCCTCCTGCAGGACGGCGAAGGACTCGATGGTGCCGTCGGCGGCGACGGTCAGCTCCGGGCGCAGCACGTTGATGCCGGCGGTCTCCAGCCAGGCCTTCGACCAGGTCCGCAGGTCGCGGCCGCTGGCCTCCTCCAGCGCGCCGAGCAGGTCGGAGAGCCGGGTGTTGCCCCAGGCGTGGCGCTTGAAGTAGGCGCGCACGCCCTGGAAGAAGGCGTCCTGGCCGACGTAGGCGACCAGCTGCTTGAGCACCGAGGCGCCCTTGGCGTAGGTGATGCCGTCGAAGTTGACCTGGACGTCCTCCAGGTCGTTGATCTCCGCCATGATCGGGTGGGTGGAGGGCAGCTGGTCCTGCCGGTACGCCCAGGTCTTCATCTGGTTGGCGAAGGTGGTCCAGGAGTGCGGCCACTTGGAGCCGGGGGCCTCGGCCTGGCAGACGACCTCGGCGAAGGTGGCGAAGGACTCGTTCAGCCAGAGGTCGTTCCACCACTCCATGGTGACGAGGTCGCCGAACCACATGTGGGCGAGCTCGTGCAGGATGGTCGCGGCGCGGGCCTCGTAGGAGGCGTCGGTGACCTTGGAGCGGAACACGTACTGGTCGCGGAAGGTGACGGCGCCCGCGTTCTCCATCGCGCCGGCGTTGAACTCCGGGACGAACAGCTGGTCGTACTTGGCGAACGGGTAGGGGAAGTCGAACTTCTCCTGGAAGTAGTCGAAGCCCTGCCGGGTGACCGCGAAGATCGCGTCGGCGTCCAGGAACTCGCGCAGCGACGGCCGGCAGTACACGCCGAACGGCACGTGCTGCGCGCCGTTGTCGTAGCTGTCGAAGACGCCGACGTACGGGCCGGCGATCAGCGCGGTGATGTAGGTGGACATCCGGGGGGTGGGCTCGAAGGTCCACACCCGGGTGTCGCCGTCGCCGGCGGGCTCGGGGGTGGGGGAGTTGGAGACCACGACCCAGCCGGCGGGGGCGGTGACGGTGAAGGCGAAGGTGGCCTTCAGGTCGGGCTGCTCGAAGTTGGCGAAGACGCGGCGGGCGTCCGGCACCTCGAACTGGGTGTAGAGGTAGGTCTCGCCGTCGGCCGGGTCGACGAAGCGGTGCAGGCCCTCGCCGGTGTTGGTGTAGGCGCAGTCGGCGACGACCCGCAGCTCGTTCTCGGCGGCCAGGTCGGGCAGCGCGATCCGGCTGTCGGCGAAGTTCTCCAGTGGCAGGGCGCGGCCGTTGAGGACGATCTCGGTCACGGCGGGGGCGACCAGGTCGATGAAGGTGGCGGCGCCGGGTTCGGCGGCGGTGAAACGGACCACGGTGGTGGACCGGAAGGTGCCGCCCTCGCGCGCGGAGCTCAGGTCGAGCTCGATCTCGTACGCGTCCACGGCCAGGAGTGCGGCCCGGGTGCGGGCCTCCTCACGGGTCAAGTTGGTGCCAGGCACTCGCAGGACTCCTTCGTCAGGGCTCGGGTTAACGGGAATCCTCCCATGCGAGTAACGATCCGTGTTCGTGCTTGACTCCCCCTCCGAGCAGTACCGGAGCATAGAGTTCAGAAGTTGAAGCTGAACTTCAGACGAACCGCACGTACGCCCAGGAGGGTGGAACATGTCGACGGACACACCGGGATCGCAGTCCTCACTGCACCGGGCCAATCTCGAGCGGGTGCTGCGGGCGGTGCGGATGGCCGGTTCGCTGACCCAGGCCGAGATCGCCCGGGGCACGGGACTGTCGGCCGCGACGGTGTCCAACATCGTCCGCGAGCTCAAGGAGTCCGGCACCGTGGTGGTGGCGGACACCTCCTCGGGCGGGCGGCGGGCGCGCAGCGTGTCGCTGAGCGGGGACGCCGGGATCGTGGTCGGCGTGGACTTCGGCCACACCCACCTGCGGGTGGCGGTGGGCAACCTGGCGCACCGGGTGCTGGCCGAGGAGAGCGAGCCGCTGGACGTGGACGTCTCCGCGCAGCAGGGCTTCGACCGGGCCGAGCGGATGGTGGAGCGGCTGCTGGGCCAGGCCGGCTTCCCGGCCGACAAGGTGATCGGGGTGGGCCTGGGCGTGCCGGGCCCGATCGACGTGGAGACCGGGGCGCTCGGCTCGACCGCGATCCTGCCGGGCTGGACGGGCGTGATGCCCGGCCAGGAGCTGTCCGGGCGCCTGGGCATGCCGGTGCACGTGGACAACGACGCCAACCTGGGCGCGCTGGGCGAGCTGGTCTGGGGCGCCGGGCGGGGCCTGGGCGACCTGGCGTACATCAAGGTGGCCAGCGGCGTCGGCTCCGGACTGGTGATCAACGGCCAGATCTACCGGGGCCCGGGCGGCACCGCGGGCGAGATCGGGCACATCACGCTGGACGAGGCGGGGCCGGTGTGCCGCTGCGGCAACCGGGGCTGCCTGGAGACCTTCGTGGGCTCCCGCTACCTGCTCAACCTCTTGAACGCCAACCACCCGGGCGAGTTGAGCCTGAGCCGGGTGGTGCAGCTGGCCCAGCAGGGCGACCTCGGCTGCCGCCGGGTGATCGCCGACGCGGGCCGGCAGATCGGGATGGGCGTGGCGACCCTGTGCAACCTGCTCAACCCCCGCCGGGTGATCCTCGGCGGCGACCTGGCGGAAGCCGGTGAGCTGGTGCTTTCCCCGATCCGGGACTCGGTGGCGCGGTACGCGATCCCCAGCGCCGCCCGGCAGCTGTCGGTCGTCCCGGGGACGCTCGGCGGCCGGGCCGAGGTGCTCGGCGCGCTGGCCCTGGTGATGAGCGAGATGGGGGAGACCGGCGTGCTCTGAGTCACGCCGAGGGACGTCAGGAGGCTCGCCTGGTATCAGGTGAGCCTTCAGGAAGATAACGAAAGGGTTTGAATCCGGGGGGTCCCGGTTTTACTTATTGACGACAAGCTTCGTCACGGGGTTGACTCCTGCCCACCTCGCCGCAACATTTCGCGGCTCTGTCAGGGAGGCTCCCCCCACCATGAACGCAATGATGCGTCGCGTCGCCGTCGGCACTGTCGCTGTCTCGATGGCTCTCACCATGGCCGCCTGTGGCAAGGCCGGTGACGACAAGAAGAAGGACGCGGCCGCTTCGGGCGACAGCAAGTCGATCGGCCTCCTGCTGCCGGAGAACGCCTCCTCCACCCGCTACGAGTCCTTCGACAAGCCGTTCATCGAGGCCAAGGTCAAGGAGCTGTGCGCCGACTGCAAGGTCGAGTACAACAACGCCGAGGGCTCCGCGGCCAAGCAGAAGCAGCAGTTCGACACCCTGATCGCGCAGGGCGTCAAGGTGATCATCCTGGACGCGTTCGACGCCAAGTCGACCCAGGCCTGGGTCGCCGAGGCCGCGAAGAAGAACGTCAAGGTCATCGCGTACGACCGCCTGGCCACCGGCCCGGTCTCCGCCTACGTCTCCTTCGACAACGAGAAGGTCGGCGAGCTGCAGGGCCAGGCCCTGGTCGACGCGCTGGGCGCCAAGGCCGCCGACGCCAACATCGTGATGATCAACGGTGACGACGCCGACCCGAACGCCGGCAAGTTCAAGTCGGGCGCCCACAAGGTGCTGGACAGCAAGGTCAAGAAGGTCGTCTACGAGCAGAGCGGCGAGTGGAAGCCCACCGTCGCGGGCCAGAAGGTCGGCGCGGCGATCTCGCAGCTCGGCAAGGACGGCTTCCAGGCCGTCTACTCGGCCAACGACGGCATGGCCGCGGCCATCATCACCCAGCTGAAGTCGCAGGGCATCAACGTCCCGGTCGGCGGCCAGGACGCGGGCCTCGACGCCATCCAGCGACTGGTCTCCGGCGACCAGGCCTACACCATCTACAAGGCCTACAAGCCGCTGGCCGACTCGGCCGCCCAGCTCGCGGTCAACCTGCTGCAGGGCAAGGACATCAAGTCCGTCGCCACCTCGACCATCGACAGCGACACCGACAAGGGCATCCCGGCCCAGCTGCTGGAGCCGAAGGTCGTCACCAAGGCGAACATCAAGGACACCGTGATCGCCGACAAGCTCTACACGGTCGCGGACATCTGCACCGCCGACTACGCCGCCGCCTGCACCGCGGCCGGCCTGCAGTAACACCCGCGCGGCGGGGGCTCCCTGACCACCCGGGAGCCCCCGCCCGCCCCCGTTCCACCCCCAGCACTTCAAGCACTTCAAGCAACACGGCAGCAGCACTACCCCGCGCGCCCGGCCCGGCGCGCGGGACGGCCGTGCCGGAAACGTCAGGTCCGGCACGGGACTCAAGGAGTTGGTTCACGTGACAGGCGCACCCGTACTGGCGTTGCGCGGGGTCTCCAAGCGCTTCGGTGCCGTTCAGGCGCTCACCGACGTGCACTTGGAGGTCCACGCGGGCGAGGTCGTCGCCCTGGTCGGCGACAACGGTGCCGGCAAGTCCACCCTGGTGAAGACCATCGCGGGCGTCCACCCGATCGACGAGGGCGTCATCGAGTGGGAGGGCAAGGCGGTCGCCATCAACCGCCCGCAGGACGCCCAGCAGCTCGGCGTCGCCACCGTCTACCAGGACCTCGCGCTCTGCGACAACCTGGACGTGGTCGGCAACCTCTTCCTCGGCCGTGAGCTCAAGCGCTTCGGCACCCTGGACGAGGTCGCGATGGAGAAGCGCGCCCGCGAGCTCCTCGACACCCTGTCGATCCGCATCCCCAGCGTCCGGATCCCGATCGCCGGCCTCTCCGGCGGCCAGCGCCAGGTGGTCGCGATCGCCCGCGCCCTGGTCGGCGACCCGAAGATCGTCATCCTGGACGAGCCCACCGCGGCCCTCGGCGTCGAGCAGACCGCCCAGGTCCTGGACCTGGTCGAGCGGCTCCGCCAGCGCGGCCTCGGCGTGATCCTGATCAGCCACAACATGGCCGACGTCAAGGCCGTCGCGGACACCGTCGCGGTGCTCCGCCTGGGCCGCAACAACGGCAGCTTCGAGGTGGCCGGCACCTCGCACGAGGAGATCATCTCCGCCATCACCGGCGCCACCGACAACGCGGTGACACGTCGTCAGGCCCGAATCGCGGAGGAAGCCAAGTGAGCACCGAGACCCCCACCACCCCCGCCGCCCCCGCGGTGGACCCGCGCCTGCTGGTCCGCAAGGAGGGCCTGGCCGGCTACTTCGACGAGTTCACCCGCAAGATCCGCAGCGGCGAGCTCGGCTCGCTGCCGGTGGTCGTCGGCCTGATCGTGATCGCCGCGATCTTCCAGTTCAAGACCGGCTCCTTCCTCAACGCCGACAACCTCACCAACATCACCAAGTGGATCGCGGGCCCCGGCCTGATCGCGGTCGGCGTGGTGTTCGTGCTGCTGCTCGGCGAGATCGACCTCTCGCTCGGCTCGGTGGCCGGCGCCACCGCCGCCATCACCTCGGTGCTCTCGGTCCGCCAGGGCCTCAACGAGTGGCTCGCGATCGTGCTGGCGGTCGCCGCCGCGATCGCCATCGGCGCCCTGCACGGCTACTTCTTCGCCAAGATCGGCGTCCCCGCGTTCGTCGTCACCCTGGCCGGCATGCTGGCCTGGAACGGCCTGCAGATGCTCGTCCTGGGCACCCTCGGCACCGTCAACAACCCGATGGACGGCGTCGTCGCCAACCTGGACACCTACTTCCTGGGCGACGGCGACGTCATCTGGGCCTGGCTGTTCGCGATCGTCACCATCGTGCTGTTCGGCGGCGGCCAGCTGCTCGACTCCCGCCGCCGCGCCGCGGCCGGCCTGCCCGCCCGCCCGGTCAGCGAGATCGCGCTGCGCACCGGCGTGATCGGCGTCGTCCTGCTGGTCGCCGCCTACATGCTCAACCAGGACAGCGGCCTGCCGCTGCCGCTGGTGATCCTGGTCGGCGTCGTCGCGCTCGGCGACTTCGTGCTGCGCCGCACCGCCTACGGCCGGCAGATCTTCGCGGTCGGCGGCGGCATCGAGGCGGCCCGCCGCTCGGGCATCAACGTCGCCTGGGTGCGGATCTCGGTCTACATGATCTCGGCCGGCCTGGCCGGCTTCGGCGGCCTGTTCATCGCCTCCCAGCAGGGCTCCGCGGACAAGGCGCTGGGCAGCGGCAACATCCTGATGAGCGCCATCGCCGCCGCCGTCATCGGCGGCACCAGCCTCTTCGGCGGCCGCGGCAAGACCTGGTCGGCGCTGCTCGGCGCGCTGGTCATCCAGTCCATCACCACCGGCCTGGACATGGTGCACGCCCAGCAGGCCATCCAGTACATGATCACCGGCGCGGTGCTGCTCGCCGCGGTGGTCCTGGACTCGGTCTCCCGCCGCACCCAGAAGTCCCACGGCCGGGGCTGACCCCGGGCCCCACCCCGAACCGCGCGCCCGGCGCCCCCCATCCCCGGGGCCGGTCGCGCGGTTCGGCGCGTTCCGCGCACGGCCACCCGAAGAGCTGGACGGGTTGCCCCCCGCACTACGGACCGGTAATGGACATTAGACTCAAGCGGGGCGTACGCCCTCCGGGCCCATGCGGGCGCGAGAACTTGGACGAGGAGGAACGGGTGGCCCTGCTGACCCGCATTCGGGGACCGCGCGATCTCGATCGACTCACGCCCGCGCAGTTGTCGGCGCTCGCCGAGGAGATCCGCGGCTTCCTGGTCGAGGAGGTCTCCAAGACCGGCGGCCACCTCGGCCCCAACCTCGGCGTGGTCGAACTCACGCTCGCGCTGCACCGGGTCTTCGACTCCCCGCGCGACCGGATCCTCTTCGACACCGGGCACCAGAGCTACGTCCACAAGCTGCTCACCGGCCGCCAGGACTTCTCCCGGCTCAAGATGAAGGGCGGCCTGTCCGGCTACCCCTCGCGCGCCGAGTCCGAGCACGACGTGATCGAGAACTCGCACGCCTCCACCGTCCTCGGCTACGCCGACGGCCTGGCCAAGGCCAACAAGATCCAGGGCCACAAGGACCGCCCGGTGGTCGCCGTGATCGGCGACGGCGCGCTCACCGGCGGCATGGCCTGGGAGGCGCTCAACAACATCGCCGACAGCCGCGACCTGCCGGTCGTCATCGTCGTCAACGACAACGAGCGCTCCTACTCGCCGACCATCGGCGGCCTCGCCAACCACCTCTCCACGCTGCGCACCACCCAGGGCTACGAGCGCTTCCTGTCCTGGGGCAAGGACGCGCTGCAGCGCACCCCCGTGGTCGGCCAGGCGATGTTCGACACCCTGCACGGCGCCAAGAAGGGCCTGAAGGACTTCATCGCCCCGCAGGGCATGTTCGAGGACCTCGGCCTCAAGTACATCGGCCCGATCGACGGCCACGACCTGCAGGCCCTGGAGTCCGCCCTCACCAAGGCGCGCGGCTTCGGCGGCCCGGTCATCGTGCACTGCATCACCGAGAAGGGCCGCGGCTACCACGCCGCCGAGAACAACGACGAGGACCGCTTCCACGCGGTCGGCGTGATCCACCCCGACACCGGCCTGCCGGTGAAGACCGCCGGCAAGGACTGGACGTCCGTGTTCGGCGAGGAGATGGTCGCGCTCGGCCACGAGCGCCGCGACATCGTCGCGATCACCGCCGCGATGCTGCACCCGGTCGGCCTGGCCCCGTTCGCCAAGGCCTACCCCGAGCGGATCTTCGACGTCGGCATCGCCGAGCAGCACGCCGCGGTCTGCGCCGCCGGCCTGGCCACCAACGGCCTGCACCCGGTCGTCGCGGTCTACGCGACCTTCCTCAACCGGGCCTTCGACCAGGTCCTGATGGACGTCGCCCTGCACCGGCTCGGCGTCACCTTCGTGCTCGACCGGGCCGGCGTCACCGGCACCGACGGCGCCTCGCACAACGGCATGTGGGACATGTCCATCCTGCAGGTCGTCCCCGGCCTGCGGCTGGCCGCCCCGCGCGACGCCGAGCAGGTCCGCCTGCAGCTGCGCGAGGCCGTCGAGGTCACCGACGCCCCCACCGTGGTCCGCTACTCCAAGGGCAGCGTCGGCCCGTCGGTGCCCGCCGTCGGCCAGGTCGGCGGCATGGACGTGCTGCGCCGCGAGAGCGACGGCACCGCCGACGAGGCCGCCGACGTGCTGATCGTCTCGGTCGGCGCGATGGCCCCGATCTGCCTGGAGGCCGCCGACCTGCTCGCCGAACGCGGCATCACCAGCACCGTCGTCGACCCGCGCTGGGTCAAGCCGGTGGACGCCGCGCTGCCCGGCCTGGCCGCCCAGCACCGCCTGGTGGTCACCGTCGAGGACAACGGCCGGGCCGGCGGCGTCGGCTCCGCGATCGCCCAGGCGCTGCGCGACGCCGACGTGGACGTCCCGCTGCGCGACTTCGGCATCCCGCAGGAGTTCCTCGACCACGCCTCGCGCGCCGAGATCATGGCCGAGATCGGGCTGACCGGCCCGGCGATCGCGGCCAGGATCGAAGCCCTGGTCAGCGCCCGTTCCTACGCCCGGAGCTGACCCTCCCGAACCTCCGTGGACGCACCGTCGCGGAGCCGCAACGACGGCTCCCGACGGTGCGCCCGTTCGTCGGACCGTCATATTCATTCCTGGACTGGCACTCCCCGGCCCGTTCGCGCCAGGTAGGTTGTCACCCGTGCCCCTCTCCGTCACGCGCCGCCCCCGTGCCTTCGTCGAACGCATGCACGGGCACGTCCGCGCCGGGTACTGGACCAGGCTGGTCCCGCTGCTCGCGGTCCTGGCCACCGTCACCCACCTGCCGTCCTTCCTCCGCCCCGTGTGGAGCCCGGACGAGGGCTACCTCGCCACCCAGGCCCGGATGCTCGCCGACGGCGGGGTCCTCTACGACACCGTCGTCGACCGCAAGCCCCCCCTGCTGCCCTGGCTCTACGAGGCCTGCTTCGCCGTCTTCGGCTCCGCCTCGCTCTGGCCGCTGCGCACCCTCGCGATCGGCGCCCACCTCGCCACCGCCGTCCTGCTCGCCTCCACCGCCCGCGGCCGCTGGGGCGACAAGGCCGGACGCTACGCCGGCGTCATCTACCTGCTGGTCTCCATCGGCCTCTCGCCCGAGGACACCCAGGCCGCCACCTTCGAAGTCTTCATGCTGCCCGCCATGGTGCTCGCCTTCCGCTACGCGGAACGCCGCCGCTGGCTGGCCGCCGGCATCGCCGTCGCGCTCTGCTCGCTCACCAAGCAGACCGGCGGCGCCGTCATGCTCCCCGTCCTGTGGATGCTGCTCCAGGACACCCGCCGCCGGGGCGTCCCCTGGCCGCCCGCCCTCGCCAAGATCTGCTTCGGCTTCGCGCTGCCGATAGCGCTGGTCGCCGCCATCCTCACCAAGCCCAAGGGCTTCCTGTTCTGGGTGGTCACCGGCTCCGGCGACTACGCCGTGCTCGGCTCCAACTGGCCCCAGATGCTCGGCCGGGCCCTCGGCAACTCGGCCATCCTGCTCAGCGCCGGCCTCGCCTTCCTGCTGCCCCACGCCCACCGGATGTGGCTGCGCCGCCGCCGTCGACCCGTCCCCCCGAAGGGCCCGCAGCGCGGCTCCACCGCCGACATCTGGGTCTGGCTGCTCTCCTCGGTCATCGCCGTCTCGGTCGGCTTCCACTTCTTCGGCCACTACTACCTCCAGCTGATGCCCCCGCTGGTCCTGCTCGGCGTCGGCGCGGTCGCCACCTCCACCGTCCCCTGGCGCCCCGTGGTGGCCTACTCCACCGTCGCCAGCACCTTCTTCGTCGGCCTCGCCGTCTTCTGGCCCGGCCAGCGCCTCACCCAGACCACCGAGGTCGCCACCGCCGTCGCCGCCCAGACCGGCCCCAAGGACACCGTCCTGGTCTGGGGCATGCACCCCGAGCTCTACTGGCTCGCCGACCGCCGCCCCGCCAGCCGCTACCTCACCGCCGGCTTCCTCACCAACTTCAGCGGCGGCAAGGGCGGCGAGAAGGTCGGCGAGGAGTACTCCGTCTCCGACGCCTGGCAGACCTTCGACAACGAGATCACCGCCAACGGCCTCCCCGAGGTCTTCGTCGACGACTCCGGCACCGCCCCCTACCAACCCGACAAGGTCCCCCGGATCGCCACCCTCCTCGACACCTACTACGAGGTCGTCGGCGTCACGGGCGACACCGTCATCTACCGCCTCAAGAAGCGCTGAGGCACCTGGCCGGGCCCCTGCCCACCCGGGGCCGAGGCCCCGTCCGCCTAGGCGACCCACCCGGCCAGCGCGGCGACGAGCGGTCCGGGCCGGAACCCCGGCGCCGGCGGCTCCGGGCACCCCGGCAGCTCCACCGCCCCCGGCAGCAGCCGCAGCAGCGCGTCCACCGTGCGCCGCCGGTGGGCGGGGTTCTCCGGGACGGCCGGCAGCACGGCCACCGGCACGCGCAGCGCGCCGAGTTCCGCGTCGGTGACGCCGCGCAGCGTCCCGCCGGCCAGCAGTCCGGCCGCCTCGGGCACGGCCGCCCGGATCCGCGCGTCCAGCCGTTCCTCGCCCGCGGTGGCCGGCCAGGCCAGCACCAGGCCCCGGACGCGTTCCGGCGCCGCCAGGGCCAGCCGGACGGCCGCCGAGCAGCCGTTCGAGCCGCCGACCAGGACGACCGGCGGCCCGTCCGGCAGCAGCGCGGCCAGGTGCGCGGCCTCGGCCGTCCAGCTCCCGGCCCGCATCGCCCGGTCGGGCGCCGTCACGGCGATCCCGGCGGCGCGCAGGCCCTCCGTCACCCCGGGCCGCTCCCAGAACGCCGCCGCGTCCGTCTCCTCGTCCCACAGCCCGCCGTGCACCAGCACCAGCACCCGCCCACACCCCTTCCGGAAGACCGGCAGCATACGGAAAGCGGGCGGCACCCCGCTCCGGTCACGGAACGGGGTGCCGCCCTGCGGCGCGCGGAGGCGTCAGACGGGGACCGAAGCCAGGCCGGGGGCCAGGAACTTCCTGCCGTTGACGCGCTCGGAGACGCCCTCGCGGTCGAGGTACGGGGTGATGCCGCCGAGGTGGAAGGGCCAGCCGGCGCCGGTGATCATGCAGAGGTCGATGTCCTGGGCCTCGCCGACCACGCCCTCGTCGAGCATCAGGCCGATCTCCTGGGCGACGGCGTCCAGCGCGCGGGCGCGGACCTGCTCCTCGGTGAGGACGCTCCCGCCGAAGGTGAGCAGCTCCAGCACCTCGGGGTCGAGGACCTGCGCGCCGTCCTGCCAGACGTAGAAGCCGCGCTTGCCGGCCTCGACGACCTTGCCGAGGTTCGCGGAGACGGAGAACCGCTCCGGGAACGCGCCGTGCAGGGTCTCGGAGACGTGCAGGGCGATCGCCGGGCCGACCAGTTCGAGCAGGGCGATCGGGGACATCGGCAGGCCGAGCGGCTTCACCGCGGCCTCGACGGTCTCGAACGGGGTGCCCTCGTCGATGATGTTCTGGATCTCGCCCATGAAGCGGGTCAGGATGCGGTTGACCACGAACGCCGGGGCGTCCTTGGTGAGCACCGCGGTCTTCTTCAGCTTCTTGGCGACGCCGAACGCGGTGGCCAGCGAGGCGTCGTCGGTCCTCTCGGCCCGGACGATCTCCAGCAGCGGGAGGATCGCGACCGGGTTGAAGAAGTGGAAGCCGACCACGCGCTCCGGGTGCCGGAGCCCGGACGCCATCTCGGTGACCGACAGCGAGGAGGTGTTGGTGGCCAGCACGGCGGTCGGCGAGACCACCGCCTCCAGCTCCGCGAACACCTTCTGCTTGACGCCCATCTCCTCGAAGACGGCCTCGATCACGAAGTCGGCGTCGCCGAACGCGACGGCCTTGTCGAGGTGACCGGTGACCAGGCCCTTGAGCTTGTTGGCCTTGTCCTTGCCGATCCGGCCCTTGTCGAGCAGCTTGTCGATCTCGGCGTGGACGTAGCCGACGCCCTTGTCGATCCGCTGCTGGTCGATGTCGGTGAGCACCACCGGCACCTCCAGGCGGCGCGCGAACAGCAGCGCCAGCTGGGAGGCCATCAGGCCGGCGCCGACCACGCCGACCTTGCTCACCGGGCGGGCCAGCGCCTTGTCCGGCGCGCCGAACGGCCGCTTGGCGCGGCGCTGCACCAGGTTGAAGGCGTACAGCCCGGCGCGCAGCTCCCCGCTCATGATCAGGTCGGCGAGCGCCGCGTCCTCGGCGTCGAAGCCGGCCTGCAGGTCGCCGTCCTTGGCCTGCTGGATGATGTCCAGCGCCTTGTACGCGGCCGGCGCGGCCCCGTGCACCTTGGCGTCGGCGACCCAGCGGCCCCACAGCACCGCGTCGTCCCAGGCCTTGCCGCGGTCGAACTCCTCGCGCTCGACGACCACGTCGCCGGTGAGCACCCGGGCCGCCCACAGCAGCGACTGCTCCAGGAAGTCGGCCGGCTCGAAGACCGCGTCCGCGATGCCGAGCTCGAACACCTCCTGGCCCTTGAGCTGCTTGTTCTGCGCCATCGAGTTCTCGACGATGACCTTGACCGCCTTGGCGGGGCCGATCAGGTTCGGCAGCAGGGTGCAGCCGCCCCAGCCGGGCACCAGGCCGAGGAACACCTCGGGCAGCGAGAACGCCGGGACGCCCGCGCTGACGGTGCGGTAGGTGCAGTGCAGGCCGACCTCGACGCCGCCGCCCATCGCCGCGCCGTTGTAGAAGGCGAACGACGGGACGGGCAGCGCTGCGATCCGCTTGAAGACGTCGTGGCCGCCCTTGCCGATGGCCAGCGCGTCCGCGTGCTCGGTGAGCAGCTCGACGCCCTTGAGGTCGGCGCCGACCGCGAAGATGAACGGCTTGCCGGTGATCGCGACCGCGACCACCTTCCCCTCGGCGGCCTCCGCCTCGACCTGGTCCAGCGCCTCGGCGAGCTTGGCCAGCGAGCCCGGGCCGAAGGTGGTCGGCTTGGTGTGGTCGAAGCCGTTGTCCAGGGTGATCAGCGCCAGCTTGCCGGCCCGCAGCGGCAGGTCCAGGTGGCGCACGTGCGCGGTGGTGACGACCTCGCCGGGGAACAGCTCGGCGGCGCGCTGCAGCAGTTCAGTGGTGCTCATGGTCACTTACCACCCTCGAAGTGGGGGTTCTCCCAGATGACGGTGCCGCCCATGCCGAAGCCGATGCACATGGTGGTGATGCCGTAGCGGACGTCCGGCCGCTGCTCGAAGCGCCGGGCCAGCTGGGTCATCAGGCGCACGCCCGAGGAGGCCAGCGGGTGGCCGAACGCGATCGCGCCGCCGTACGGGTTGACCCGCTCGTCGTCGTCCGCGATGCCGTAGTGGTCCAGGAACGCCAGCACCTGCACGGCGAAGGCCTCGTTGACCTCGAACGCGCCGATGTCCTCGATGGTCAGGCCGGCCTTGGCCAGCGCCTTCTCGGTCGCCGGGACGGGGCCGATGCCCATCACCTCGGGCTCGACGCCCGCGAACGCGTAGCTGACCAGGCGCATCTTGACCGGCAGGCCCAGCTCGCGGGCCACGTCCTCGGCGGCCAGCAGCGAGGCGGTGGCGCCGTCGTTGAGGCCGGCCGCGTTGCCCGCGGTCACGTTGCCGTGCGGGCGGAACGGGGTCTTCAGGCCCGCCAGCGACTCCATCGTGGTGCCCGGGCGCAGCGGCTCGTCCACCGTGGCCAGGCCCCAGCCGGTCTCGCCGACCTCGGGGTTGGTGTTGCGGATCGCGATCGGCACCAGGTCCGGCTGGATGTCGCCGTTGGCGTAGGCCTTCGCGGCCTTCTCCTGCGAGCGCACCGCGAACGCGTCGCAGCGCTCCTTGGTGATATGGGGGAAGCGGTCGTGCAGGTTCTCCGCCGTCATGCCCATGAACAGGGCGGACTCGTCGACCAGCTTCTCCGAGACGAACCGCGGGTTCGGGTCCACGCCCTCGCCCATCGGGTGCCGCCCCATGTGCTCGACGCCACCGGCCACCACGACGTCGTACGCGCCGAAGGCGATGCCGCCCGCGGTGGTGGTGACCGCCGTCATCGCGCCCGCGCACATCCGGTCGATCGCGTAGCCCGGCACCGACTTCGGCAGCCCGGAGAGCAGCGCGGCGGTGCGGCCGATGGTCAGGCCCTGGTCGCCGATCTGGGTGGTCGCCGCGACGGCGACCTCGTCGATCCGCTCGACGGGCAGGTTCGGGTTGCGGCGCACGAGCTCACGGATGCACTTGACGACCAAGTCGTCCGCGCGCGTCTCGTGGTAGATGCCCTTCGGGCCGGCCTTGCCGAACGGGGTGCGGACGCCGTCGACGAAGACGACGTCCCTCGCGGTACGAGGCACGGGGGCTCTCCTCCCAGGGGGATGACGATGAGCGCGCACACGAGCGGCGCCGCTACGCCCACCAATCTACCCATGAGTAACAACGCCCGGCAAGGACCGTGAGGGCGGTCACTCGAAACCGGCGGGCGCACCTCACGGGCCGGACGCGGACGCCCCCGGACCGCCCGGCGGCCCCCGGACGACGAGCTCGCGGGCGGCCCTGGCCCAGGCCCCGCGGACGGGCCCGGGCCCCGCGGGCGGCTCAGGCGGAGGCCTCCCGGAACGCCTCCGCCAGCGCCGGTCCGACCAGCTCGGTCTGCCAGGCCCGGGCGCCCAGCGCGCGCAGCGCGGCGGCGATCGCCCCGGCGTCCTGCTCGGCCGGGGGCTCCCAGGAGACCCGGCGGACCAGGTCGGGCGTGATCAGGTTCTCCGCGGGCAGGTGGTGCCGCTCGGCGAGCGCGGCGACGGCGGCGCGGGCCCCGCTGAGCCGGGCCGCGGCGACCGGGTCCTTCTCGGCCCAGGCCCGGGGCGGCGGCGGCCCGTCGTGCGGGGCGGTCGCGGGCGGCAGCGCGGACTCCGGGATCTCCCGGGCGCGCTCGATCGCGGCCAGCCACTGGTCGAGCTGCCGGCGGTTCACCCGGGGCCCGAAGCCCTGGACGGCGACCAGCGCGGGCGCGTTGAGCGGCATGGCGAGCGCGGCGTTCACGATCGCGGTGTCGGCCAGCACCCGGCCGGGCGAGACGTCCCGCTCGCGGGCGATCCGGTCGCGGGTCAGCCACAGCTCGCGGACCACGGCCAGCTGCCGGCGGCGGCGGACCTTGTGCAGCTGGGAGGTGCGCCGCCAGGGGTCGACCCGGGGGGCGGGCCGGGGCGCGGCGGCGAGCGCCGCGAACTCCTGGTGCGCCCAGTCGAGTTTGCCCTGCCGGTCGAGCTCGGCCTCCAGTGCGTCGCGCAGGTCGACCAGCACCTCGACGTCCAGCGCGGCGTACCGCAGCCAGGGTTCGGGCAGCGGGCGGGTGGACCAGTCGACCGCGGAGTGCTCCTTGGCCAGCGACAGGCCCAGCACGTTCTCGGTCATCGGGCCGAGGCCGACCCGGGGGAACCCGGCGAGCCGGCCGGCCAGCTCGGTGTCGAACAGCACGCCGGGGTGCATGCCGACCTCGAACAGGCAGGGCAGGTCCTGGGTGGCGGCGTGCACGACCCACTCGGTGTCGGCGAGCGCCGCGTTCAGACCGGTCAGGTCCGGGCAGGCGATCGGGTCGATCAGCGCGGTGCCCGCGCCCTGGCGGCGCAGCTGGATCAGGTAGGCGCGCTGGCCGTAGCGGTAGCCGGAGGCCCGCTCGGCGTCGACGGCCACCGGTCCGGTGCCGCCGCGGAAGGCCTCGACGACGGCGGCGAGGGCCGCGTCGTCCGACACCACCGGTGGGAGTCCGTCCCTGGGTTCGAGGAGCGGAACCGGGGCGGTCTCTTCGGGGATGGAGGCTACGGCGTCGGTCACCCCCCAAGGGTACGTCGTGCGTCGCCGCCGGGAGTGTTGTCTGACTGGTCGGACCACGTTCGGACATATGCCAGCCCGGGTTGGCGGCCCGTTCGGCTCCCGGCCCGGTGCGGCGGCCGGCCCGGCTGACGGGACGTCACGCGGGGGAGGCCGGCGGGAACGGCGAAGGCCCGGAGGAAACGTTCCTCCGGGCCGCCACCAGCGACGATGCGGGTCAGTGGATGATGCCGGTGCGCAGCGCCACGGCCACCATGCCTGCCCGGTCGCCGGTGCCCAGCTTGCGGGCGATCCGGGCCAGGTGGCTCTTCACCGTCAGCGCCGACAGGCCCATCGCCACGCCGATCGCCTTGTTCGACTGGCCCTCGGCGACCAGCCGCAGCACCTCCACCTCGCGGCCGGACAGCTCGCGGTAGGCGGACGGCTGCGCGCCGGGCGCGCCCGGGGCGCCGGGAGCGGCGCCGGGCTGGCCGGGGGCGCCGTGGTGGCCGGGCGCGCCCGGGTGGTGGTGGCCGGGGAGGCCGGGGCGGCGCATCCGGCCCGCCAGGCCGGCGCCGATCGGCAGGCCGGGACGGCCGGGCATCGGCATGTTGGTGCGGGTGCCGGTCACCACGTAGCCCTTGACGCCGCCGGCCAGCGCCGAGCGGACCGCGCCGATGTCGTCGGCGGCGGACAGCGCCAGGCCGTTGGGCCAGCCCGCGGCGCGGGTCTCGGCCAGGATGGTCAGGCCGGAGCCGTCCGGGAGGTGGACGTCGGCGATGCAGATGTCGCGCGGGGTGGAGACCCGGGGACGGGCCTCGGCGATCGAGGAGACCTCGATGACGTCGCGGACGCCGAGCGCCCATAGATGCCGGGTCACCGTGTTCCGGACTCGGGGATCTGCGATGACCACCATGGCGGTGGGCTTCGTCGGACGGTAGGCGACCACGCTTGCGGGGTGCTCGAGAAGGACCGACACCTGGGGCCTCCGGAGGGAGTGGCGGACGAACCCCGAGGGGGCGGTCGGAGCGTTCCGCGTCTGGAAAGGGTCACTGACACCTTCGGCATCAACCGTGCCCGGCTTTAGCGGGTGATCACGATCTGGTGAGTAACAATACGGACAAATCGCGCAGGTGACCGGTACGACATGCTTGGAAATCGCACGGATTCGATCACGAACAGCCCTTCGGCGGTCGCGAACGTGCGGGTAATTGACCCGGAGTGGCCGTGAAGTCACACTCCGTCAGTCCTGCGGGTGGCACCGGTCCCAAAGCGCGGGGTTGTCCCCCTGGGGTGTCCGGAAGGCCCGGCGCCCGACCCCGGGGCGCGCCGGAGGAGCGGGAGGGAAGGGGTCAGTGCGAGTTGCGCGGCCGGCGGCGGGCCGGCATCGGCACCACCCCGCCCAGCACGCCCGGACCGTCGGCCGGCAGCGGCGCGGGCGCGGACGGCGGCAGCCCCGCGCACACGCACAGCAGGTCCGCCCAGGCGGCCAGGTGCCGCTCGAAGCGGCGGTCGCCCGGCGTCCAGGACGCCCGCAGCTCGATCTCGGTGGACGCACCGCGCTCGGCCAGCGCGCCGAAGTACTGCGAGTGGCACCTGGTCACCGTGCCGGACGGCTCGGCGTACCCGGCGACGTGCGCCTGCAGCGCGTCCAGCAGCCAGCTCCAGCCGACCTCGGAGAGCAGCGGGTCGCCCGCCATCTCCGGCTCCAGATCGGCCCGGGTCATGGTGACCACCCGGAAGTCCCCGCTCCACGCCTCCGGCGCCGACGGGTCGTGCAGCAGCACCAGGGTGCCGTCCGCCAGCTCCTCGCCGTCCACCTCGACCGAGGCGGACAGCGCGAAGGCGTACGGGGCCAACCGGCGGGGGGCGGGCTGCGGGGACAGCCGCACCTCGGGGCGCAACCGCGCCCCGGTCAGCGCCTCGACCGCGTCGCGGAACTCGATCGGCGCCGACTCCCTGCCCGTTCCCCCACCCTGCGCGGATTGCCCGCCGACCGCTGCCATGACCGGAAGCCTAGGCGGCGCGGACCCGTAAGCCGAGCACTTTCGTGCCCCCGGCGTGCCGAAAACCCGGAAATCGGCCGGGCCGTGGACACCGGCCGGAGGGCCGCCGCCCGAGGTGTCCGTTTTGCCTGCGCACGACACCCGTCCGGGCGGGGGAGCACCGGCCGCGTGCGAGGATGTGACCCGTGAGTGAGACCCCCGCAGCCCAGTCCGGTCAGCGGCCCCGCGGCGCCGCGTACGACTCCGTCTTCCTGCGCGCCGCCCGCAACGAACCGGTGCCGCACACCCCCGTGTGGTTCATGCGGCAGGCCGGCCGCTCGCTGCCCGAGTACCTGAAGGTGCGCGAGGGCATCCCGATGCTCGACGCCTGCATGCGGCCCGAACTGGTCAAGGAGATCACCCTGCAGCCGGTGCGCCGGCACAAGGTGGACGCCGCCATCTTCTTCTCCGACATCGTCGTCCCGCTCAAGGCCGTCGGCATCGACGTCGAGATCAAGGGCGGCGTCGGCCCGGTCATCGCCGACCCGATCCGCACCGCCGCCGACCTCCAGCGGCTGCGCCCGCTCGACCCCGACGACATGCCCTACATCACCGAGGCGGTCGGCCTGCTGGTCGCCGAACTCGGCGCCACCCCCCTGATCGGCTTCGCCGGCGCCCCCTTCACGCTGGCCAGCTACCTGGTCGAGGGCGGGCCGTCGAAGTCGTACGAGAACACCAAGGCGATGATGTACGGCGCGCCCGAGCTGTGGGCCGAACTCGTCGACCGGCTCGCGCAGATCACCTCGACCTTCCTGAAGATCCAGATCGAGGCCGGCGCCTCGGCGGTCCAGCTCTTCGACTCCTGGGCCGGCGCGCTCGCCCCCGACGAGTACCGCCGCTCGGTGCTGCCCGCCAGCACGAAGGTCTTCGACGCGGTCGAGCCCTACGGCGTGCCGCGGATCCACTTCGGCGTCAACACCGGCGAACTCCTCGGCCTGATGGGCCAGGCCGGCGCGGACATCGTCGGCGTCGACTGGCGCGTCCCGCTCGACGAGGCCGCGAACCGGGTCGGCCCCGGCAAGGGCCTCCAGGGCAACCTCGACCCCGCCGTCCTGTACGCCCCCACCCACGTGGTGGAGACCAAGGCCCGCGAGGTCCTGCACGCCGCCCAGGCCCTCGGCGGCAGCCACCACATCTTCAACCTCGGCCACGGCGTCATGCCCAGCATGGACCCGGACGCGCTGACCCGGCTGGTCGCCTTCGTCCACGAGGCCAGCGCCCGCTGAAGGGCCGGCCGCTCGGCTCAGTCCTCCGCGCCGAGGTAGGCGAGGACCGCCAGGACGCGGCGGTGGGTGTCCTCGGCCGGGGGCAGGTCGAGCTTGAGCAGGATGTTGCCGATGTGCTTGGCGGTCGCCGCTTCGGAGACCGCCAGGCGGCGGCAGATCTCCGCGTTCGAGCAGCCGCGGGCCATCAGTTCGAGGACCTCGCGCTCGCGGGGGGTGAGCCGCTCCAGCGGGTCGCGGCGGCGGGCCAGCAGCCGGCGGACCACCTCCGGGTCGACCACGGTGCCGCCCGCAGCGACCGAGGCCACCGCGGTGAGGAACTCCTCGACGTGGCCGATCCGGTCCTTGAGCAGGTAGCCGACGCCCGAGCCGTCGCCGCTGGCCAGCAGGTCGGCGGCGTACGAGCGCTGCACGTACTGGCTGAGCACCAGCACCGGCAGGCCCGGCCGCTCGGCGCGCAGCCGCAGGGCCGCGCGCAGGCCCTCGTCGCTGAGGCCGGGCGGCATCCGGACGTCGGTCAGGACCAGGTCCGGGCGGTGCTCGGCGACGGCGGCGAGCAGGGCCCCGGCGGTGTCGACGGCGGCCGCGACGGTGTGGCCGAAGCGCTCCAGCAGGCCGGTCAGGCCCTCGCGGAGGAGGACGGAGTCCTCGGCGAGGACGAGGCGGAGCGGGGGGCTGGCGTCGGGGTGCACGGGATCTCCACTCGCAGCAGGGTCGGGCCGCCCGGCGGGCTGCTGACGGACAGTCTGCCGTCCACCACCGCGACCCGGTCGGCCAGCCCGGTCAGGCCTGAGCCGCCGGACGGGTCCGCGCCGCCCGCGCCGTCGTCCGAGACCTCCAGCAGCAGCCGGCCCTCCGACCAGCGGCCCGCCACCCGGGCCGCCGTCGCGCCGCCGTGCTTGGCCGCGTTCGCCAGCGCCTCGGCGACCGCGAAGTAGCCCGCCGACTCGACCGGGGCGGGCAGCCGGCCCGGCAGGGCGACGTCCACCGCGACGGGCAGGACGGAGCGGTCGGCCAGGTCGGCGCAGGCGTCGGGCAGGCCGCGGTCGGCCAGCACCCGGGGGTGGATGCCGTGCACCAGCTCGCGCAGCTCGGCCAGCGCCGCGTCCGCCTCGGCGTGGGCCGCGGCCAGGCGGCCGGCCAGCGGACCCTCCGCCGGCGCGTCCAGCCGGGCCAGGCCCAGGGACATCGACAGGGCCACCAGCCGCTGCTGGGCGCCGTCGTGCAGGTCGCGCTCGATCCGGCGGCGCTCGGCCTCGAACGCGTCCACCAGCCGGGCCCGGGAGCGGACCAGCTCGCCGACCCGCTCCCGGCCGCCCACCAGCACCCGGGCCAGCGCCGCCCGGGCACCCGCCGCCGCCGTCAGCGCGTGGCCCGCGACCGCCAGCAGCGCCGCGCCCGCCGCCGCCACCGCCCAGGCCTGCCACGGCTCGTGCAGCTGCCACACCTTCAGCACGTTCACCTGCTCGCCGTCCCGCGCCAGCAGGAGCGGCGTGCCGAGCAGCCAGAGCGGCAGCAGCAGCGCGCCCGCCACCACCAGCAGCTCCAACGGCCAGAGCAGGAAGGCCGACAGCACCGCCCCGCCGGCCTCCCGCCAGGTCGCCGCCTCGCCGTACCGCACCCGCAGCCAGGCCCGCGGGCCCGGCTCGGCCGGCACCCGGTGCGGGTCGGCCGGCACCGCGCCGCCCGCCAACCGCAGCAGCCGCCGCTCCCACGCCCCGAACGGCAGCCCCGCCAACGGCAGCGCCGCCAGCACCGGCACCCCCACCACCAGCAGCGCCAGCACCCCGCCGACCACCGCCCACAGCAGCAGCACCACGCACAGCACCGCCCCCGCCAGCGCGCACGCCAGCAGGTACGCCGCCGAACGCCACGGCCGGGCCGACCACAGGAACCCCGGCCGGCGCAGCGCCCGCCACCAGTCGGTCACGGTGCCCCCCTTCCACTCGGACCGACCCTAGACCGGCGCCCCGCCCCGCGTCGGTAGAGCTGCCTCCACTCTTTCCGGTGCAGCCGGCCCCACTGCGCGAACGCCCCCGCGACGGTTGGCTGACGTCCCATGACCTCCGCACTGACCAGGATCGCCGTCCGCTCCCTGCACGCCGGACGGACCGCCCTGCTCGGGGCGTTCACCGCGCTCGCCCTCGGCACCGCGCTGATCGCCGTGAGCCTGCTCGGCCTCGCCGCCGCCGTCGGACTGCCGCCCGGCGAGGACCGGACCGCGCTGATCGCCCAACTCGGCACCACCGGCGGGGTCAGCCTGTTCACCGCCGGGTTCGTGGTCGCCTCCACCTCCTCCTACGCCGTCGCCCGGCGCCGCCGCGAGTTCGGACTGCTCCGGCTGGCCGGCGCCACCCGCGGCCAACTCGCCCGCACCGTCCTGCTGGAGGCGCTGCTGCTCGGCCTGCTCGCCGCCGCGACCGGCAGCGCGCTCGGCCGGGCCGCCGCCCCCGCGCTGGCCCGCGCGCTGACCGCCGCCGGCCTCGCCCCCGCCGGCTTCCACCCCGGCGCCCCCGGCTGGCCACTGCTCACCGCGTTCTGCGCCGGACCGCTGGTCGCCCTCGCCGGCACCGCCGTCGGGGCCTGGCGGGCCGGACGGGTCCGCCCGCTCGAAGCGCTCCGCGTGGTCGACGTCGACCTGAAGGTGATGACCGCCGGCCGCTGGCTGGGCGGCCTCGCCCTGCTCGGCTGCCACGCCGCCGTGGTGGCCGCCGCGCTGGCCGGTGACCCGGCCGAGCTGCTGCACCGCAAGACCTACACCCTCCAGCCGATGCTGCTGATCTCCGCCGCCGCGCTGCTCGCCCCCGCCCTGACCCGCCCGCTGCTGCGGCTGCTCACCGCCCCCGCCGTCCGCCCGCCCCGGCTGGTGCGGGCCGCCGCGCTCGGCGGCGCCCGCCGCACCGGCGCCACCGCCGCTCCCGTCCTGCTCGCCGTCGCCCTCACCGGCACCCTGGTCGGCGCCCCCGCCACCGTCGCCGCCGCGCAGGCCGCCGAAGCCCGTGCCACCGTCACCGCCGACCAGCTCCTCACCCCCGACCCCGACCACCCGGAGCGTGCGGACGCCCTGGTGGCCGCGGTGCGGGCGCTGCCCGGGGCGGTCGTCTCACCGAGCGCCACCACCCGGCTCGCGGTCGTCGAACGCGACGGGACGGCCGTCCGCACCGAGGGCCGGGCCGTCGCCGACCCCGCCGCGCTGACCGCCACCACCCGGCTGCCCGTCGCCGCCGGCGACCCGGCCGCGCTCGACGACGACAGCGTGGTGCTCGCCGAGGAGTGGGCGCGGCCGCGGGTCGGCGACCGCGTCCCGGTCGTGCTCGCCGACGGCACCCGGCGCGAGCTGCGGGTCGCCGCCGTGCTGCGCGACGGCACCGGCGCCCACCCCGTGTACGTCACCCCGCGCAACGCCCCCGCCGCGCGGACCGACCGGATCGACGTCCGCGGCGCCGACCCGGACGCGGTCGCGGCCGCCGCCCGCGCGCACGGCGCCACCGCCGAGACCCGGCGGGCCTGGCTCGACACCCGCGACCCCGAGGCCGACCCCCGGCGGACCAGGCGGATCGTCGCCGTCCTCGGGCTCGCCCTGCTCTACACCGCGATCGCCCTCGTCCACACCGCCCTCACCACCACCACCGACCGCCGCCGCGAACTCGCCCTGCTCAGGCTGGTCGGCACCACCCGCGGCCGGGTCCTGCGGCTGGTCACCGCCGAGGCGCTGCTGGTGACCGGCGTCGGCGCGCTGCTCGGCACCGCCGCCACCCTCACCACCCTCGCCACCATGAACGCGGCCCTCCACCGGGAGGGCGCCCCCGCGCCGCTCACCCTCCCGTGGCTCCCGCTCACCGCGACGGCGCTGCTCTGCGCGCTGCTCACCGCGGGCTGCGCGGGGCTGGCGGCGCTCCGCGCCACCAGGAAGGAGGGGTGACCGGGGGACGGGAGCGCTGCCTCGTTCCGGGGGCCGGTCCTCCGACGGCACGCGGCAGCACGGACGCTCCGAAGGGCTCCGGCGTCCAGCCCCCGCCCGGGCCCCCGCCCGGGCCCCCGCCCGGGCCCCCGGGCCCCCGAAGGGCCCGGAGAGGGGGCTGCTACTCCTCGGTGCGCGGTGCGTGCGTCGGCTGGGGCGGCAGGACCGGGGCCTTCGGGGCGCGCCGCAGGCGCCTGCGGAGGAGCCAGCCGAGCGGGGCGAGCAGCAGCAGGAAGGGGGCGGCGGCGGCCAGCACCGTCAGCACGACCCGGACCAGGGTGACCAGGGCGTGCCAGCCGCCGGCGAGGGCGTGGCCGACGGAGGCCCAGAAGCCGGTGGCCGGCTTCTTCCGTTCGACGTGGGCGGCCTGGTAGGGCGTCACCAGCTCCAGGGTCACGGTCGACAGGGACGTCCGGGCGGTGAGCCCCTGCTGCTGCCGCTGCAGGGCCTCCAGGTCGGACTCGCGGCGGGTCAGCTCGCTCTCCAGCGAGACCACCTCGGCCAGGCTCTTCGCGCCCGCCATCAGCGCCCGCACCCGGTCCACGCTGGCCTGCATCGACTTCAGCCGGCTGTCGACGTCGGCGATCCGGTCGGTGAGGTCGTCGGCCTGGCTGCTCAGGCCCAGCTGGGTGCCGAGCCCGCCGAGCCCGGTCAGGGTGGTCTGGTAGGACGCGGACGGGACCTTCAGGGTCAGCGTGGCCTGCCTGCTGTCGCCCGGCCCGCCGCGCAGGTTCTCCCCGGCGACGTAGCCGCCCGCCTGGGTGACCAGGTCGACGGCCTTCGCGCGGGCGCCGTCGACGGCGTCGACCCGCAGCGTCAGCTTCGCCTGGTACGCGATCTGCCGGTTCGTCACGGCAGGCACCCCCGGCGCGCCGGTCGCACCGGAGGCGCCCGCCGCGCCGGACGCGCCCCCGGGCGTCGCGTCGCCCTTGCCCGGCGCGACCGCCGCCGCGCCCGCGCCCTCCGGCGCGGCGGCGTCCCGGCCGTCGGCCGCCGCGGCCGGGCCGACCGCCGACGTCGTCGCCCCCGAGCCGTCGGAGTCCGCCCCGCACCCGGCCAGCAGCAGCACCGCCGCCAGGGCCCCCGCCGCGCCCGCTCTGCGCACCCGCAGGTCCATTCCGTTTCCTCCCCGTGCACCGGGGCGGGCCGACCGCCCGCCCCCACGGCTCTGTGACGCGGCGGCCCCCGGACCGGACCCGCACCCGGGGTACCGGATCGATCACGCCCCGGACTCGTCCCGGTCTCGACGCGGCCGGGGGCCGATCCGCGGGAACCGGATAAGGACTGGGAGACTGACGGGCATGGCGAAACCTCACGTCGTGGTCATCGGTGGCGGGATCGCGGGCCTGGCCGCGGCCGCGTTCCTCTCGGACGCGGCGGTGCGGGTCACCGTGCTGGAGGCGTCGGCCCGCCTCGGCGGGAAGCTGCGCGGCGGCGAGGTCGGCGGCGTCCGGGTCGACCTCGGCGCCGAGTCGATGCTCGCCCGCCGCCCCGAAGCCGTCGAACTGGCCCGGCTGGTCGGCCTCGGCGAACAGCTCGAACCGCCGACCACCGCCAAGGCCGCGATCTGGACCAGGGAGGGCCTGCGCCCGCTGCCCGGCGGCCAACTCATGGGCGTGCCCGGCGACCTGGACGCGCTCGCGGCCTCCGACGTGCTCACCCCCGCGGGCCTGGAACGGGCCCGCCACGAGCGGCCCGCCGAGATCGGCGAGGACGCCCCGATCGGCCGCTACGTCGCCGAACGGCTCGGTCGCGAGGTGGTCGAGCGGCTGGTCGAACCGCTGCTCGGCGGCGTGTACGCCGGGCACGCCGACGAGATCTCGATCCGCGCCGCCGTCCCGCAGCTGCTGCGACTCGCCCGGCAGGGCGGCTCGTTGACCGCCGCGATCGGCGAACTCACCGCCCGCGCCACCGCCACCGGACCGGTCTTCCAGGGCCTGCGCGGCGGACTCGGCACCCTCCCCGAAGCGGTCGCCGCGCACGGTCGCGCGCACGGCGCCGAGCTGCTCACCGGCCACCCGGTCGACGCGCTGCGCCGCACCCCCGACGGCTGGCGGGTCACCACCGGCGGCCGCGAACTCGCCGCCGACGCCGTCGTGCTGGCCGTCCCCGCCCCGCAGGCCGCCGCGCTGCTCGCCGCCGACGCCCCCGCCGCCGCCGCCGAACTGCGCGCCGTCGAGTACGCGTCGATGGCCCTGGTCACGCTGGCCTTCCGCCGCGCCGACCTCGCGGACAGCCCGCTCACCGGCAGCGGCTTCCTCGTCCCGCCGGTCGACCGGCGCGGCATCAAGGCCTCCACCTTCTCCAGCAACAAGTGGGGCTGGCTGGAGCGTTCCGCCCCCGATGCGTTCCTGCTGCGCACCTCGCTCGGCCGGCACCGGGAGGACGCCGCCCTCGACCTGGACGACGCCGAACTCGTCGCCCGCTCGCTCGCCGACCTGCGCGCCGCCGTCGGCCTGCGGGCCGTTCCGTACGACCACGCCGTCACCCGCTGGCGGGCCGGACTGCCGCAGTACCCGGTCGGCCACCTCGACCGGGTCGCCCGGATCCGCGCCCACCTGGACGCGCTCGGCGCGGTCGCGGTCTGCGGCGCCGCGTACGACGGCGTCGGCATCCCCGCCGTCATCGGCGGCGCCCGGCGCGCCGCCGAGCACCTCACCCCCGGCGCCGGCGGCACCCGTTCAGAAGGGACAATGGGTCCATGACCGAAAGCACTGAGCAGCCCGTGAAGAAGAAGGCCCGCGACCTCAACCAGGTCATCCGCTACACCATGTGGTCGGTGTTCAAGCTCAAGGACGCCCTCCCCGAGGACCGCACCGCCCTCACCGCCGAGGTCGACGCCCTCTTCGAGCAGCTCGCCGCCAAGGACGTCGTCGTCCGCGGCACCTACGACGTCTCCGGCCTGCGCGCCGACGCCGACATCCTGGTCTGGTGGCACGCCGAGGACTCCGACGACCTGCAGGAGGCGTACAACCGCTTCCGCCGCACCGGCCTCGGCCGCCTGCTGGAGCCGGTCTGGTCGAACATGGCGCTGCACCGCCCCGCCGAGTTCAACAAGTCGCACATCCCGGCGTTCCTCGCCGACGAGCGGCCCCGCGAGTACGTCTGCGTCTACCCCTTCGTCCGCTCCTACGAGTGGTACCTGCTGCCGGACGAGGAGCGCCGGGCGATGCTCGCCGAGCACGGCATGATGGCCCGCGGCTACCCCGACGTGCGCGCCAACACCGTCGCCTCCTTCGCGCTCGGCGACTACGAGTGGCTGCTCGCCTTCGAGGCCGACGAACTGCACCGCATCGTCGACCTGATGCGCGACCTGCGCCCCTCCCGGGCCCGCCTGCACGTCCGCGAGGAGGTCCCCTTCTTCACCGGCCGCCGCAAGCCGGTCGCCGACCTGCTGGCCGGCCTCTCCTAGGACGGCGGCAGGGCGGCACGGGCCCCGGGAGCCGGGAGCGTTCCGACGCTCCCGGCTCCCGGCCGTTCCGGGCCCCGCGGTCAGGAGTCGAGCGCGGCGCGCAGGCGCGGGTCGCGGACGGCGGCCGGGCCGGAGATGGCGACGGCGGTGAGCAGGTCGTCGTCGGTGCCGGCGGTGTGCCGGCAGGGGAGGGCGCGCAGCAGGGTCTGGCCGGCGGGGGCGGCCCACGCGGTGTAGGCGTGGACGTCGACCCGGGCCATCAG
Source organism: Kitasatospora sp. NPDC015121 (assembly GCF_055562955.1). Lineage (NCBI taxonomy): Bacteria > Bacillati > Actinomycetota > Actinomycetes > Kitasatosporales > Streptomycetaceae > Kitasatospora > Kitasatospora sp. NPDC015121. The sequence goes on from NZ_JBVHEH010000011.1 coordinate 90,630, forward strand.
CAGGGTGCCGCCGGTGAGCACCAGCGGCAGCGCGTACCAGGCGACGGCGGTGCGGGCGGCCTCGGCGTCGGTCCCGCTGAGCAGGACGGTGAGCAGCAGCATCGCGCCCGCCCCGAGCAGCGCGTACCGGACCTGCCGGACCGCCCGCAGCGCGTGGTCGCGGACCACGGCCGGGGTGGCCAGCCCGGCCCGGGCCAGCCGGTCGCCGATGTCCCGGACGGTGGGGTGCGCGGCCAGCGTCGCCTTCAACTGGGCGGTGCGGCACTGGCCCTCGGGGCCGATCGCGCCGATCAGGGCCCGCTCCAGGCGGCCGCGGCCCCGCGGGTCGACGACGGTGGTCCAGCCGGTGTGCGCGAGGTGCAGCCGCCCGACCCCGGCCATCCGGACCAGGGCCAGGTCCACCACCCGGGCGGGGCCGCCGGCCAGGTACGCGGTCTCGTAGAGCCCGAAGCCCGGCGGGCGGCCGGAGCCGGCGGCGGGCTCCGGGACCCGCCCGGCGGCGGCGTCCGCGATCGCGGCGACCCGTACCAGGCGGAGGCAGGAGAGCACCGCGGCGGCACAGGACGGGATCAGCAGCAACACCCACATGGTTTTTGTTCTAGTCCTGTGCGCGGCGGAAACGGAACGAATCCCCGCGCCGCGATACCGAACTGTGACGCGGCGGACGTCCGGCGGACGTCCGCCGGACGCTCAGGAACCGCCGCCGCAGCCGCCCCCGCCGCAGCTCGAACCCCCGCCGCAGCTCGATCCGCCGCCGCAGGAGTGCCCGCCGCCGCCGCACGAGTGCGAGGACCCGCCGCAGGAGTGACCCCCCGAGTGTCCGCCCGAGTGGCCCCCGGAGTGCCCGGACGACCCGCAGGAGGAGGTGGACGACCCGCACCAGACCGCGGCGCCCGCCCCCGCCCCGGCCGCGGAGTCCCACGCGCCGGACGACCCGGAGTCCCGCCCGGAGCGCCCGGAGGGCTTGCCGAGGGTGAAGTGGTACGGCCCGGTGAACGCCTCGCGCAGCGCCTCCAGCCCGGACCCGCGCAGCGCCGCGGAGCCGTCGAGGGCGAACGCGCCCACCAGCTCGGCGTGCTCGGCCGCCACCTCCCGGGGCCGCCAGGCCGTGCTGCCGCGGACCAGCTGCAGCTGGCGCAGGCCCGCCGGGGTGACCCGGCCCCGGCGGGGACGGGTGACGACCAGGCTGACCACCGTGAACAGCACCAGCACCGCGTACGGGAGGAACGGCGGGAAGGTGTTGTACCGGTCGGGGTCGCCCAGCCAGCGGAGGGTGTCGGCCGCGCCGAACGCCACCGTGACGACCAGCGCCAGCACCAGCAGCCGCCGGGCCCGCCAGGCGGCCCGCAGCGCGGTCGGGTTCCGCATCAGGCCGCGGGCGGCCAGCCCGTCGCCGATCTTCTGCACCTCGGGGCTGCCCGGCACGGAGGCGCGCAGCACGGCCAGGTCGCGCCCGGCCCGGCCGCCGACGGCGGTGATCAGGACGCGCTCGACCGGATCGGCCGTCCGGTCGTCGGTGACGGTGACCCGGCGGGCCCGGGAGATCACCAGCCGGCCCTCGCGCTCCATCCGGACCAGCACGGTGTCGACCACCCGCGCGGGCCCGCCGGCCAGGAAGGCCACCTCGGACAGCGACTGGCCGCGCCCGGGCAGCCCCAGCGGGTCGGTGACCCGGCGGCTGCGCGCGTTGAAGACGGTGACGGTGGTGAGGGCGAGCGCGACCAGCGCGACCGCCAGGACGAACAGGTGGTTCCACATCCCCCGTGGTTCCTTTCGGATTCGATGGAGCGGGGCTCGGGGCTACGGGTTCGGCGCCGGGTGCGCGGCGCGGGCGCGGCGCGGCAGCAGCCGGCCCCAGCGGGAGGCGGCGGGGCGCAGCAGGCGGCGCAGCGCGGGCTGCCAGGCGGCGGCGGGCTCGGCGGCCAGCGCCCACTCGGCGAAGGCCCGGGCGTCCGCGCGGTGCCCGCCGGTGAGCGGCCGGCCGGCCGCGTAGCGGGCGAACAGCGGGGCGAAGTCCGGGCCGAGCAGTTCGGGCAGCTCCGGCAGCAGGTGGCCGACGGTCTCCCGGCGCTTGGCGCGCAGGCCCTCGGCCTGGATCCGCAGCTGCTCCGGGTCGAACCCGGGCGGCGGCGGCGCGTCGGCCACCAGGGCGGCCAGCAGCCGCTCCTGGCGGTGCGCCAGGTGGACCCGGGCGAGGGCGAGTTCGGCGTCGGCGCGGTCGCGGATCAGGTACTCGTGCTGTTCAGACACGGGCGGTCTCCCTGCGGTGGAGGTGCTGGACGCGGCGGATGGCGTCGAGTTCGGCGGACAGTTCGGCGGGCGGCGGGTACCCGCCGTCCCGCTCCAGCAGCACCCCGGGCGGGTCGGCCCGCGCGCAGAGCGCGGCCAGCACCTCCAGCACGGGCGCGGTGACGGGGTGGGCGTGGGTGTCGTGCCAGACGCCGTCGCGCTCGACGCCCCCGGCGACGTGCACGTAGGCGAGGGCCTCCAGCGGCAGCCGGTCGAGCTCGGCGGTCGGGTCGACGCCCAGGTTGACGCGGTTGGTGTGCAGGTTGGCGACGTCCACCAGCAGGCGGACGCCGGTGCGCTCGACCAGTTCGGCGAGGAACTGGGCCTCGGTCAACTCGTCGTCGGGCCAGGCCAGGTGGGCGGCGATGTTCTCCAGCGCGAGCGGCACCGGCAGCTCCCGCTGGGCGATCCGGACGTTCGCGGCCACCACCCGCAGCGCCTCCCGGGTGCGCGGCACCGGCAGCAGGTGCCCGGCCTCCAGGCCGCCCGCCCGGACGAACGCCAGGTGCTCGCTGACCAGCGGCGCCCCCACCGCCTCGGCGACGCCCGCCAGCCGGGCCAGGCGGGCCGGGTCGGGCTCGGCGGCGTCCCCCAGGCCGAGCGAGACGCCGTGCGGGACGACCGTGACGCCCCGGGCGCGCAGCTCGGCCAGCGAGGGCGGCAGGTGGTCGGCGCACACGTTCTCGGCGACCACCTCCACCCAGTCGAGCCCGGGCAGGCGCTCCACCGCGGTGTCGATCTCGGGCCGCCAGCCCAGCCCGGTGCCCAAGCGCGGAATAACGGACGAAGACATATTTCCACCCCCTTTCACGGGGTTTTCCGGTCACGCGGGACCCCGTTGTCGAGGGTGTGTCCATCGCGCGCCGATGCCAAGCGGGACAACGGAAACTCAGAGCTGAACTTGAGCTTTCCGCTCCGCTGAACACCGATCGGGGCGGGTGGGGGAAATTCAGCAGCGCACGGACGAACGACTGACTAACGTGGCATGCCTATGACTTCGCAGCCGTACCACATCCGCCCGTTCACCCCCGCCGACGCCGCCGGGGCCGCCGAGGCCTACCGGGCCGGCCGCCCGCACCTGGTCACCACGCCCGAGGTGGTCACCTGGCAGGCCGACCTGCCGCACTACCACCTGCTGGTCGCCGAGCGGGCCGGCCGGGTCGTCGGCACCGCCCGGTTCGGCCCGGTGACCGAGAGCACCACCCCCCACCAGGGGTTCCTCAACGTCAGCGTGCTCCCCGGGCACCGCGGCGCGGGCGTCGGCACCGCCCTGCTCGCCGCCGCCGAGCGGGAGCTCGCCGGCCTCGGCGTCCGGGACGCGCACAGCTGGGTCGACGACACCCCCGAGGCGCTCGACTTCGCCGCCGCCCGCGGCTACCGCCGCAGCGGCCGGGTCGGCCGCTTCGCCGGCCTCGACCTGACCGCCCCGCTGCCCCCGCTGCCGCCCACCCCGCCCGGCGTCGAACTGCGCACCGCCGCCGACTTCCTGGACGACCCGTACCCGGTCTACCTGGTCGACATCGACGGCACCCGCGCCGAACCCGGCGACCTCGTCCTCGACGACCAGTCGTACGAGAGCTGGCTCGCCGAGATCTGGCAGCGCCCCGACCAGGACCGCACCCTCACCACGGTGGTCGTCGCCGACGGCGAGGCGGTGGCCTTCGCCGCCGCCCAGACCGACGGCCGCGGCACCTACTGGTCGGCCTTCACCACCACCCGCTCCGGCCACCGGGGCCGCGGCCTGGCCAAGCTCGCCAAGGCCCATTCGCTACACCGGGCCAAGGCCCGCGGCCTGACCGCCGCCTACACCCAGAACGACGCCGGCAACGCGCCCATGCTCGCCGTCAACGCCTGGTTCGGCTACCGCGAGTGCGCCACCGAGTGGAAGCACACCCGCGCCCTGGGCGGCTGACCGCCGGGCCCCGCCGCCGGCCCGGGCCGCAGGACCTACGCGACGTCCACGCCGTGGTCGCGGGCCAGGCCCGCCAGGCCGTCCGACCAGCCCTGGCCGACCGCGCGGAGCTTCCAGCCGTCGGCCGGGTGCCGGTAGACCTCGGCGACCAGCATCGCGGAGACCGCCGGGTCGGCCGGCGGGCGGAACACCCAGCGGCCGTCGCCGCAGGAGAGCTCCACCGCCGGGTCGACCAGGTCCGCGCAGGTGCCGTCGCCGTCCGCGTCCAGGTTGACCGAGACCGCCACCCGCCGCACCGCGTCCGGGAGCCGGCCGGTCCGCACGGTCGCGCCGCGCTCGTCCGGGCGGAGGGTGACGGCGCCGCCCTCCGCGCTCGGCTGGTGGTAGAAGACGAAGTCCTCGTCCCGCCGGACCCTGCCGTCCGCGGCGAGCAGCAGCAGCGTCAGGTCGGCCGCCGCGCCGCCCGCCCGGAACAGCACCCGCAGCTCGTCGTGCGGCAGCACCAGGTTCTGGCCCGGCGTCAACTCGACCGCGGGGGAGGCGCGCCGGGCCGGCACCGCCGGGCCGAGGCGGCCCGGGAGGCCCTGCTCGCGCAGCAGCTCCACCAGCATCGGCCCGTCTACCAGGGTGAGCGGCTGGCCCTCGGCGTGCTTGCGCGAACCGGGGCCGAAGCCCGCCGTGGTGACCAGGATGCCCCGGTTGGCGCCCTGCCGCCGCATGGTCGACTCCAGGTCGCGGACGGCGCTCGGCGGGACGGTCCTGCGGTAGCGCTTGGCCTGGATGACGATCTTCCCGCCGGTGATCGGGTCCGGGTCCTCGGCCAGCACGTCCACCCCCTCGTCACCGCTGCGCGCGGTGGTGCTGGTGCGCAGGCCCCGGCGGCGGAACAGCTCGGCGATCAGCTCCTCGAACTCCAGCGGGTCCATCTCGAACAGGTCCGGCCCCTCGCCGCCCGCCGCGGGCACCGGCGCGACGGCGGCCGCCGCCGGCTCGACCGAGACCGGCACCTCGGCGACCGGCTCGGCCCTCTCCGGCCGGGCCGAGAGCCGCCCGCCCAGCGCGCCGACCAGGCAGTCCACCGCGGCGACCCGGTCCAGCGCGAGGCCCGCGAAGGCCTCCCGGCCGACCTCCACGGCCAGCAGGCAGCGCTCGCCGTCCCGCCCGGTCGCCGGATCGGTGGCCACCAGCACGCCGTTCAGGCCCACCGAGCCGAGCAGCCCCCCGGTGTCGGCCCGGAACACCTCCGCCAGCACCCGCAGCGCGCTCTGCGCCAGCACCTCCCGGTACAGCTCCCGGCGCTGCCCGACCGGCCGGGCCACCGCGTCCTCGCGGTCGTCGGAGCGGACGTACCGGTACCGGCCCACCGCCGGCACCACCTCGTACGGCGGCAGCTCCCAGCGCACCACCAGCCGGCGGGCGGCCGCGTCCCAGGAGGTCTCGCCGTCCGCCGGGAAGCCGTCCGGCCAGTCCTCGCGCCAGTCGACCACCGCCTCGAAGTACTCGGCGACCGCCGCCGCCTCGCCCGCCCGCAGCCGCTCGGCCAACCGCCCCGCCTGCGCCGACTGCCCGGCCAGCAGCCGGTGCCGCTCGGCCGCCCACGCGTCGTACTGGGCCCGGTAGTCGGCGAGCCGCCGCTGCCGCTCCCGCTCGGCCGCCCAGGCCGCCTGCCAGTCGTGCTCGAACTCCGCCCGGGCCCGCGCCGACCGCTCCTCCCACTGCCGGTGCGCGCCCGGCTGGTACGCCTGCGGACCCGCCGGGGGCGGCACCAGGTACCAGTTCCGGTCCGGCATCGGCACCGGCACGCCCAGCGGACCCGGGTCGAACGGCGGCACCACCGGCCGCTCCGGCACCGCCAGCGAGAACCCCGGGCCGGCCAGCCCCGCCGCCAGCACCCCGCGCAACTCGGCCACCCGACCGTCCAGTTCGGCACTGCGCCGGGCCGCGTCCGACTCCCGCCCCTGCTGGTACGCCCTCAGCGCCTCGCGCTCGCCCCGGGCCGCCTCCCGCCGCGCCCGCTCGTTCTCGCGCTGCGCGGCCTCCGCCGCCCTGCGCTGCGCCTCCGCCCGGCGGTGCTGCTCGCGCTGCGCCTCCGCCAGTACCGACCACACCCCGGAAGACCGCCGCCGTGCCACGCCCGCCCCACCCACGTCCCAAGACCCGTTCGGAAGAGGATCAGTCTTCCACGCCGACGGGCGCCCCCGGCACCCGCCGCCCTACCCTGGCCGGACCACCCGGGACCGGCGGACCGCGCCCCCGGGGAGCGAGACGGGGGAGGCCCGGGATGAGCCGCGCGACGGTCGACGGCAGCACGCCGCACCACACGGTCGACGGCAGCACGCTGTACTACGACGACCACGGACCCGCGGACGGCGTCCCCGTCGTCCTGCTGCACGGGCACCCCTTCGACCGCACGCTGTGGGCCCCGCAGGCCCGCGCGCTCGGCGCGGCCGGCTACCGGGTGCTCACCCCCGACCTGCGCGGCTACGGCGCGAGCGAGGTGACGCCCGGCCGGGTGCTGCTCGCCGACTTCGCCGACGACGCCGCCGCGCTGCTCGACCACCTCGGCATCGCGCGGGCGGTGGTCGGCGGCGTCTCGATGGGCGGCCAGATCGCCATGGAGTTCCACCTCCGCCACCCGGACCGGCTGCTGGCCCTGGTGCTCTCCGACACCTCGGCCCCCGCCGAGACCGCCGAGGGCCGGGCGTACCGCAACCGGCTCGCCGACCGGCTGCTCGCCGAGGGCATGGCCGGCTACGCGGACGAGGTGATCGACAAGATGCTCGCCCCCCACAACGTCACCGCCCTGCCCGACACGGCCGCCCGCGTCCTGGGCATGATGCGGGCCACCGACCCGCGCGGCGCCGCCGCCGCGCTGCGCGGCCGGGCCGAGCGCCCCGACTACCGCGACAGCCTGCGCGCCGTCACCGTCCCCACCCTGCTGCTGGTCGGCGCGGACGACGTCTACACCCCCGTCGCCGAGGCCGAGGCGATCGCCGCCCTCGTCCCGCACGCCGAGCTGGTCGTCGTCCCCGGCGCCGGCCACCTCCCGGGCGCCGAGCGGCCCGAGCGCTTCAACGCCGCGCTGCTCGGCTTCCTCCGCGCCCGGTGGGCCTGAGCGGACGCGCGAGGGCCCTCCCCGGCCGCCCGGGAAGGGCCCTCGCGCGGCGTGCCGCGGCCTACTCGGCCGGCTTCAGGGTCAGCGAGATCGAGTTGATGCAGTACCGCTGGTCGGTCGGGGTGCCGTACCCCTCGCCCTCGAAGACGTGCCCGAGGTGCGAGCCGCAGTTCTTGCAGCGCACCTCGACCCGGCGCATGCCGAGGCTGGTGTCCTCCAGGTACTCCACCGAGTCGCCGGCCAGCGGCGCGTAGTAGGACGGCCACCCGCAGTGGCTGTCGAACTTCGTCTCGCTGCTGAACAGCTCGGCGCCGCACGCCCGACAGGCGTAGACGCCGACGGTCTTGGTGTCGGTGTACTCGCCGACGAACGGCCGCTCGGTGCCGGCCTCGCGGAGCACGTGGTACTCCTCCGGGGACAGCTGGGCGCGCCATTCGGCGTCGGACTTCTGGACCTCGTAGCTCACGGCGGTCTCCGGCTCGGTACGGGGGCGGGTGCGTCAGACAGCAGGTGCAACGTCCGCCAGGGCCGCCAGAATTTCCGGCCCCAGGTTGGTGACGTCGCCGGCGCCCATGGTCAGCACCAGGTCGCCCGGCGCGGCCAGCGCGGCCAGCAGCGCGGGCGCGGCCGCGAAGTCGTGCTCGGCCCGGACGTCCGCCCCGGCCCGGCGGGCCGCGTCGATGATCAGCTCGGCGGTGACGCCCGGGATCGGGTCCTCGCGCGCCGGGTAGATGTCCAGCACCACCGAGGCGTCCGCCAGCGCCAGCGCCTGCCCCATCTCCCCGGCCAGCTGCTGGGTCCGGGAGAACAGGTGCGGCTGGAACACCACCAGCACCCGGCCCGCGCCCGCCGCCTCCCGGATCGCCTCCAGGTCGGCCGCCATCTCGGTCGGGTGGTGCGCGTACGAGTCGATCACCTGCACCCCGCGCGCCTCGCCCTTCAGCTGCAGCCGCCGCCGCACCCCGGTGTACGCGCCCAGCGCCTTCGCCAGCCCCTCCGCCGGGACGCCCAGCGCGACGCCCGCGGCCAGCGCCGCGACCGCGTTGTGCGCGTAGTGCCGGCCCGGCACCGAGACGGTGAACACCAGCCGCTCGCCGCCCAGTTCGACGGTCACCTCGCTGGTCATGCCGCGCGCCGCGACCTCCAGCACCCGCACGTCGGCGTCCTCGGCGGCGCCGACCGTCACCACGTTCAGCCCCTCCCGGCCCGCCACCCGCCGGGTCAGCTCGCGGGCGCCCGCGTGGTCGGCCGAGACCACCAGGGTGCCGCCGGGCCGGATCCGGCCGACGAAGGTCTCGAAGGACTCGTAGATCTCCTCGATCGACGCGTAGTTCGCGTGGTGGTCCAGCTCCACGTTCAGCACGATCGCCACCTCGGGCGCGTACTTGTGGAAGCTGCGGTCGCTCTCGTCCGCCTCCGCGACGAAGATCTCGCCCGCCCCGTGGTGCGCGTTCGAGCCCGGCGCGTCCAGGTCGCCGCCGATCGCGTACGAGGGCTCCAGGCCCAGCTCGCCCAGGCTGACCGCGAGCATCGAGGTGGTCGTGGTCTTGCCGTGCGTCCCCGCCACCGCCAGCGCCCGGCGGCCGCCCATCAGCGCCGCCAGCGCGTCCGACCGGTGCACCACCGGGACGCCGCGCTCGCGCGCCGCCACCAGCTCCGGGTTGTCCGCCCGGATCGCGCTGGACACCACCACGCTGCTCGTCCCGGCCGGCAGGTGCTCCGCCGCGTGCCCGACGAACACCGTCGCCCCCAGCTCGCGCAGCGCCCGCACGGTCTCCGACTCCTTCGCGTCGGAGCCCGAGACGGTCGCGCCGCGCACCGCGAGGATCTTCGCCAGGCCGGACATGCCGGCGCCGCCGATGCCGATGAAGTGCGGGGCGTGCAGGTCGTGGGCGGCGTCGTTCAAGGCTGGCTCCGTACGGGCGTGAGGAGGCGGGATCGTCCCGTGGAACCCGCCGGGCGTTCGCGGGTCCACGGGACGATTCTGCCCTAACCGGGAGGCCGGCCGGGCTCCGCTCAGGCTTCGCTGGCGAACAGTTTCAGCACCGGGACGCCGACCTCGTGCCGGGCGCGGGAGGCCCAGTCGCGGTGGAAGAACTCCTCGACGAAGTGCGGCGAGGTCAGCACCAGCACCTCGTCGGCGGCGTTCTCCTCGACGGCCTCGCGCAGCCGGGCCAGCGGGTGCGCCTCGACCACCTCGCCGACCGCCTCCGCCCCGGCCCGGCGCAGGTGGCGCAGGCTGTGCTCCAGGGACTCGCCCGCGAGGGTGGGCGCGGCGTCCGCGCCGTCGTCGTGCTCGTGCACCGCCTGGTCCAGATGGCCGAGGGCCACGTCGTCCAGGGCGCGCAGCAGTTCGTCCTGCTTGCCGCGCGGTTGCATCAGGACGACGAAGGAGACCTTCTCCTCGCCGTGGAGCGTGGTGACGAGCTCCACGTCGGCGTCGGAGAGCGCCTTTTCGATCATCAGTACGGTCTTGAACACGTGAGTCCCTTCCGGCTGGTGCGGGCCCCCGGGTCCGGCTCCTGCTCCCTCCTTCATAGTGCCCGGAGGAAGGATTCCTCACGCTGCACACGCGCCACACGGACCACGTGGTCCACATCGGTCAGGAAGTGTCCCGGGTGCGGGCGGGGTCGCTCGGGGAGCGGTCCGGATCGGTCGGCCGTAGATAGCGGGTGAAGAGGAAACCTTTCTCCTCGATCAATGACAGCAGCCGCATCGGCCGGACGTCCGGGATTCCCGGCCCGTTCACGATCCTCGGTGAATCACCCGCCGTCACCAGGGGCGCCACCGAGAGGCACAACTCGTCCAGCAGGCCGTCCGCCGCGAGCTGTGCGAGCAGGCGGGGGCCGCCCTCGGTGAGCTGCCGGCGCCAGCCACGCTCCGTGAGCGCGGCGACCGCCCGGGGGAGGTCCACCGAGCCCGTTCCTGCGGTGATCACATCGGCCGCGGCGGCCACCTCGGCCAGCCTCGCGGGCGGCGCGTCGACGGTGGTCACCACCACGGTCGGCACCAGCGGCTCGGTGAACAGCGGCGCCGAGAGGTCCAGCTCCAGGCTGCGCGAGACCACCGCGATCACCGGTGCCGGCAGCTGGCCCGCGGCCGCCCGCGCGGCCGCGAAGTCCGGCCGGGCCCGGCCCGGCCGGTAGCCCTCCGCCCGGACCGTCTCGGCCCCCACCAGCACCACGTCGCACAGCGCCCGCAGCACGCCGAAGATCCGCTTGTCCGCCTCGCTGGAGAGCCCCTCCGAGAGGCCGTCCAGCCGGGCCGCGCCGTCCAGCGAGCTCACCATGTTGGCCCGCAGCCACCGGCCCGCCTCCGGGTACGCGTACGCCCGCGCCAGCCACTCCAGTCCGCCGGGGGTGCCGGGGGTGTCGCCGATCAGTTGCTCCATGGCTCCGAGTCTGGCAGGCGCGGCGGCGGCCCGGGGGGAGCGCCAGCGCGGCGGCCCGTCCCGCGCGAGTACCCTGTTGTCTCGTGTCTGCTGCCCCGGAGTCCGATATCCGCACCGCGATAGCCCTGACCGACCGGCGTCCCGTGGTGCCCGCCGAGCGGCTGGTCGCGGAGATGGTGCCGCCGCCGCGCTTCGCCGGGGTGAGCTTCGGCAGCTACCTGCCGGACCCCTCGCAGCCGAGCCAGTACGAGGCCGTGCAGGTCCTGGAGTCCTTCGCCGCCGGGCTGAACGGCGCCGCCGAGCCGCCGAAGCGGAGCTGGTTCCGCCGCTCCGCGCCCGCGCCCGCCGGACCGGCCGGGATCTACCTGGACGGCGGGTACGGCGTGGGCAAGACCCACCTGCTGGCCTCGCTGTGGCACTCCGTCCCCGGGCCGAAGGCGTTCGGCACCTTCGTCGAGCTGACCAACCTGGTCGGCGCGCTGACCTTCCAGGGCGCGGTGAGGACGCTCAGCTCGCACCGGCTGCTGTGCATCGACGAGTTCGAGCTGGACGACCCGGGCGACACCGTGCTGGTGTCCACGCTGCTGGGCCGGCTGGTGGAGAACGGCGTCAGGCTGTGCGCGACCTCGAACACCCTCCCGGAGAAGCTCGGCGAGGGCCGGTTCGCCGCCGCCGACTTCATGCGGGAGATCCAGGGCCTGTCCGCGCACTTCCGCCCGGTCCGGATCGACGGCCAGGACTACCGCCACCGCGGCCTGCCGGACGCCCCGCCGCCGTACGACGACGCCGAGGTGACCGCCCGCGCGGCCCGCACCCCGGGCGCCTCGCTGGACGACTTCGACGCCCTGCTGGAGCACCTGAAGGAGGTGCACCCCAGCCGGTACGGCGCGCTGCTGGACGAGGTCGGCGCGGTGTTCCTGCGCGGCGTGCGGCAGGTGGACGACCAGGCGACCGCGCTGCGGCTGGTGGTGCTGGCCGACCGGATGTACGACCGGGAGCTGCCGGTCACCGCCTCCGGCGTGCCGTTCGACCGGGTGTTCACCGAGGAGATGCTGCGCGGCGGCTACCGGAAGAAGTACCTCCGGGCGGTCTCCCGGCTGGTCGCGCTGGCCCGGGACTCCGCCAGGTAGTCGACGCGTTGTCGGTGCCCGGCCGTACCGTGGGGGGCGTGCGTCCCATCACGAGTATCGAGCGGTCCGTGGCGCCCTTCGAGGTCGTCAGCCCCTACCAGCCCAACGGCGACCAGCCGGCGGCCATCGCCGAGCTGGAGCGCCGCGTCCGCGCGGGCGAGAAGGACGTCGTCCTGCTCGGCGCGACCGGCACCGGAAAGTCGGCCACCACGGCCTGGATGATCGAGAAGCTGCAGCGCCCCACCCTGGTGATGGCGCCGAACAAGACGCTGGCCGCCCAGCTGGCCAACGAGTTCCGCGAGCTGCTGCCGAACAACGCGGTCGAGTACTTCGTCTCGTACTACGACTACTACCAGCCCGAGGCGTACGTCCCGCAGACGGACACTTACATCGAGAAGGACTCCTCGATCAACGAGGAGGTCGAGCGCCTGCGCCACTCCGCCACCAACAGCCTGCTCACCCGGCGGGACGTCGTGGTGGTGGCCTCGGTGTCCTGCATCTACGGCCTCGGCACCCCGCAGGAGTACGTCGACCGGATGGTCCGGCTCAAGGTCGGCGAGGAGGTCGACCGGGACGCCCTGCTCCGCCGCTTCGTCGACATCCAGTACACCCGCAACGACCTGGCCTTCACCCGGGGCACCTTCCGGGTCCGCGGCGACACGGTCGAGATCTTCCCGGTGTACGAGGAGCTGGCCGTCCGGATCGAGATGTTCGGCGACGAGATCGAGGCGCTGTACACGCTGCACCCGCTGACCGGCGAGGTGATCAGCCAGGACGACTCGGTCTACGTCTTCCCCGCCTCGCACTACGTGGCCGGCCCGGAGCGGATGGAGCGGGCGATCGGCGGCATCGAGGCCGAGCTGGAGCAGTCGCTGGCCCGGATGGAGAAGCAGGGCAAGCTGCTGGAGGCCCAGCGGCTGCGGATGCGCACCACCTACGACATCGAGATGCTCCGCCAGATCGGCACCTGCTCGGGCGTCGAGAACTACTCGATGCACTTCGACGGCCGCGAGCCCGGCTCCCCGCCGAACACCCTGCTCGACTACTTCCCGGAGGACTTCCTCCTGGTCATCGACGAGTCGCACGTCACCGTCCCGCAGATCGGCGCGATGTACGAGGGCGACGCCTCGCGCAAGCGCACGCTGGTCGAGCACGGCTTCCGGCTGCCCTCGGCGATGGACAACCGGCCGCTGAAGTGGGAGGAGTTCCAGGAGCGGATCGGCCAGACCGTCTACCTGTCGGCCACCCCCGGCAAGTACGAGCTGGCCCGGGGCGACGGCCAGGTCGAGCAGATCATCCGCCCGACCGGCCTGATCGACCCCGAGGTGATCGTCAAGCCCACCGAGGGCCAGATCGACGACCTGGTGCACGAGATCCGGCAGCGGGTGGAGAAGGACGAGCGGGTCCTGGTCACCACGCTCACCAAGAAGATGGCCGAGGACCTCACCGACTACTTCCTCGGCCTCGACATCCGGGTCCGCTACCTGCACAGCGACGTCGACACGCTGCGCCGGATCGAGCTGCTGCGCGAGCTGCGGGCCGGCGAGTACGACGTGCTGGTCGGCATCAACCTGCTGCGCGAGGGCCTCGACCTGCCCGAGGTCTCGCTGGTCGCGATCCTGGACGCGGACAAGGAGGGCTTCCTGCGCTCCGGCACCTCGCTGATCCAGACCATCGGCCGCGCGGCGCGCAACGTCTCCGGCCAGGTGCACATGTACGCCGACAAGATCACCCCGGCGATGGACCTGGCGATCAGCGAGACCAACCGCCGCCGCGCCGTCCAGCAGGCGTACAACGAGGAGCACGGGATCGACCCGCAGCCGCTCCGGAAGAAGATCGGCGACCTGCTCTCCAGCATGTCCGGGGAGGACGTCGACACCGAGGAGCTGCTCGCCACCGGCTACCGGCAGCAGGGCAGGGGCAAGGCGCCGGTCCCGGCGCTCGGCATCGACCGCAAGCCCGCCAAGAGCCTGCCCGCGGCCGAACTCGCCGAGCTGATCCAGCAGATGACCGAGCGGATGCACACCGCCGCCGCGGAGCTGCAGTTCGAGGCGGCGGCCCGGCTGCGCGACGAGGTGAAGGAGCTCAAGCGCGAGCTGCGCCAGATGCGCGAGGCCGGAATGGCCTGATCCGGCGGCACGCGTGGCCGGACGGCGCTCATTCGCCGTCCGGCGGGTGCCGTTGTGTCGTAGTTTGGCCACAGTCCCGTCCGTCCGGGCCGCCCGGCCGGGGCGTCGGCGTAGGGTGGGGCGCGGTCCGCCCGGGGCCCGGATGCTCCGGGTGCGGCCGGAGTGCGGTGAGGACGCCGGGCGGGGCCCGGAGGAAGCAGAGGTCGGCAGCATGACCGTGAACCTGGCCAAGGGCCAGAGCGTCAGTCTGTTGAAGTCCACCGGCGAGACCCTGACCGTGGTCCGGATGGGCCTCGGTTGGAAGTCGGCCCCGGGCAAACGCGGCTTCTTCAGCCGCCGCCCCAAGGAGATCGACCTCGACGCGTCCGCCCTGCTGTACGACGGCAAGGTGATGAGCGACGTGGTGTTCTTCTCGCACCTGGTCAGCAACGACGGTTCGGTCCAGCACACCGGCGACAACCTGGTCGGCGGCGCGGGCGCGGGCGAGGACGACGAGAGCGTCATGGTCGACCTGACCAAGGTGCCGCGCCGGGTCACCCAGATCGTGTTCACCGTCAGCTCCTACACCGGCCAGAACTTCACCGAGGTGCAGAACGCGCACTGCCGGCTGGTCGACGAGACCACCGGCCGCGAGCTGGCCCGCTACGAGCTGGCCGGCGGCGGCCCGCACACCGGCCAGATCATGGCGAAGGTCGAGCGGGACGGCGAGGGCGGCTGGAAGATGACCGCGATCGGCGCCCCCGCCAGCGGCCGCACCTTCCGGGACATGCTGCCCTTCATCGAGCCCTTCCTGTCCTGACCGTCCGACCCTTCGACGGAGGGGACTTCTTTACCTTCTTTACCTTCTCTTGGGCTTCCTGTTAACCTACTGGGAGCGGAGGGGAGTATTCCCCGTTCAGCGACCCCGTCATCACGGACGCCCATCGCGGCGTCCCGGGGCGCTGGCCGCGCGGCGCCCGTGGCGGGCCGGCCGCGCGGCGGAAGAGACCTCCGGCAGTGACGAGTGTTCGCCTATCTGCCGGAGGAGCAGACATGGACGTTTCCGTAGGCCTGTGGATCGGCACCATCGGGGTGCTGGTCGCCCTGGTGGTGGCCGACTTCTTCATCGGCGGCCGCAAGCCGCACGAGGTCTCGGTGAAGGAGGCCGGCGTCTGGACGGCGGTCTGGGTGGCCCTGGCCGCGGTGTTCGGCGGCTTCCTGTGGTGGTACGGCGGCGGGAAGCCGGCCGGTGAGTTCTTCGCCGGGTACATCACCGAGAAGTCGCTCAGCGTCGACAACCTGTTCGTGTTCATCCTGATCATGGGCAAGTTCGCGGTGCCGAGGATCTACCAGCAGCGGGTGCTGATGTTCGGCGTGATCATCGCCCTGGTGCTGCGGGCGGTCTTCATCGCCGGCGGCGCCGCGCTGGTCTCGCAGTTCTCCTGGATCTTCTACCTCTTCGGCGCCTTCCTGGTCTGGACGGCCTGGAAGCTGATCAAGGAGGCCCGGGCCGACGAGGAAGAGGAGGAGTTCGAGGAGAACCGCCTGCTCAAGTCGATCCAGCGGCGCGTCCCGTCCACCGCCGACTACCGCGGCACCGCGCTCACCGTGGTCGAGAACGGCCGCCGGCTGGTCACCCCGATGCTGATCGTGATGCTGGCGATCGGCACCACCGACGTGCTGTTCGCGCTCGACTCGATCCCGGCGATCTTCGGCCTCACCCAGGACCCGTACATCGTCTTCACCGCCAACGCCTTCGCCCTGATGGGCCTGCGCCAGCTGTACTTCCTGATCGGCGGCCTGCTGAAGAAGCTGGTGCACCTGTCGTACGGCCTGTCGGTGATCCTCGGCTTCATCGGCGTCAAGCTGGTGCTGCACGCGCTGCACGAGAGCGGCGTGCACGTGCCGGAGATCAGCATCCCGGTCTCGCTGGGCTTCATCGTGGTGACCCTGGCGGTCACCACCGTCACCAGCCTGGTGGCCGCGAGGAGGCAGGAGGCCGCCGAGCCGGCCGGGGCGCCGGAGAAGATCGACGCCTGACCTCCCCCGCCGCCGCCGGGGCCCCGCCGGAATCCGTCCGGCGGGGCCCCGGCGGCGGTGCGCTGGCTCACCAGCCGCGCGCGCGCCACTCGGCCAGGTGCGGGCGCTCGGCGCCCAGGGTGGTGTCGGCGCCGTGGCCCGGGTAGACCCAGGTCTCGTCCGGGAGGACGTCGAAGACCTTCTCGTTGACGTCCCGGAACAGCGAGTCGAAGGCGGCCGGGTCGTTCCAGGTGTTGCCCACCCCGCCCGGGAACAGGCAGTCGCCGGTGAACACGTGCGGGTGGCCCTGCGGGTCGTCGTAGACCAGCACGATCGCGCCCGGGGTGTGGCCCACCAGGTGGCGCACGGTCAGCTCGATCCGGCCGATCCGGATCACCGAGCCGTCCTCCAGGG
Source organism: Kitasatospora sp. NPDC015121 (assembly GCF_055562955.1). Taxonomy (NCBI): domain Bacteria; kingdom Bacillati; phylum Actinomycetota; class Actinomycetes; order Kitasatosporales; family Streptomycetaceae; genus Kitasatospora; species Kitasatospora sp. NPDC015121. The sequence goes on from NZ_JBVHEH010000011.1 coordinate 107,008, forward strand.
CGAGGTCGGTGGGCACGTCGATGCCCTCCGCGTCGATCCGCCCGGCCATGGTGCGGGCGCCGGTGGCGGCCACCACCTCGGCCAGCGCGCCCCAGTGGTCGCGGTGGCGGTGGGTGGTGACCACCGCGGCCAGCCGGGGGCCGACCGTCTCCAGCAGCACCGGGGCGTCGGCCGCCGCGTCGATCAGCAGCTGCTCGTCGGTGGCCCGGCAGCGCAGCAGGTAGGCGTTGTTGTCGTGCGGGCCGACCGCGACCTTGGTGACGATCAGGTGGGCCAGCTCCCGGACGTCCGGCGCCCCGCCGACCTTCACCGTTCCGTGGTACGTCATCACGCCGCTCCTCGTTCGCCGCTGGGGGTGGTCCTGCGTCAACCGTCCTCCATCATCCCATCGGGGGGAGCGCCGGCAGGGCGTCGCGGGGGTCGACCAGGCCCTCGTCACCGCGGTGCACCTGCAGGCCGTCCCCGTTCGAGCGGCCGGAGAGCCAGCCGGTGAGCGCCCGGACCGGGCCCTCGGCGGTCAGCCCGGACGGCTCGCCGCCGATCCGGGCCGTCAGCCCGGCGTCCTCGGCGACCAGCAGCACGCCGGGCAGCCCCGGCTCCGCGCCGAAGCGGGCGCCCAGCCGCCGGAACTCGGCGATCGCGAACGGTTCCGGCCAGTGCGCCGGGGTGTAGCCGGCGTTCAGGTCGACGTGGTGGTACTCCAGCTCGGCCAGCCGCTTCGCCGGGATCTGCCAGGCCGGGAAGACCTGGCCCGAGCGGTGGGTGATCGGGGCGGTCCAGTGCGCGGGGGCCAGCAGCGCGGCGGCCGCCAGGAAGCGCCGCTGGCTGTCGCGGACGTCGGCGAGCTGCTCGGCCAGCGGGCGCCCGGCGCCCGCCTCGATGTCGGCGTCCCGGCTCTCCGGCGTGGCGTACTGCGGGATCCGCTCGCCGGTGCGGGCCCCGGTCAGCAGGTTGACCAGCGAGTCCGCGTTCCGGGCGAGGTGCGTCAGCACGTGCCCGCGGGTCCAGCCGGGCAGGGCGGCCGGCTCGGCCAGCGCGGCCGGCTCCAGCTCGGCCAGGGTGTGCAGCAGCAGCTCGGTGCTCTCCGCGGTGGCCCTCAGCTGCTCCTCGGCGGCCTCGGCGGCGGCCTCGGGGCTGGTGGGGGCGGTGGTGGGGTCGCTCATCGGGCGGTGCCTTTCGACGGTCGGTGGTACGGGTCGAGGCGGTGCTGGGACGGGCCCCGGGCGTTGCCGGGGCCGGTTGTCAGTCGTTGACGCTACCGTCGAGCGCGGATGCCCTTCACCCGTACGGGTGGCTCCGACTGGACGGGCTCAGATTCGAACGAATGAGCCAGTACGGTTGTTGGCGCATCCTGGAAGAAACCCGTCCTTCCCTCCCACCGACTTCCCAACGACCTCTCACCGACTCCCTCCGACCTCCCTCCGACCCGGAGAAAGGCGCCAGTAGCAGTGGCAGACCGCCTCGTCGTCCGCGGTGCACGCGAGCACAACCTCAAGAACGTCTCGCTCGACCTGCCCCGGGACTCCCTCATCGTCTTCACGGGCCTCTCCGGGTCCGGCAAGTCCTCCCTCGCCTTCGACACGATCTTCGCCGAGGGCCAGCGGCGCTACGTCGAGTCGCTGTCCTCGTACGCCCGGCAGTTCCTCGGACAGATGGACAAGCCGGACGTCGACTTCATCGAGGGCCTCTCCCCGGCCGTCTCGATCGACCAGAAGTCCACCAGCCGCAACCCCCGCTCCACCGTCGGCACCATCACCGAGGTGTACGACTACCTGCGCCTGCTGTTCGCCCGGATCGGCAAGCCGCACTGCCCGCACTGCGGCCGCCCGATCGCCCGGCAGTCGCCGCAGGCCATCGTCGACAAGGTGCTGGAGCTGCCCGAGGGCACCCGGTTCCAGGTGCTCAGCCCGGTCGTCCGGGAGCGCAAGGGCGAGTTCGTCGACCTCTTCGCCGACCTGCAGTCCAAGGGCTACGCCCGGGCCCGGGTGGACGGGCAGACCGTCCAGCTGACCGAGCCGCCGACGCTGAAGAAGCAGGAGAAGCACACCATTGAGGTGGTCATCGACCGCCTCACCGTGAAGTCGAGCGCCAAGCGCCGGCTCACCGACTCGGTGGAGACCGCGCTCAAGCTGGCCGGCGGCATGGTGGTGCTCGACTTCGTCGACCTGCCGGAGGACGACCCCGAGCGCGAGAAGATGTTCTCGGAGCACCTCTACTGCCCGTACGACGACGTCTCCTTCGAGGAGCTGGAGCCGCGCTCCTTCTCCTTCAACTCCCCGTTCGGCGCCTGCCCGGACTGCTCGGGCCTGGGCAACCGGATGGAGGTCGACCCGGAGTTGATCGTCCCCGACGAGGAGAAGTCGCTCGACGAGGGCGCCATCCACCCCTGGTCGCAGGGCGCCACCAAGGAGTACTTCCAGCGGCTGGTCGACGCGCTCGCCGCCGAGCTGGGCTTCCGCACCGACCTCCCGTGGGCCGGGCTGCCGGTCCGGGCCAGGAAGGCGCTGCTGTACGGGCACAAGACCCAGGTCGAGGTCCGCTACCGCAACCGGTACGGCCGGGAGCGCGCCTACACCACCGCCTTCGAGGGCGCCGTCCCGTTCGTCACCCGGCGGCACTCCGAGTCGGAGAGCGACGCCGGCCGGGAGCGCTTCGAGGGCTACATGCGCGAGGTGCCCTGCCCGACCTGCCAGGGCACCCGGCTCAAGCCGGTGGTGCTGGCCGTCACGGTGATGGACCGCTCGATCGCCGAGGTCTCCGCGATGTCGATCAGCGACTGCGCGGACTTCCTCGGCGCGCTGCGGCTGGACCGCCGGGACAAGCAGATCGCCGAGCGGGTGCTCAAGGAGGTGCTGGAGCGGCTGCGCTTCCTGGTCGACGTCGGCCTCGACTACCTCTCGCTGAACCGCGCCGCCGGCACCCTCTCCGGCGGCGAGGCCCAGCGGATCCGGCTGGCCACCCAGATCGGCTCCGGCCTGGTCGGCGTGCTGTACGTGCTGGACGAACCCTCCATCGGCCTGCACCAGCGCGACAACCACCGGCTGATCGAGACGCTGGTCCGGCTGCGCGACATCGGCAACACCCTGATCGTCGTCGAACACGACGAGGACACCATCAAGACCGCCGACTGGATCGTCGACATCGGCCCCGGCGCCGGTGAGCACGGCGGCAAGGTGGTGCACTCCGGCTCGCTGAAGGAGCTGCTGGCCAACGAGGAGTCGCTGACCGGCCAGTACCTCTCCGGCAAGCGCGGCATCCCGATCCCGGCGGCCCGCCGCCCGCGCGACAAGAAGCGCCAGATCGTGGTGCACGGCGCCCGCGAGCACAACCTCAAGGACGTCACGGTCGCCTTCCCGCTCGGCACCTTCACCGCCGTCACGGGCGTCTCGGGCTCCGGCAAGTCCACGCTGGTCAACGACATCCTGTACACCCACCTGGCCCGCGAACTGAACGGCGCCCGCGCCGTCCCCGGCCGGCACACCCGGATCACCGGCACCGACCTGGTCGACAAGGTGGTGCACGTCGACCAGTCGCCGATCGGCCGCACCCCGCGCTCCAACCCGGCCACCTACACCGGCGTCTTCGACCACGTGCGCAAGCTGTTCGCGGAGACCCAGGAGGCCAAGGTCCGCGGCTACCTGCCCGGCCGGTTCTCGTTCAACGTCAAGGGCGGCCGCTGCGAGAACTGCTCCGGCGACGGCACCATCAAGATCGAGATGAACTTCCTGCCGGACGTCTACGTCCCCTGCGAGGTCTGCCACGGCGACCGCTACAACCGGGAGACGCTGGAGGTCCACTACAAGGGCAAGTCCATCGCCGAGGTGCTGAACATGCCGATCGAGGAGGCGCTCGACTTCTTCGAGGCCGTCCCCGCGATCGCCCGCCACCTGCGCACGCTCAAGGAGGTCGGCCTCGGCTACGTCCGGCTCGGCCAGCCCGCCACCACGCTCTCCGGCGGCGAGGCCCAGCGCGTCAAGCTCTCCGCCGAGCTGCAGAAGCGCTCCACCGGGCGGACGGTCTACGTCCTCGACGAGCCCACCACCGGCCTGCACTTCGAGGACATCAGCAAGCTGATCAAGGTCCTGGAGGGCCTGGTCGACAAGGGCAACACCGTCATCGTCATCGAGCACAACCTCGACGTCATCAAGACCGCCGACTGGCTGGTCGACATGGGCCCCGAGGGCGGCTCCGGCGGCGGCGGCGTGGTCATCGAGGGCACCCCGGAGGAGGTCGCCGCCTCCACCGCCAGCCACACCGGCAAGTTCCTGCGCGACATCCTGCCGGGCGTCTCGGACGCGGCCCCGGCCAAGCGGAAGAAGAAGTAACCGCCCGCGCGGACGGGTCCGCCCGGGGAGCTCGCGGCTCCCCGGGCGGACCCGTCCGCGCGTGCTAGGTTGCTGGCGCCAATTCCCGCACCCAGGAGTCCAGATGCCCGAGCCCACCGCCTCCCGCCGTACCCTCCTGTGCTGCGCGGCCGTCGCGCTCGCGGGCGCCACGGCCGCCGGGTGCTCCTCGTCCCCGTCCAAGGACGACGCCGGGAGCCCGGCCTCCGGCGGCCCGATCGACCTCGGCCCGGCCGCGGACGTCCCGGTCGGCGGCGGCAAGGTCTACAAGGAGCAGGCCGTCGTGGTCACCCAGCCCGCCGCGGGCGAGTACAAGGCCTTCAGCGCCAAGTGCACGCACGCCGGCTGCCTGGTCAACGGCGTGGTCAAGGACCAGATCCAGTGCCTGTGCCACGGCAGCCGGTTCGGCGTCACCGACGGCGCGGTGCAGGACGGCCCGGCCCCCCGGCCGCTGCCCGCCTACCAGGTCGCGGTGCGGAACGGGAACCTCCAGGTCACCAAGAGCTGACGAACCGCGCCGCCCGCGCCGGAGTGTCACCGGCAGTCGGTACGGTAGGGGCATGGCAGACCCGTCCACCTACCGACCGGCACCGGGAGCGATCCCGCCCTCCCCCGGGGTGTACAAGTTCCGTGACGCGCACGGCCGGGTCATCTACGTGGGCAAGGCCAAGAGCCTGCGCCAGCGCCTCTCCTCGTACTTCCAGGACCTCGCCAACCTGCACCCGCGCACCGCGACGATGGTGACCACCGCCGCCTCGGTGGAGTGGACGGTGGTCTCCACCGAGGTCGAGGCGCTGCAGCTGGAGTACTCCTGGATCAAGGAGTTCGACCCCCGCTTCAACGTCAAGTACCGGGACGACAAGAGCTACCCGGAACTCGCCGTCACCCTGGACGAGGAGTACCCCCGGGTCCAGGTGACCCGCGGCGCGCACAAGAAGGGCGTGCGCTACTTCGGCCCCTACGGCCACGCCTGGGCGATCCGCGAGACGGTCGACCTGCTGCTGCGGGTCTTCCCCGTCCGGACGTGCTCCACCGGCGTGTTCAAGCGCGCCCGGCAGGTCGGCCGCCCCTGCCTGCTCGGCTACATCGGCAAGTGCGCCGCCCCCTGCGTGGGCAGGGTCAGCGCCGCCGAGCACCGCGAACTCGCCGAGGAGTTCTGCGACTTCATGGCCGGCCGGACCGGCGGCCACCTGCGCCGGCTCGAACAGCAGATGCGCGAGGCCGCCGCCGAGATGGAGTACGAGAAGGCCGCCCGGCTGCGCGACGACCTCGGCGCCCTGCAGCGCGCCATGGAGAAGAACGCCGTCGTCCTCGGCGACGGCACCGACGCCGACCTGCTCGCCCTCGCCGAGGACGAACTGGAGGCCGCCGTGCAGATCTTCCACGTCCGCGGCGGCCGGGTCCGCGGCCAGCGCGGCTGGGTCACCGACAAGGTCGAGGACGTCGACACCGCCGGCCTGGTCGAGCACGCCCTGCAGCAGCTCTACGGCGAGAACAGCGAGCAGGTCCCGCGCGAGGTGCTCGTCCCCGCGCTGCCCGACCACGCCGTCCACGAGTGGCTGTCCGGCCTGCGCGGCGCCCAGGTCGACCTGCGGATCCCGCAGCGCGGCGACAAGAAGGACCTGATGGAGACCGTCCAGCGCAACGCCCAACAGGCGCTGGCCCTGCACAAGACCAAGCGCGCCTCCGACCTGACCACCCGCAGCCGCGCCCTCCAGGAGATCGCCGACGCCCTGGAGCTCGACTCCGTCCCGCTGCGCATCGAGTGCTTCGACATCTCGCACCTCCAGGGCGACGACGTGGTCGCCTCCATGGTGGTCTTCGAGGACGGCCTGGTCCGCAAGAGCGAGTACCGCCGGTTCCAGATCAAGGGCTTCGAGGGCCAGGACGACGTCCGCTCGATGCACGAGGTGATCACCCGCCGGTTCCGCCGCTACCTCCAGGAGCGCGAGCGCACCGGCGAGTGGGCGGTGCCCGAGGAGGCCCTGGAGGAGGCGCCCGGGACGCCGGAGGGCGAGGCCTCGCCGCTCGACGAGAACGGCCGCCCCCGCCGCTTCGCCTACCCGCCGCAGCTGCTGGTGGTCGACGGCGGGCAGCCCCAGGTCGCCGCCGCCGTGCGGGCGTTGACGGAGCTCGGGATCGACGACGTCGCGGTCTGCGGCCTGGCCAAGCGGCTGGAGGAGGTCTGGCTGCCCGGCCAGGACGACCCGGTGGTGCTGCCGCGCTCCAGCGAGGGCCTCTACCTGCTGCAGCGGGTCCGCGACGAGGCGCACCGCTTCGCCCTCACCTACCAGCGCGCCAAGCGGGCCAAACGGCTCACGGCGGGGGAGCTGGACTCCGTCCCCGGGCTCGGCGAGACTCGCCGCCGGGCGCTGCTCAAGCACTTCGGATCGTTGAAGAAGCTGCGGGCGGCGACCGTCGACGAACTGTGCGAGGTCCCCGGGATCGGGCGCCGGACGGCCGAGACTGTTGCGGCAGCCTTGGCCTCCCGTACACCTTCCGCATTCGCGGTCAACACCGCGACGGGCGAGATCATCGAAGACAGCACGGCCACAGCAGGACCGAGAAGCGGGGAAGAGACGTGACAGTGTCCAACGCGGGGGAGACCACCCCCGAGCTGGTGATCATCTCCGGCATGTCCGGGGCGGGCCGCTCCACCGCCGCCAAGTGCCTGGAGGACCTCGGCTGGTTCGTGGTCGACAACCTGCCGCCCGCGCTGATCCCCACCATGGTCGACCTGGGAGCCCGCTCGCAGGGCGCGGTGCCGCGGATCGGCGTCGTGGTCGACGTCCGCGGCCGCACCTTCTTCGACGACCTGCTGACCTCGCTGGAGGAGCTGGAGAAGCGCGGCGTCCGGCTGCGGGTGCTCTTCCTGGACTCCTCCGACGACGCCCTGGTCCGCCGCTTCGAGTCGGTCCGCCGCCCGCACCCGCTGCAGGGCGACGGCCGGATCGTCGACGGCATCGCCCAGGAGCGCGAGCTGCTGCGCGAGCTGCGCGGCGAGGCCGACCTGGTGGTCGACACCTCCAACCTCAACGTGCACCAGCTGCGCGCCAAGATGGACGCCCAGTTCGCCGGCCAGGACGAGCCCGAGCTGCGCGCCACCGTGATGTCCTTCGGCTTCAAGTACGGCCTACCGGTCGACGCCGACCTGGTCGTCGACTGCCGCTTCCTGCCCAACCCGCACTGGGTCCCCGAGCTGCGCGCCCGTACCGGAACCGACCCGGAGGTGGCAGAGTACGTGTTCCAGCAACCCGGGGCGCAGCAGTTCGTCGACGGCTACACCGAGCTGCTGCGGATCGTCACCGAGGGCTACCGCCGCGAGGGCAAGCGCTACATGACGCTTGCCGTAGGCTGCACCGGAGGCAAGCACCGCAGCGTCGCGATGTCCGAGCAGCTGACGAAGCGTCTGATCGCGGACGGGGTCGAAACGGTGCTGGTCCACCGGGACATGGGCCGGGAGTAAGCGGCCGGGAACCACCCGTACCGCCGCCCCGGCCGAGCACGAGACAGGAACATGGGGTCGGCGTGACGGGATACGTGCCAGTACGGCAGCAGCTCCGGACCAGACCCGCCGAGCGGTCCGCGGGGCCGCGCCCCGGCGTGCCGAAGCCCAACCGACTGAGGGTGGCCGCCCTCGGCGGCGGCCAGGGCCTGTCCGCCTCGCTGTCGGCCCTGCGCCGGCTCACCACCGAGCTGACCGCCGTGGTCACCGTCGCCGACGACGGCGGCTCCAGCGGCCGGCTCCGGGCCGAGCTCGGCGTGCTGCCGCCCGGCGACCTGCGCAAGGCGCTGGCCGCGCTGTGCGGCGACGACGAGTGGGGCCGGACCTGGTCCGAGGTGATCCAGCAGCGCTTCGCCGGCACCGGCGAGCTCGGCGGCCACGCGGTCGGCAACCTGCTGATCGTCGCGCTCTGGGAGAAGCTCGGCGACCCGGTCGAGGCGCTGAACTGGGTCGGCCGGCTGCTGAACGTCCAGGGCCGGGTGCTGCCGATGTCCGCCGTCCCGCTCGACATCGAGGCCCTGGTCCGCGGCCACGACCCGCTGCGCCCCGGCGAGACCACCTCGGTGCGCGGCCAGGCCGCCGTCGCCGTCACGCCCGGCACCGTGCAGTCGATCCGGCTGCTCCCGGACGAGCCGCCCGCCGTCCCGGAGGCCGTGCAGGCCGTCCTGGAGGCCGACTGGGTGGTGCTCGGCCCCGGCTCCTGGTTCACCAGCGTGCTGCCGCACCTGCTCGTCCCCGAGCTCACCAAGGCCCTCACCGAGACCCGGGCCCGCCGCCTGCTCACCCTCAACCTGGCCCCGCAACCCGGCGAGACCGAGGGCTTCACCCCGCAGCGCCACCTGGAGGTGATCGCCGACCACGCCCCGAACCTGGCCGTGGATGCGATCCTGGTGGACGAGCGGGCGGTCAGCGGCGGCGCCTTCGGGGTCGCCGACCTGGCCGGCCTGGAGCAGGCCGCCGAGCGGATGGGCGCCGCCCTGGTGCTCGACCGGGTGGCCCGCGACGACGGCACCCCGCGACACGACGCGGAGCTCTTGGCCGCCGCGTACGACCGGATTTTCCGGACTCATGGAAGGATCGGCCCATGGCGATGACGGCAGCGGTGAAAGACGAGATCTCCCGGCTTCCCGTCACCCGTGCCTGCTGCCGCAAGGCGGAGGTCTCGGCGATCCTGCGCTTCGCGGGCGGACTGCACATTGTGAGCGGCCGCATCGTGATCGAGGCGGAGCTGGACACCGGCATTGCGGCACGGCGGCTGCGCAAGGACCTCCTGGAGATCTTCGGACACTCCTCGGATCTGGTGGTGATGGCCCCCGGCGGGCTGCGGCGCGGCAGCCGGTACGTGGTGCGGGTGGTGAAGGACGGCGAGCTGCTGGCCCGGCAGACCGGGCTGGTGGACGGACGAGGGCGCCCGATCCGGGGCCTGCCCCCGGCGGTGGTGTCCGGCGCGACCTGCGACGCGGAGGCCGCCTGGCGCGGCGCCTTCCTCGCGCACGGCTCGCTGACCGAACCCGGGCGCTCCTCCTCCCTGGAGATCACCTGCCCGGGCTCGGAGGCGGCGCTCGCCCTGGTCGGCGCGGCCCGCCGGCTCGGGATCCCGGCCAAGGCCCGCGAGGTCCGCGGCGTCGACCGGGTGGTGATCCGCGACGGCGACGCGATCGGCGCGCTGCTCACCCGCCTCGGCGCGCACGAGTCCGTGCTGGCCTGGGAGGAGCGCCGGATGCGCCGCGAGGTGCGGGCCACCGCCAACCGGCTGGCCAACTTCGACGACGCCAACCTGCGCCGCTCGGCCCGCGCCGCGGTCGCCGCCGGCGCCCGGGTGCAGCGCGCCCTGGAGATCCTCGGCGAGGAGGTGCCCGAGCACCTGGCCGCGGCCGGCGCGCTGCGCATGCAGCACAAGCAGGCCTCGCTGGAGGAGCTCGGCGCGCTCGCCGACCCGCCGCTGACCAAGGACGCGGTCGCCGGCCGGATCCGCCGGCTGCTCGCGATGGCCGACAAGCGGGCGGCCGAACTCGGCCTGCCCAACACCGAGGCCAACCTGACCGAGGAGATGGCCCTCAACTGACGGCCGGTCAACCGTCCGACGGCACACCCGGAGGGGCGTGCGGAGCAGCTCGCGGCAGCCGCCGCGGCCGCTCCGCGCGCCCCTTCCGCACGCCCGGGCCGTCGTGTCCGACCGGTGAGGCGATGTGCCCTGCGACACGTGGGCGAGGTAGGGTCAGCAGTGGTCGGGGACAACCCAAATTTCACCCCCGTCGGGCTCCGGCCCGGCGTACCTAAGAGGAGATCGGTTCGTGACGATCCGGGTAGGCATCAACGGGTTCGGCCGCATCGGCCGCAACTTCTTCCGTGCGGTCAAGTCCCAGGGCGCTGACATCGAGATCGTCGGTGTCAACGACCTGACCGACACCAAGACGCTGGCTCACCTGCTCAAGTACGACACCACTCTCGGTACCTTCCCCGGCGAGGTCTCGCACACCGAGGACAGCATCACCGTCGACGGTCACACCTTCAAGGTCACCGCCGAGCGCGACCCCGCCAACCTTCCCTGGGCCGCCCTGGGCGCCGACATCGTCGTCGAGTCCACCGGCATCTTCACCAAGGCCGATGCTGCGAAGAAGCACATCACCGCCGGTGCCAAGAAGGTCATCATCTCGGCGCCCGCCAGCGACGAGGACATCACCATCGTCCTGGGCGTCAACGAGGACAAGTACGACGCGGCGGCGCACGACATCATCTCGAACGCCTCCTGCACCACCAACTGCGTGGCGCCGATGGCGAAGGTCCTGCACGAGAACTTCGGCATCGTCAAGGGCCTGATGACCACCGTGCACGCCTTCACCAACGACCAGGTCACCCTGGACTTCCCGCACAAGGACCTGCGTCGCGCCCGCGCCGCCTCGCAGAACATCATCCCGACCTCGACCGGTGCCGCCAAGGCCACCGCCCTGGTCCTCCCGGAGCTGAAGGGCAAGCTGGACGGCACCTCGCTGCGCGTCCCGGTCCCGACCGGCTCCATCACCGACCTGGTGGTCACCCTCGAGCGCGAGGTCACCAAGGACGAGGTCAACGCGGCCTTCCAGAAGGCCGCGCAGGAGGGCCCGCTCAAGGGTTACCTGGCGTACACCGAGGACCCGATCGTCTCCTCGGACATCGTGAACGACCCGCACTCCTGCATCTTCGACTCGCAGCTCACGATGGTCCAGGGCAACCAGGTCAAGGTGCTCGGCTGGTACGACAACGAGTTCGGCTACTCCAACCGCCTCGTCAACCTGGTCTCCCTCGTCGGCGACCAGCTCTGACCCCAGCGGTAGTCGACGTGACGTAAGGGGCAGGGCCCGGACGGCTGTCACCGCCGACCGGGCCCTGCCGCTGCGCCCCCTCGTCCGTCCTACCCCCACCGGTGGCCCGCCGTCGTGTCGCCGTCTGCGCACCGTTCCACCCCTGAGGAGCATGACCGTGAAGACGATCGAAGACCTGGAGGTCTCCGGCAAGCGGGTGTTCGTCCGCGCCGACCTCAACGTGCCGCTGTCCGGCGACACCATCACCGACGACGGCCGGATCCGGGCCGTCGCGCCGACCATCGCCAAGCTCGTCGAGCGCGGCGCGCGCGTGGTGGTCGCCTCGCACCTGGGCCGTCCCAAGGGCGAGCCGGACCCGAAGTTCTCCCTCGCGCCGGTGGCCGTCCGCCTCGGCGAGATCCTCGGCCGGCCGGTGGCGTTCGCCACCGACACCGTCGGGGACAGCGCGAAGGCCACCGTCGCCGCCCTCGGCGACGGCGAGGTCACGCTGCTGGAGAACCTGCGCTTCAACGCCGGCGAGACGTCCAAGGACGACGCCGAGCGCGGCGCGTTCGCCGACGAGCTGGCCGCCCTCGCGGACCTGTACGTGGGCGACGGCTTCGGCGCGGTGCACCGCAAGCACGCCTCCGTCTACGACCTCCCGGCCCGGCTGCCGCACGCGGTCGGCGACCTGATCGCCACCGAGGTGGGCGTCCTCAAGCGCCTCACCGAGGACGTCGCCCGCCCGTACGTGGTGGTGCTCGGCGGCTCCAAGGTCTCCGACAAGGTCGGCGTGATCGAGAACCTGCTCGGCAAGGCCGACCGGATCCTGATCGGCGGCGGCATGATGTACACCTTCATCGCGGCCCAGGGCCACGGCGTGGGTGCCTCGCTGCTCCAGGAGGACCAGATCCCGGTCGTCCAGGACTACCTGAAGCGCGGCGCCGAGCAGGGCGTCGAGTTCGTGATCCCGCTGGACACCGCGGTCTCCGGCAGCTTCCCGGACGTCAAGGGCGGCGCCCCGGTCGAGGACTTCGCGGTCGTCGACGTGGACGCGATCCCGGACGGCGCGCTCGGCCTGGACATCGGCCCCAAGACCGCGCGGCTGTTCGCGGAGAAGATCGCCGACGCCAAGACGGTGTTCTGGAACGGCCCGATGGGCGTCTTCGAGCACCCGGCGTTCGCCGACGGCACCCGGGCGGTCGCCCAGGCGCTGCTCGACTCCGACGCGTTCACCGTGGTCGGCGGCGGCGACTCGGCGGCGGCGGTGCGCACCCTGGGCTTCGACGAGGCGAAGTTCGGACACATCTCGACCGGCGGTGGCGCGAGCCTCGAGTACCTGGAGGGCAAGACGCTCCCCGGTCTCGCCGCCCTGGAGGACTGAGAAGGACATGACTGAGCGTCTCCCGCTGATGGCGGGCAACTGGAAGATGAACCTCGACCACCTCGAGGCCATCCAGCACACCCAGAAGCTGGCGTTCTCGCTGGCCGACAAGGACTACGAGGCCGTCGAGGTCGCCGTCCTGGTCCCGTTCACCGACCTGCGCTCGGTGCAGACCCTGGTCGACGGCGACAAGCTGAAGCTCAAGTACGGCTCGCAGGACATCTCCCGGCACGACGGCGGGGCCTACACCGGCGAGGTGTCCGGCCCGATGCTGGCGAAGCTGAAGGTCGCCTACGCGGTGATCGGCCACTCCGAGCGCCGCCAGTACCACGGCGAGGACGAGGAGATCGTCAACGCCAAGGTGAAGGCCGCCTACCGCAACGGGATCACCCCGATCCTGTGCATCGGCGAGCCGCTGGAGGTCCGCAAGGCCGGCACCCACGTCGCGCACACCCTGGCGCAGCTGGACGGCGCCCTGGAGGGCGTCCCGGCGTCCGACGCCGAGAGCATCGTCGTCGCGTACGAGCCGGTCTGGGCGATCGGCACCGGCGAGGTCGCCACCCCCGAGGACGCGCAGGAGGTCTGCGGCGCGATCCGGGCCCGGCTCGCCGAGCTGTACGGCGCCGACCTGGCCGGCAAGGTCCGCGTGCTGTACGGCGGTTCGGTGAAGTCCTCGTCCGCGGCCGGCCTGATGGCCAAGCCCGACGTCGACGGCGCCCTGATCGGCGGCGCCTCGCTGGACGCCGAGGAGTTCGTCAAGATCGTGCGCTACCGTGAGCAGGCAGTAGGCTAACGCCCCTGCGGCAACGTAGGCTTTGGGGCCGGACCGCGTGGAGCGGGCCCGGCCCCTTCGCCGAAGATTCGAGAGAGTTGGTCCGTCGTGGTTCTCGGGTTCGAGATTGCTCTGATCCTCCTCAGCGCGCTGCTGATCCTGATGGTGCTGCTGCACAAGGGCAAGGGCGGCGGCCTGTCCGACATGTTCGGCGGCGGCGCGGCCTCCACCGGTGGCGGTTCCGCGGTGGCCGAGCGCAACCTCGACCGCATCACCGTGATCCTGGGCATCGCCTGGTTCGCGTGCATCGTGGTCCTCGGGCTGCTGCTCAAGACCAACTGACACCAACTCGGCGGGCGATGGTGGCGCTGGCTTAACTCCCGCTTACACTAGGACGACTTCGCCACCGTCCGCCCAGCCGCGGCCGGACGGCACCAGCACGCAGGGAGTCAGACCGTGGCAAGTGGCAACGCGATCCGAGGCAGCAGAGTCGGCGCCGGCCCGATGGGCGAAGCGGAGCGCGGCGAGTCCGCCCCGCGCAACCGCATCTCCTTCTGGTGCGCCAACAAGCACGAGACGCGTCCGAGTTTCGCCGCCGAGGCGGCGATCCCGGACACCTGGGACTGCCCGCGCTGCGGCTTCCCGGCCGGCCAGGACGAGCACAACCCGCCCGCCCCGGCCCGCAACGAGCCCTACAAGACCCACCTCGCCTACGTCCGCGAGCGCCGCACCGACGCGGACGGCGAGGCGATCCTCGCCGAGGCGCTGGCCAAGCTGCGCGGCGAGATCTGAGCACGGCGCACCTCGGTGCGGAGGGCGTCACCGGTCACCGGTGGCGCCCTCGGTGATTTCGGCGAGGCGGGCCCGCACCCGGGGCAGGTCCGGGTCGTCGGCCGGGATCCCCTCGGCCGCCCGGGCCAGGGCGGCCGCCTCGGCGGCGGAATCGCCCAGCACCCGGTGGAGCACGGACAGGGCGAGTTGGTGCTCGGCGGCCACCAGCGGGTCGTCCAGGCGCGCGACGGGCTCCGCCATCCGCGCCACCAGGGGGACGAGGGCGGCCAGCGCGGAGACGGCCGACCCGTCGGCGGCGGCGAACTCCCGGGCGGCCGCGCGCAGTTCCCGGGCCTGCCCGACCAGGTGCAGGGCGGTGTCCCGGTAGCCCGGGCGCAGCTCCGTCCCCTCCGGCCGGTCCAGCTGCCGGACGTTCCGCTCCAGCAGCGGCGCCACCAGGTCGAGCTCCCGGACGGTCTCCTCCCGGAAGCGGGCCGTCGGCCTTCCCGCGCGCTCCTCCCGCTCGACCGTCAGGGCCAGCAGGGCCAGCCTGAGCGCGGTGTTGTGCACCAGCTGGAGCACGTTCTGCGTGACCAGTTGCACGTGCCGGTGGCCGAGCGCGCCGATCAGCCGCTCCGCGGCCCTCCCGCCGTGGCGGCGGGCGAGCGGCAGCAGCGCGAAGAGGGACGCGCTCTCGGCCTGCAGCCACTCCCGGACGCGGGCCCCGGTGAACGGCGCCCGCCCGGCGGTGATGTCGGCCAGCGCCGCCAGGTAGTGGCGGACCAGCCGCCTCCGGGCGCGGTCGGCCCCCCGCACCCGCTGCTCCGCCGCGTAGAGCCGGACCAGGTCGTGGAAGCGGTACCGCCCGCCCTCGGCCTCCAGCAGGTGGGCCCGGACCAGGGCGCGCAGCGGCTCGGCGAGCTCGGCTTCGGGCCGGTCGGCGAGGGCGGCCGCCGCGCCGGGCGGCAGGTCCGGGCCGGGGTGCAGCGCCAGGAGGGCGAACAGGCGGGCCTCGGGCCGGGACAGGCGCCGGTGGGAGAGGTCGAAGGCGGCGCGGACTGCCAGGTCGGGGCCGTGCTCCAGGGCGGTCAGCCGCCGGCGGGCGTCGCCCAGGTCGGCGACCAGTTCGGCGGGGGTGCGCTCGGAGAGCAGCGCGCCGGCGATCCGCAGGGCGAGCGGGAGGTGGCCGCACAGCCGGGCGATCGCCGGGAAGGCGTCGTCCGCACGGCCGGAGAGCGCGCCGAGCAGGGCGACCGACTCGGCCTCGTCGAGGACGTCGAGGGGGAAGTGCCGGGGCGCCAGGAGGCGGTCGGCCAGCCGGTGGCGGCTGGTGACCAGGACGCGGTGGCGCGGGTCGCCGGGCAGGAGCGGGGAGACCTGCGCGGCGGAGGAGGCGTTGTCGGCGATCAGCAGCAGCGGGCCGTCGACGGCGGCGAGCCTGCTGCGGTAGAGGTGCTGCTTGGCGGCCGGGTCGGCCGGGGCGTCCGCGCCGAGGGCGTGCAGCAGGGTGTCGAGGGCCTGCTCGGGGGTGACCGGGTGCTCGTCGTAGCCGTGCAGGTCGACGAAGAGGACCCCGCCGGGGAACAGCGCTCCGGCCCGGTGGGCGGCCTCCACGGCGAGGGCGGTCTTGCCGATCCCGCCGAGGCCGGCGAGCGCCGAGACCAGGAGCGGGCCCGGGCCGGTGCCGAGCGCGGCGAGCAGGTCGGCGAGCAGCTGCTCCCGTCCGACGAACAGGGCGCGCGGCGGCAGCCCGGACGGCCGGGGCGGGGCCTGGCCGAGGACCACGGTGGCGGCCTGCACGACGGGGCCCCGGAAGGTGCCGCCGGTGATGCTGTTCTCCGTCTCCACAGCAGAGTTGTAGCAGGACGGCCGAGGGGCCCGGTCCGTTTTCGGACCGGGCCCCTCGGCGGGCGGTGACTCAGGTGGGCGGTGACTCAGGCGGGCTCGCCCGCCGCCGCCTCGTCCAGCAGCCAGAGCGTCCGCTCGGTGCCGGTGACCGCGCCGGCCGGGGCCGTGGCGGCGCCGGGGGAGGTGCGGGCGAGGGCGACCGCCTCGGCCTTGTCCGCGCCCGCGGCCAGCAGCCACACCTGGCGGGCGTGGTGCAGGGCGGGGAGGGTGAGCGAGAGGCGGGTGGGCGGGGGCTTGGGGGAGTCGTGGACGGCGATGACGGTGCCGTCGGTCCGCTCGGTGCCGGGGTGGCCGGGGAAGAGCGAGGCGACGTGCGCGTCGGGGCCGACGCCGAGCAGCAGGACGTCGAAGAGCGGCAGCGGCTCGCCGGGGGCGGCGGCCGCGGCCAGTTCGGCGGCGTAGCGGGCGGCGGCGTCCTCGGCGGGGGTGCCGTCGGCCGGGGGCATCTCGTGCACCCGGGCGCCGAGCGGCCGGACGGCGTCCAGGAACGCGGCCGCCTGGACGGCGTTGCGCTCCGGGTCGCCGGCCGGCAGGTAGCGCTCGTCGCCCCACCACAGCTCGACGCGCGCCCAGTCGACCGCGTCGCGCGCCGGGTGGGCGGCGAGCGCGGCGAGCAGGGCGTTGCCGTTGCGGCCGCCGGTGAGCACCAGGTGCGCGGTGCCGCGGGCGGCCTGGGCGTCGGCCAGGGCGGTGAGCAGCCGGGCGGCGGCCGCCTGGGCGAGCAGGGCCGCGTCCCGGTGGACCAGGACGAGGTCGGAACTCACTGGCCGCTCCGCTTGCGCGGGGCGGACTTCTTCGCGGCGGACGCCTTCTTCGCGGCGGGCGCCTTCTTGGCGGCGGTCTTCTCCGCCGGCAGCTTGGCGGTGACCCGGGCCGGGGCGGCGGCCGCGGCCTCGACGACCTTGGGCTCCGCCGGTTCCTCCGCCGCGGGGGCCTCGGCCTCCACGGTGCCGCCGGGGCCCGCGTGCTCGACTCCGGCGATCCGCTCGCGCAGCCGGTCGACCGGGGTGCGGACGGCGGTGGCGTAGATGTCGTCGGGGTCGAGGCGGCGCAGTTCCTCGGCGATCAGCTCGGCGGTGTCGCGGCGCTTGAGCGCGACCATCCGGTCGGGCGCGCCGGGCATGCAGAGCGTGCCGAGCAGGCCGTCGGGGCGGTCGAGGGTGATGTCGCCGTCCTTGGTGCGCAGCCGGACGGCGGTGATGCCGGGGCCGCCGGTGACGACCCGTTCGACCGGGACGCGCAGGCGGTTGTGCAGCCACAGGCCGAGCAGTTCGACGCTGGGGTTGTACGACTCGCCCTCGACCACCGCGCCGGTGATCTCGACGTCGCGCTGGTCCAGGGCGGCGGCCAGCATGGAGCGCCAGCCGGTGATCCTGGTCCAGGCGAGGTCGGTGTCGCCGGGGGTGTAGCCGGCCGCCCGCTGGGCGAGCTGGCCGACCGGGGACTCGGCGGTCACCGCGTCGGTGATGCGCCGCTGGGCGAGCGCGCCGAGCGGGTCCTGCGCCGGGTTGAGCGGCGCGTTGTCCGGCCACCAGACCACCACGGGGGCGTCCGGCAGCAGCAGCGGCAGCACCACAGACTGGGCGTGCGCGGCGAGTTCGCCGTGCATCCGGAGGATGACCGTCTCGCCGCTGCCCGCGTCGGTGCCGACCAGGATCTCCGCGTCGAGCCGGGTCTCGGCCCGGGCGCGCGGCGAGCGGCCGGCCCGCTTGATGACGGCGAGCGTCCGCGAGGGGTGCTCTCGGGAGGCGTCGTTGGCGGCCTTGAGGGCGTCGTAGGCGCTGCCCTCGTCGGTCACGATGACCAGGGTCAGCACCATGCCGGCGGCGGTCGAGCCGCTGGCCCGGCGGGCGCCCATCAGGGCGGCGTTGATCTTGCTGGACGTGGTGTTCGTCAGGTCGATCTTCATGGCCGGCGCCAGCTCCTGCCGTCTCGTGCGAGCATCTCGTCCGCCTCGACCGGGCCCCAGGTGCCGGCCGGGTACTGCGCGGGCTTGCCGTGGCTGTCCCAGTACTGCTCGATCGGGTCGAGGATCTGCCAGGACAGCTCGACCTCCTGGTGCCGCGGGAAGAGGTTCGCGTCGCCGAGCAGCACGTCCAGGATGAGGCGCTCGTACGCCTCGGGGCTCGACTCGGTGAAGGACTCGCCGTAGGCGAAGTCCATCGTGACGTCGCGGACCTCCAGCGCGGTGCCGGGGACCTTCGAGCCGAAGCGCACGGTGACGCCCTCGTCCGGCTGGACGCGGATCACCAGGGCGTTCTGGCCGAGCTCCTCGGTGGCGTAGGAGTCGAACGGCAGGTACGGGGCGCGCTGGAAGACCACCGCGATCTCGGTGACCCGGCGGCCCAGCCGCTTGCCGGTGCGCAGGTAGAACGGGACGCCCGCCCAGCGCCGGTTGTTGATCTCCAGCTTGATCGCGGCGTAGGTGTCGGTCCGGGACTCGGGGTTGATGCCGTCCTCGTCCAGGTAGCCGACGACCTCCTCGCCGCCCTGCCAACCCGCCGCGTACTGGCCGCGCACGGTGTGCGCGCCCAGGTCGGCGGGCAGCTTGACGGCGCTGAGCACCTTCAGCTTCTCGGCGACCAGCGCCTTCGGGTGGAAGGACGCCGGCTCCTCGATGGCGGTCAGCGCCATCAGCTGCAGCAGGTGGTTCTGGATGACGTCGCGGGCGGAGCCGATGCCGTCGTAGTAGCCGGCCCGGCCGCCGATGCCGATGTCCTCGGCCATGGTGATCTGCACGTGGTCGACGTACGACCGGTTCCAGATCGGCTCGAACATCTGGTTGGCGAAGCGCAGCGCCAGGATGTTCTGGACGGTCTCCTTGCCCAGGTAGTGGTCGATCCGGAAGACCTCGTCCCGGGGGAAGACCTCGTGGACGATCCGGTTCAACTCCTGGGCGCTGGCCAGGTCGTGGCCGAAGGGCTTCTCGATCACCGCGCGGCGCCAGGAGCCCTGCGGCGGGTCGGTCAGGCCGTGCTTCTTGAGCTGCTGGACCACGGTCGGGAAGAACTTCGGCGGCACCGACAGGTAGAACGCGAAGTTGCCGCTGGTGCCCTGCGCCTGGTCGAGGTCCTCGATGGTGCGGCGCAGGGTGTCGAAGGCCTCGTCGTCGCCGAAGTCGCCCTGCACGAAGCGCATGCCCTTGGCGAGCTGCTCCCAGACCTCCTCGCGGAAGGGCGTGCGGGCGTGCTCCTTGACGGCGTCGTGCACCTCGTTGGCGAAGTCCTCGTCCTCCCACTCGCGGCGGGCGAACCCGACCAGCGAGAAGCCCGGCGGCAGCAGGCCGCGGTTGGCGAGGTCGTAGACCGCCGGCATCAGCTTCTTGCGCGACAGGTCGCCGGTGACGCCGAAGATCACCAGGCCGGACGGGCCGGCGATCCTCGGCAGCCGCCGGTCGGCGGGGTCGCGCAGCGGGTTCACGGGCCGGTCGGGGGTGTCGCCCGCGGCCGGTTCCGTGCCCTCCACATCCGGGTACGGCTGGGTGTTGCTCACTGTGGTGTGCTCCGCTTTCCGTGCGTCGGTTCCGTGAGCAGGGGGTCAGTTCTTCTGGTGGGCTTCGAGGGCCGCGGTGACGGTTTCCAGCAGCTCGGTCCAGGAGGCTTCGAACTTCTGCACGCCCTCGTCCTCCAGGACCTGGACGACGTCGTCGTAGTCGACGCCCGCGGCGGCGACGGCGTCCAGGACGGCCTTCGCGTCGGCGTAGTTCGGGGTGATGGTGTCACCGGTGACGGCGCCGTGGTCGTCGGTGGCGTCCAGGGTGGCCTCGGGCATGGTGTTGACGGTGCCCGGGGCGACCAGCTCGGTCACGTACAGGGTGTCGGGCAGGTTCGGGTCCTTGACGCCGGTGGAGGCCCACAGCGGGCGCTGCGGCTTGGCGCCGGCGGCCTCCAGGGCCGCCCAGCGGGCGGAGGCGGGCTTGGCGCCGTCGACGGAGCCGTAGACCTCCTCGTAGGCCTGGTAGGCCAGGCGGGCGTTGGCCAGGGCGGCCTTGGAGCGCAGCTCCTCGGCCTCGGGGGTGCCGACGGCCGTCAGGCGCTTGTCGATCTCGGTGTCCACGCGGGAGACGAAGAACGAGGCGACGGACTCGATCTGCGAGAGGTCCAGGCCGGCGGCCTTGGCCTGCTCCAGGCCGGACAGGTGGGCGTCGATGACGGCCCTGTAGCGCTCCAGGGAGAAGATCAGCGTGACGTTGACGCTGATGCCGCGGGCCAGGACCTGGCTGATCGCGGGCAGGCCGCCCATGGTCGCGGGGATCTTGATCAGCACGTTGGGGCGGTCCACCAGCCACCACAGCTGCTTGGCCTCGGCGACGGTGGCGTCGGTGCGGTGGGCCAGGCGGGGGTCGACCTCGATGGAGACCCGGCCGTCGCGGCCGTTGGAGGCGTCGTAGACCGGGCGCAGCACGTCGGCCGCGTCGCGCACGTCCGAGGTGGTGATCATGCGCACCGCCTCCTCGGTGGTCACGCCGCGCACCGCCAGGTCGGTCAGCTGGCCGTCGTAGGCGGCGCTGCCGCCGCCGATGGCCTTCTGGAAGATGGTCGGGTTGGTGGTGACGCCGACGACGTGCTTCTCCTGCACCAGCTCGGCCAGGTTGCCGGAGTTCAGGCGCTCCCGGCTCAGGTCGTCGAGCCAGATCGCCACGCCTTCTTCGCTGAGGCGGTTCAATGCGTCGGTCATGGTGCTCAGTCCCTCTTCAATCTCTTGCGTGCGTCGGGTGGAGTCCGGGGCGGCCGGCCCGGGGCAGTGCGGATACCCCGGGCCGGCCGGATCAGCGCGTCAGCGGGAGACGGCCTCGACCGTGCGCAGCGAGGCGCGGGCGGCGTTGGCGACCGCGTCGGCGGTGATGCCGAACTCCTGGTACAGCACCTGGTAGTCGGCGGAGGCGCCGAAGTGGTCCAGGCTGATGATCCGACCGGCGTCGCCGACCAGCTCGCGCCAGCCCTGGGCGATGCCCGCCTCGACCGAGACCCGGGCTCGGACGTTCGGCGGCAGCACGCTGTCGCGGTACGCCTGGTCCTGCTCGTTGAACCACTCGACCGACGGCAGCGAGACCACCCGGGTCGGGACGCCCTCGGCCTGCAGCGCCTCGCGGGCCTGGACGGCCAGCTGCACCTCGGAACCGGTGCCGATCAGGATCACCTTGGGCTGGCCGCCCTCGGCCTCGGCCAGCACGTAGCCGCCCTTGGCCGCACCCTCGGCGGAGCCGAACACCTCGCGGTCGAAGGTCGGCACGCCCTGCCGGGTCAGCGCCAGGCCGACCGGGCCGGGGTGGCTGGTCTGCCGCTCCAGCACGGTGCGCCACACCACGGCGGTCTCGTTGGCGTCCGCCGGGCGGACCACCGCGAGGCCGGGGATGGCGCGCAGCGCGGCCAGGTGCTCGATCGGCTGGTGGGTCGGGCCGTCCTCGCCGAGGCCGATCGAGTCGTGCGTCCAGACGTAGACCACCGGCAGCTTCATCAGCGCGGCGAGCCGGACGGCGGGGCGCATGTAGTCGGAGAACACCAGGAAGGTGCCGCCGTAGACGCGGGTCCGGCCGTGCAGCGCGATGCCGTTCATCACCGAGCCCATGGCGTGCTCGCGGATGCCGTAGTGGATGGTGCGGCCGTACGGCGAGGCGCTCTTGAGCGGGTTGCCCTCCGGGAGGAAGGAGGACTCCTCGTCGATGGTGGTGAGGTTGGACTCGGCGAGGTCGGCGGAGCCGCCCCACAGCTCGGGGACCAGCTTGCCGACGGCCTTCAGGGTGTCGCCGGAGGCCTTGCGGGTGGCGACGTCCTTGCCGGCCGGGAAGACCGGGATCGCCTTCTCCCAGCCGTCGGGCAGCTCGCCGACCTGGATCCGGTCGAACTCGGCGGCGCGCTGCGGGTTGGCGGCGCGCCAGTCGGCGAGCTCGGCGTCCCAGGCGGCGCGGGCGGCCTGGCCGCGCCGGACCACCTCGCGGGCGTGCGCGACGACCTCGTCGGAGACCTCGAAGGTCTTGGCCGGGTCGAAGCCGAGCACCTTCTTGGTGGCGGCGATCTCGGCGTCGCCGAGGGCCGAGCCGTGCGCCTTGGCGGTGTCGCGGGCGTTCGGCGCGGGCCAGGCGATGACGGTGCGCATCGCGATGATCGACGGCTTGCCGGTCTCGGCCCGGGCGGCCTCCAGCGCGGCGGCCAGCGCCACCACGTCGATGTCGCCGTCGGACTTCGGGGCGACCCGCTGGACGTGCCAGCCGTACGCCTCGTAGCGGCCCAGCACGTCCTCGGAGAACGCGGTGGCGGTGTCGCCCTCGATCGAGATGTGGTTGTCGTCGTACAGCGCGACCAGGTTGCCCAGCTTCTGGTGGCCGGCCAGCGAGGACGCCTCGGCGGAGATGCCCTCCTCCAGGTCGCCGTCGGAGACGATCGCCCAGACGGTGTGGTCGAACGGCGAGGTGCCGGGCGCCGCGTCCGGGTCGAACAGGCCGCGCTCGTAGCGGGCGGCCATCGCCATGCCGACCGCGTTGCCGATGCCCTGGCCGAGCGGGCCGGTGGTGGTCTCGACGCCCGCGGTGTGCCCGTGCTCGGGGTGGCCGGGGGTGCGGCTGCCGGCGACCCGGAAGGCCTTCAGGTCGTCCAGCGACAGACCGTAACCGGACAGGAACAGCTGGGTGTACAGCGTGAGGGAGGTGTGCCCCGGGGAGAGCACGAAGCGGTCCCGGCCGACCCAGGACGGGTCGGTGGGGTCGTGGCGCAGGAAGCGCTGGAAGATGAGGTACGCGGCGGGAGCCAGCGACATGGCCGTGCCGGGGTGCCCGTTCCCCACCTTCTGCACGGCGTCCATCGCCAGGACCCGGGCCGTGTCGACGGCCCGCTGGTCCGACTCGCTCCACTCAAAGACGTTAGGCGTGGTGCTCACCCTGACTCAGGGCTCCTTCCGGATTCTGTGAAGTGTGACCCCGTGAAGGGGACCGGTCGGCCACGCCGCTGTGGCTGGCGCCGATCACGGAGGGTTGATCCCGCTTCTCTGTGCGAGCCTACCGTTTGCGGGGCACCTCACCCTCTGTGCCGGGGCAACGTGAGACGGCCGAGCCGCATTCCCCCGTCGCTCCGTCAACTCCGCTGTCCCACCTTCACCCGTCCGGGGAGGGTTTGCCCGTCCGGTGGGCAGGACGGGAGTCCGCACGGCTCGCCGGGGGACCCCGGGGCGGATCGGGAGATATGGAACGTCTATGGTTGCGTGGTACGCGCAGAGCGGACGGCGGGCACCCTGCGGGTCTCCGGGACGCCTGTGGAAGTTCATCGACTGTTGAGGTGTCCGTGACCGCCGTCGAATCCCGCCCCGCCGGGGTGGTGGTGGGGGCGAGGACCGCGCCCCGGCCGCTCGGGGCCCGCGTCGGGGCCTTCGTCGCCCTCACCAAACCCCGCATCATCGAACTGCTGCTGATCTCCACGGTGCCGGTGATGTTCCTGGCCCAGGGCGGCGTCCCGAACCTGTGGCGGGTGCTCGCGGTGGTGGTCGGCGGCTACCTGTCGGCGGGCGGCGCCAACGCGCTCAACATGTACATCGACCGGGACATCGACGCCGTCATGTCCCGCACCGAGCGGCGCCCGATCGTCACCGGCATGGTCTCCCCGCGCGAGGCGCTGGTCTTCGGCGTCACCCTCGCCGTGGTCTCCACCCTGTGGCTCGGCGTCCTGGTCAACTGGCTGTCCTCGGCGCTCGCGCTCGGCGCCCTGCTCTTCTACGTCTTCGTCTACACCCTCGGCCTCAAGCGCCGCACCTCGCAGAACGTCGTCTGGGGCGGCATCGCCGGCTGCATGCCGGTGCTGGTCGGCTGGTCCTCGGTGACGGACTCGGTGTCCTGGGCGGCCGTGGTGCTGTTCCTGGTGGTGTTCTTCTGGACGCCGCCGCACACCTGGGTGCTGATGATGAAGGTCCGCGACGACTACGCCAAGGCCGGCGTGCCGATGCTGCCGGTGATCCGCGGCAACATCGGCGTCGCCAAGCAGGTCGTCGTCTACTCCTGGGTGATGGTCGCGACCTCGCTGCTGCTGTGGCCCGCCGCGCACACCAGCTGGCTGTACCCGACCGCCGCCGCCGTCCTCGGCGCGCTGTGGATGAAGGAGGCGTACGCCCTCCAGTCGCGCGCCAGGGCCGGCATCGTGGGCGCCAAGCTCAAGGAGATGCGGCTGTTCCACTGGTCGATCACGTACCTGACCCTGCTGTTCCTGGTCGTCGCGATCGACCCCTTCGTGGGCTGACCCCCTCCCGGCGGCGGTCCCGCTCCTCCCCTCGGCCTCAGCGCGGCGGAAGCTCGCTGGGGCCGACGTGGTCCTCCAGCCACTCCTGCAGCGGCTCGGCCGCGCGCAGGAACGCGACGACCCGCCCGTACGCCGCCGGAGTGCCCAGCCAGGCCGCGGGCTCCCACTCCTGCCAGGCGATCAGGCCCTTGTGGCGCAGCAGCCCGATCCGCGGGTGGTCCTTCGGCACGCCGCGCGGCGCGGTCTTCAGGCTGTTCCGCCCCACCACCTGCGGCCCGGCCGCCCGCACCGCCGCCACCACCCGCTCCAGCCCGGCCCCCGACAGGTCCTCGGCCACCGCGGCCCGGTAGCGCGCCAGCTGGTCGCTCTCCAGGTGGTAGTAGCCGAGCCCGCAGGCCAGCCCGTCGGCGGACAGCTGCACGTAGCCGCCGGACTCCAGGAAGCCGCCGACGTGCGTCTTGTACGGGGACTTGTCGGCGGAGAACCGGACGTCCCGGTTCGGCCGGAAGACCTTCCCCGGCCCGAACTCCGGCTCCAGCGCGGCCAGCAGTGCCTCCATCGGCGCCCGCACCACCTCGTCGTACACCGCGCGGTGCGCGGCCCAGAAGGTCTTCGAGTTGTCGGCCTCCAGGTGCTCGTAGAACTCCAGCGCCTCGGCCGGCCACCCGCGGAAATCGTTCGCGTCGCTCACCCGCACAGTATTCACGCCCGCCCGGCGCCGGACGGCTGACCCCTCGTCAGGTGCTAGGTTGCGGACGTCCGCCGACCGCACCGGGAGACCGCCGATGACCGCCCGCACCGCCCGCACCACCGTCGCGATCGTCGGCGCCGGACCCGCCGGGCTGGTCCTCGCGCACGTGCTGCGCCGGGCGGGCGTCGACGTCGCCGTGCACGAGCGGCTCTCCCGGACCGCGCTGGAGGGCGCCGCCCGGGCCGGGGTGCTGGAGCACCGGGTGGTCGAGTACCTGCGGGCGCTCGGGCTGGCCGACCGGCTGACCGCCGAGGGCGAGCGGCACGGCCGGTGCGAGATCAGCTGCCTGGGCGAGCGGGTCGAGGTCGACTACGGGACGCTGTCCGGCGGCGTCCGGCACTGGGTCTACCCGCAGCAGCTGCTGGTGCGCGACCTGGTCGCCGCCTACCGGGAGACGGGCGGCACCATCGCGTTCGGGTCGCCGGTCACGGCGGTGGCCGCCGACGGCGACGGCGACGGCGCGGTGCTGCTGCGCACCGCCGCGGGCGAGGAGCTGCGGGCCGACTACGCGGTGGGCTGCGAGGGCGCGCAGGGCGTGGTCGCGGCGGCCTTCCCGGACGGCGCGGCGGGCCCCGGGCGGCGCTACCCGTACGACTGGCTGACCGTGCTGGCCCGGATCGACCGGCCGGTGGCGGCGGTGCGCTACGCGGTGCACGCCGACGGGTTCGCCGGGATGATGCCGCGCACCGCCGACGTCGGGCGGTTCTACCTGGAGGTGCCCGCCGGGGAGCGGACCGAGGCGTGGCCGGCGGAGCGGATCCGCGGCGAACTGGCGCGGCGGCTCGACCTGGCGGGCGCCGACCCGCGCCCCGGCGACCTGCTGGAGACCGGCGTGCTGCGGATGCGCGGCAGGGTCGCCGACCGGATCCGGCACGGCCGGCTGCTGCTGGCCGGGGACGCCGCGCACACCGTCACCCCCTCCGGCGCCAAGGGCCTGAACGCGGCCGTCGCCGACGCCGCCGACCTGGCCGGCGCGCTGCTCGCCGACCTCGGCGGCGACCGCGACGCGCTCGACGGCTACCAGCGGCGCCGGCTGGACGCCGCCTGGCGCACCCAGGAGTTCTCCGACCGGCTGCTCGACCTGCTCCACCTGCCCGCCGGCCTGCCGCCCGAGCAGCGCGCCTTCGCGCTGCGGCTGCGCCTGGAGCGGATCCACCGGATCGCCCGCCCCGGCCCCGAGGCCGCCGACTTCGCCCGCGCCTACGCGGGCGCCGGCGAGCTGCCGCTGCCCCGGGTGTGGCCTCCGGCACAGCGCACTCCCGTCGCCACCGGCAGTACCGGTCGGTAGCATGCGGGCATGACCACCGCGGAGACCGCCACCACCACCGCGCCGGACGCCCGCGCCGAGCGCCGCGCCAAGCGCATTGCCAAGCACCTGAGCAGCTTCGCCGCGCAGCACGGCGGCAGCGCCGACGTCGTCGTCGAGTACGTCGGCTCCGTCGCCACCCGGATCGTCCTGGTCGGCGCGGACGGCGCCTGGGGCGACCAGGTCGCGCCCAGCTACGCGATCGGCCGCCGGGCCGCCGAGCTGGCCGGGCTAACCCTGCACGACGCCTTCGAGGGCGAGCTGGGCCTGAAGGTCAGGACCGGCCCGTACGAGTGGAAGCGGATGGCCGGCATCCAGGTCTGACCGGCCGGTCCGACCCCACCGACGCCGACAGGAGCGCGGACGGACGTCCGCGCTCCTGTCGCGTTCGGCGTGCGGCGGCGCGGGCCGCGCCCCGGCGGTGATCGCCGGGTGGGTCAGGCGACCAGCTCGGCGGCCGGGGCGCCGGCCTGGGCCGGCACGCCGGCCCGGGTGCGCAGCGCCAGCGGGACGCGGAGCGCGGCGCCCCAGATCAGCGCGGCGCCCAGCATGTGCAGGCCGACCATCAGCTCCGGCGCGTCCGTGAAGTACTGCACGAAGCCGAGCACGCCCTGCAGCAGCAGCAGGACGAACAGCTCCCGGACCCGGGCCCGGGCGGCCGGCGGGGCCTTGACCGCGGCGAACACCAGCAGCGCGGCTAGCGTCAGGCCCACCGCGAGGAAGACCAGGTCGGCGTGGGCCTGGGCCAGGCGGTCGTAGTCGACCGGGATCCGCCAGGTGCCGGCCGAGCCCGGGTGGTGGCCCGCGCCGGTGACCAGCGTGCCGACCAGCACCAGCGCGCCGATCGACGCCACCAGCACCCGCGCGAAGCGCTGGAGGCCGGGCGCCACCAGCGGATACGGCGCGCCGTCGCCCTCCTTGCTGCGCTCCCAGCCGAGCACCGCCGCCCAGACCAGGCCCATCGCGGCGACCATGTGCAGCGCCACCACGTACGGGTTGAGGTCGGTCAGCACGGTGATGCCGCCGAGCACCGCGTTGGCGACCACCATCCAGAACTGGATCCAGCCGATCCTGGTCAGCGCGTGCCGCCACGGCTCGGCGCAGCGCGCGGCCAGGATGAACCAGCCGATCGCGGCGGACAGCACGTAGGTGAGCATCCGGTTGGCGAACTCGATGACGCCGTGCACGCCCATCTCGGGCGTCGGCGTCACGCTGCCGTCGGTGCAGGCGGGCCAGGTGGTGCAGCCGAGGCCGGAGTCGGTCAGCCGGACGGCGCCGCCGGTCACCACGATCACCACGCTCATCACCAGCGCGGCCAGCGCCGCCCGGCGGACGAGCTGCGGGGTCGGGTGCCAGCGGTCGGCGAGGAGCGAGAACGGGTTGGTCACCGGACCATCGTAGGCGGGCTTACGCCGTGCTCCGGCCCCGGGCGCGGCGGAGCCGGGCGGCGCCCGTCCCGCGGACCGTCCGTGGACGGTCAGGGACGAAACGTTCCGGTTCGGCCGGTGGGCAAAAAGGATCATTTCGAGCGTGTCGGGCAGCGGCCTTGACCCGTCGCACGGGTGGCCGAAAGAGTGCGGTTTGGTCCATACCTTTTTCCGGAACATGGGCTCATCTCCCACTCCTGCCCGCACCCACAAGCGGAGTCCCGCACATGCGCAAGTCCATATCCGCTGCCGCCGTGGCGCTCGGCGGCTCGCTCGCCCTCGCGGCCCTGGTCGTCCCGACCGCCGCGACCGCCGCCCCCACGACCGGCGGCACCTGCTTCGACCTCGGCGTCGCCGGCAAGTACGGCGAGTTCATCGAGGGCAACGACACCCACAGCCCCGACGCCGAGGGCGCGGTCGCGGTCGGCGGCAACGCCGACTTCAGCAAGTCCGGCTTCACCGTCGGCAACGAGCTCACCGCGGACCAGGTCAAGGCCCTGCCCGGCGGCTACTCGCTGGTGGTCGGCGGCGACCTGATCCAGAACGGCGCCCACGTCCAGGTCATGAAGGGCAAGGGCGTCTACGCCGGCAAGGTCGTCGGCGGCGGCCAGCTGGAGGGCGTCACCAAGGGCGCCTCGCCGATCGACTTCGCCAAGGAGTTCGCCAACCTGCGGCACGTCTCCGCCGAGCTGGCGAAGGCCACGGGCGGCGCGCCGGTCTCCGACGGCCGGAAGATCACCTTCACCGGCACCGACGCGACCGCCAACGTCTTCACCGTCGCGGCCGACGTGCTGCAGAAGGCCGGCGACGTCTACCTCAAGGTCCCCAAGGGCTCCACCACGATCATCAACGTGACGGGCGGCTCCTACGACCAGACCCGGACCCCGACCACCGGGTTCTGGATCTGGGACAACGCCAAGGGCTCCTACGTCCAGGACGACAAGACGCAGTCCGCGGACGGCGGCGCCGAGCGCGCCAAGCTGCTGTGGAACCTCCCGACCGCGACGACGGTCACCAAGCACAGCGGCAACGCCTGGCCGGGCAGCGTCCTCGCCCCGAACGCCGCGTTCAACCTCGGCACCGGCGGCCCGGTCAACGGCTCGGTCTGGGCGAAGTCGCTGACCGGCAGCGGCGGCGCCGAGACCCACCACTACCCGTTCGCGGGCTGCCTGCCCGGCGGCACCACCACGCCGCCGACCGGCAGCGCCTCGCCGTCGCCGAGCACCAGCACCGGCACCGGCACCCCGGAGAGCCCGGCGCCGTCCGCCAGCCCGTCCACCCCGGCGGGCACCGGGTCGCCGACCCCCGGCGCCTCGGAGAGCCCGAAGCCGGGCGGCTCGACCAGCGCGGCCCCGGCCCCGTCCCCGTCCCCGAGCCGCACCGGCTCCACCGGCGGCGGGTCGAACGGCGGTGGCGGCGGCGGCCTGGCGTTCACCGGTGCCGAGGGCATCACGGCGCTGACCGTCGGCGGCGCCGCGGTGCTCGCCGCGGGCGGCGGGATCCTCTACGCGGTGCGCCGCAAGAAGGCCAACGGCGCCTCCTGACCGGCCAGGGCGCGGCGACGCCCCCGGGAGCCCGCGCTCCCGGGGGCGTCGCCGCGCGGGGGCCCTACTCCCAGCGGAAGAAGCGGGCGGCGGCCGCCAGGCCCAGCACCGCCCAGACCGCCAGGATCCCGAGGTCGGACCAGGGCACGCCGGCGCCGAGCTGGAGGACCGAGCGCAGGCCGTCGGAGAGGGCCGAGATCGGCAGCAGCTCCAGCACCGGCCGCACCGCGTCCGGGAACTTCGCCAGCGGGACGACCACGCCGCCGGCCAGCAGCAGCAGGACGAACACCAGGTTGGCGGCGGCCAGGGTGGCCTCCGCGCGCAGGGTGCCGGCCATCAGCAGGCCCAGGCCGGAGAACGCGGCGGTGCCCAGCACCAGCAGGAGCAGCACCGTCAGCGGGTCGCCGTGCGGCGACCAGCCCAGGGCCAGCGCGATGCCGGACAGCAGCAGCACCTGCAGCAGCTCGGTGACCAGCACGCAGCCGGTCTTCGCGGACAGCAGCGCCCAGCGCGGCAGCGGCGTCGCGCCCAGCCGCTTGAGCACGCCGTAGCGGCGCTCGAAGCCGGTGGCGATGGCCTGGCCGGTGAACGCGGTCGACATCACGGCGAGGGCCAGCAGGCCCGGCGCCAGGAAGTCGACCCGCTCGCCCGGGCCGTCCACGGCGACCACGTCGACCGCGGAGAACAGCACCAGCAGCACGGTCGGGATGACCACGGTGAGCAGCAGCTGCTCGCCGTTGCGCAGCAGCATCCTGGTCTCCAGGGCGGTCTGCGCGAGCAGCATCCGGCCGACCGGGGCGGCGCCCGGGCGCGGGGTGAGGTCGGTGGGGGTCAACGCAGGTCACGTCCGGTCAGGTCGAGGAAGACGTCTTCGAGGCTGCGGCGCCGCACCGCGAGCTTGTCGGGCATCACGCCCGCCTCGGCGCACCAGCCGGTGACCGCGGCGAGCAGCGCCGCGTCGAGCTCGGCCTCCACCCGGTAGGAGCCGGGGGCGGGCTCGGTGACGGCGGCCCGGTCCGGCAGCACCTTGCGCAGGGCGGCCAGGTCGAGGCCGGGCGGGCCGTCGAAGCGCAGCTGGGACTCGGCGCCGCGCAGCTCGTCCGGGGAGCCCTGGGCGATCACCCGGCCCCGGTCGACGACCGCGACGTCGTCGGCGAGCCGCTCGGCCTCGTCCATCTGGTGGGTGGTGAGGACGACGGTGACGCCGGCCGCGCGCAGTTCGGTGACCAGCTCCCAGGCGGCGCGGCGGGCCTGCGGGTCGAGGCCGGCGGTGGGCTCGTCCAGGAAGACCAGCTCGGGGCGGCCGACCACGGCCATCGCCAGGGCCAGGCGCTGCTGCTGGCCGCCGGAGAGCCGGCGGTACGGGGTGCGGCCGCAGGAGTCCAGGCCGAGGCGTTCGGCGAGCGGGCCGAGCGGCAGCGGGTCGGCGTACAGGGCGGCGGTGTGCCGGAGCATCTCCAGGGCGCGCGCACCGGCGTACACGCCCCCGGACTGGAGCATCACGCCGACCCTCGGCCGCAGCCGGGCGGCGTCGGCGACCGGGTCCAGGCCGAGCACCCGGACGGTGCCCGCGTCCGGACGGCGGTAGCCCTCGCAGGTCTCGACCGTGGTGGTCTTGCCCGCGCCGTTCGGGCCCAGCACCGCCGTCACGGTGCCCCGGGCGATGGTCAGGCTCAGCCCGTCCACGGCGGTCTTGTCGCCGTACCGCTTGACCAGTCCGGTCACCTCGACGGCGGGGTCTGCATGCATACCGGCGAGTCTAGGAGCAGCTCACGGCGCCTTTCAGGTAAGGCTTGCCTTTCGTGATGGACGACACCGGTGAGGCGTGGGTCACGGCTTGTCTCCGCCCGGCGAATTACGCAACAATCGTGTTGTGAAAAACATCCGCGAGCACAGCGCCCAGCCCGGGGAGCCCGACGCTCCCGGCTGCGCCGTGCCCGCGGCGGCGGCGGAGGCGCTCGCCGAGGGCCACCGGGCGACCCGGGACCGGGTCGCCCGCTCGATCCTCGACCACGGGCCGTCCTCGGCCGCCGACCTGGCCAGCCGCCTCGGCCTGACCCCCGCCGCGGTCCGCCGCCACCTGGACGGCCTGGCCGCCGCCGGGCTGGTCGACGCCCGCGAGCAGCGGGTCTACGGCAGCCGCGGCCGCGGCCGCCCGGCCAAGGTGTTCGCGCTCACCGACAGCGGCCGCAGCGCCTTCTACCAGGCCTACGACCAGCTCGCCGCCGACGCGCTGCGCTGGATCTCGGAGGCGGCCGGCGGCGGCAGCGCGGGCGAGGAGGCGGTCGCCGCCTTCGCCCGGGCCCGGCTCGCCAAGCAGGGCGAGCGCTACCAGGACGCCCTGCGGGCGGCCGACGGCGGGCAGCGCGCCGAGGCGCTGGCCGAGGCGCTCAGCGCCGACGGGTACGCTGCCACGGTGCGGCGCGTCCCGTCCGCCAACGCCGGGCCGGCCGCACCGGCCGGTGCGCAGCTCTGCCAGCACCACTGCCCGGTCGCGCACATCGCCGAGCAGTTCCCCCAGTTCTGCGAGGCGGAGACCGAGGTCTTCTCGCAGCTCCTCGGCACCCATGTGCAACGCCTGGCCACCATCGCCCACGGCGACGGGGTCTGTACCACGTATGTGCCGGCATCCGGTGCCGCACCGTCGCCCGCCCGGGCGCCCGGTGCCGTGCCGACTGCCGGTACGTCCCCCATCGAAAACGGCTCGTCCGCGCGGAGGAACCTCGCATGACTGACATCGCACACCCCGAGCTCGAAGGCCTCGGCACGTACGAGTACGGCTGGGCCGACTCGGACACCGCCGGCGCCGCCGCCAAGCGCGGCCTGAGCGAGGCGGTCGTCCGCGACATCTCGGCGAAGAAGAACGAGTCCGAGTGGATGCTCGACCTCCGCCTCAAGGGCCTCAAGCTGTTCGGCAAGAAGCCCATGCCGACCTGGGGCTCCGACCTGTCGGGCATCGACTTCGACAACATCAAGTACTTCGTGCGCTCGACCGAGAAGCAGGCCGAGTCCTGGGAGGACCTGCCCGCCGACATCAAGGCGACCTACGACAAGCTCGGCATCCCGGAGGCGGAGAAGCAGCGCCTGGTGGCCGGCGTCGCCGCCCAGTACGAGTCCGAGGTCGTCTACCACCAGATCCGCGAGGACCTGGAGGAGCAGGGCGTCATCTTCCTGGACACCGACACCGCGCTGAAGGAGCACCCGGAGCTCTTCAAGGAGTACTTCGGCACCGTCATCCCGGCCGGCGACAACAAGTTCGCCGCGCTGAACACCGCGGTGTGGTCCGGCGGATCGTTCATCTACGTGCCCAAGGGCGTGCAGGTGGACATCCCGCTGCAGGCCTACTTCCGGATCAACACCGAGAACATGGGCCAGTTCGAGCGGACGCTGATCATCGTCGACGAGGACGCCTACGTCCACTACGTCGAGGGCTGCACCGCGCCGATCTACTCCTCGGACTCGCTGCACTCCGCGGTGGTCGAGATCATCGTCAAGAAGGGCGGCCGCTGCCGCTACACGACCATCCAGAACTGGTCGAACAACGTCTACAACCTGGTCACCAAGCGCGCCGTGGCGTACGAGGGCGCGACCATGGAGTGGATCGACGGCAACATCGGCTCCAAGGTCACCATGAAGTACCCGGCCGTCTACCTGATGGGCGAGCACGCCAAGGGCGAGACCCTCTCCATCGCCTTCGCGGGCGAGGGCCAGCACCAGGACGCCGGCGCGAAGATGGTCCACATGGCGCCGAACACCTCCTCGCACATCGTCTCCAAGTCGGTGGCGCGCGGCGGCGGCCGCACCTCCTACCGCGGCCTGATCGAGATCGGCGAGGGCTCGCACGGCGCCAAGTCGAACGTGCTGTGCGACGCGCTGCTGGTGGACACCGTCTCCCGCTCGGACACCTACCCGTACGTCGACGTCCGCGAGGACGACGTGTCGATGGGCCACGAGGCGACCGTCTCCAAGGTCTCCGAGGACCAGCTGTTCTACCTGATGAGCCGCGGCCTGAGCGAGACCGAGGCGATGGCGATGATCGTCCGCGGCTTCGTCGAGCCGATCGCCCGCGAGCTGCCGATGGAGTACGCGCTGGAGCTGAACCGGCTGATCGAGCTGCAGATGGAGGGCGCGGTCGGCTGACGCGCCGTCAGCCCCCGCCCCCGTCGACGATTCCCGAAAGAGAGCAACACGAACAGCCATGGCTGAGCAGAACACCCCCGGCTCCACCACCGCCGGTTCGATCGAGGTCGGCACCGCCGGCGCCGGCGCGCAGCTCGCCGGCCCGGGCACCGGGCGCGACACCGTCCGGCAGCCGATCGACGCCCGGGTCGCCGTCAAGCCGTCCTTCGACGTCAACGACTTCCCGGTGCCCACCGGCCGCGAGGAGGACTGGCGGTTCACCCCGCTGCACCGCCTCGGCGGCCTGCACGACGGCAGGGCCCTGGAGGCCGAGCGGGGCGAGGACAAGATCGAGCTGGGCCTGCCGGAGGGCGTCACCTCCGAGCTGGTCGGCCGCGACGACCCCCGGGTCGGCAAGGCCGGCACCCCGGTGGACCGGGTCGCCGCGCAGGCGTTCAGCGCCTTCGAGCGGGCCCTGGTGGTGACCGTCCCCAAGGAGACGGCGCTCACCGAGCCGGTCCGGATCGACGTGCACGGCGAGGGCGGCACCGCCTTCGCGCACCTGGTGGTCGACGTCAAGCCGTTCGCCGAGGCCGTCGTGGTGCTCAACCACACCGGTAGCGGCACCCGGGCCGCCAACGTCGACCTGCTGGTCGGCGACGGCGCCAAGCTGACCTTCGTCTCGGTCCAGGACTGGGAGCGCGACGCGGTGCACGTCGCCCAGTGCAACACGCTGGTCGGCCGGGACGCCTCGTTCAAGTCGGTCGTCGTCACCTTCGGCGGCGACGTGGTACGCCTGCACCCGCGCGTCAACTACGCCGCCCCCGGCGGCGAGGCCGAGCTGTTCGGCCTGTACTTCGCGGACGCCGGGCAGCACCTGGAGCACCGCCTGGTGATCGACCACGACACCCCGCACTGCCGCTCCAACGTCGCCTACAAGGGCGCGCTGCAGGGCCAGGACGCGCACGCGGTGTGGATCGGCGACGTGCTGATCCGCGCGGCCGCCCTCGGCACCGACACCTACGAGCTCAACCGCAACCTGGTGCTCACCGACGGCGCCCGGGTCGACTCCGTCCCGAACCTGGAGATCGAGACCGGCGAGATCGTCGGCGCCGGCCACGCCTCCGCGACCGGCCGCTTCGACGACGAGCAGCTGTTCTACCTGCAGTCCCGCGGCATCCCGGCCGACGAGGCCCGCCGCCTGGTGGTGCGCGGCTTCTTCGCCGAGCTGGTCCAGCAGATCGGCGTCGCCGAGATCCAGGACCGGCTGCTGGAGAAGATCGAGGCCGAGCTGGAAGAGACCGTGGCATGAGCTACGTCCGCGCCTGCGCGCTGAGCGTCCTGCAGGAGGACGTGCCCAAGAAGGTGGAGCTGAACGGCGTCCCGGTGGCGATCGTCCGCACCGACGAGGGCGTGTTCGCG
The DNA here is from genome assembly GCF_055562955.1 of Kitasatospora sp. NPDC015121. NCBI lineage: Bacteria > Bacillati > Actinomycetota > Actinomycetes > Kitasatosporales > Streptomycetaceae > Kitasatospora > Kitasatospora sp. NPDC015121. Next base: position 141,760 of record NZ_JBVHEH010000011.1, read on the forward strand.
ATCAACGACACCTGCTCGCACGCCAACGTCTCGCTGTCCGAGGGCGAGGTCGAGGACTGCAGGATCGAGTGCTGGCTGCACGGCTCCAGCTTCGACCTGCGCACCGGCAAGCCGTCCGGGCTGCCCGCGACCAGGCCGGTCGCCGTCTACCCCGTAAAGATCGAAGGGGACGATGTGCTCGTCTCCGTCAACCAGGAGAACTGAGTACCCCATGGCAACGCTTGAAATCCGCGACCTGCACGTCTCCGTCAACGCTGAGGGCGGCCCGCGGGAGATCCTGCGCGGCGTCGACCTGACGGTCAAGCAGGGCGAGACCCACGCGATCATGGGTCCGAACGGCTCCGGCAAGTCGACCCTGGCCTACTCGCTGGCCGGCCACCCCAAGTACACCGTCACCGGCGGCCAGGTGCTGCTGGACGGCGAGGACGTGCTGGAGATGTCCGTCGACGAGCGCGCCCGGGCCGGCCTGTTCCTGGCCATGCAGTACCCGGTCGAGGTGCCCGGCGTCTCGGTCTCCAACTTCCTGCGCACCGCCGCCACCGCCGTCCGCGGCGAGGCCCCCAAGCTGCGGCTGTGGGTCAAGGAGGTCAAGGAGGCGATGGCCGCCCTCTCGATGGACCCGGCGTTCGCCGAGCGCAACGTCAACGAGGGCTTCTCCGGCGGCGAGAAGAAGCGCCACGAGATCCTCCAGCTGGAGCTGCTCAAGCCGAAGATCGCGATCCTCGACGAGACCGACTCCGGCCTGGACGTCGACGCGCTGCGGATCGTCTCCGAGGGCATCAACCGGGTCCGCTCGACCGGCGAGGTCGGCACCCTGCTGGTGACCCACTACACCCGCATCCTGCGCTACATCAAGCCCGACCACGTGCACGTCTTCGCGGGCGGCAAGATCGTCGAGTCCGGCGGCGCCGAGCTCGCCGACAAGCTGGAGGAAGAGGGCTACGAGAGCTACGTGAAGGGCGGCGCTTCCGAGTGACCCATTCCCATCTGACCGGACTGCTGGACACCGACGCCATCCGCAAGGACTTCCCCGTCCTGTCGCGGCAGCTGCACGACGGCAAGCCCCTGGTGTACCTGGACAACGCGGCGACCTCGCAGAAGCCGCGCCAGGTGCTGGACGCGCTCAACGCCTACTACGAGCAGCACAACGCCAACGTCCACCGCGGCGTGCACGTGCTCGCCGAGGAGGCCACCGCGCTGTACGAGGGCGCCCGGGACAAGGTCGCGTCCTTCATCAACGCTCCCAGCCGCAACGAGGTGATCTTCACCAAGAACGCCTCCGAGTCGCTCAACCTGGTCGCCAACATGCTGGGCTGGGCCGAGGAGCCGTACAAGGTCGACGCCGACTCGGAGATCGTGATCACCGAGATGGAGCACCACTCCAACATCGTGCCGTGGCAGCTGCTCGCGCAGCGCACCGGCGCGAAGCTGAAGTGGTTCGGCCTGACCGACGACGGCCGGCTCGACCTGTCGAACATCGACGAGCTGATCACCGAGAAGACGAAGATCGTCTCGGTGACGCTGGTGTCGAACCTGCTGGGCACCGTCAACCCGGTGGACGCCATCGTCCGCAAGGCCCAGTCGGTCGGCGCGCTGGTCGCCATCGACGCCTCGCAGGCCGCCCCGCACGCCGTCCTCGACGTGCAGGCGCTGGAGGCCGACTTCGTCGCCTTCACCGGCCACAAGATGCTCGCCCCGACCGGCATCGGCGTGCTCTGGGGCCGGCAGGAGCTGCTGGAGGACCTGCCGCCGTTCCTCGGCGGCGGCGAGATGATCGAGACCGTCACCATGGGCTCGTCCACCTACGCCCCCGCGCCGCACAAGTTCGAGGCCGGCACCCCGCCGATCGCCCAGGCCGTCGGCCTCGGCGCCGCCGTCGACTACCTGTCGGCGATCGGCATGGACCGGATCGCCGCGCACGAGCACGCGATCACCGCGTACGCCATCGAGCGCCTCGCCGAGGTGCCCGACCTGCGGATCATCGGCCCGCGCACGGCCGTCGACCGGGGTGCCGCGATCTCGTTCACGCTCGGCGACATCCACCCGCACGACGTCGGCCAGGTCCTCGACGAGCAGGGCATCGCCGTCCGGGTCGGTCACCACTGCGCGCGGCCGGTCTGCCTGCGGTACGGAATTCCGGCGACCACCAGGGCGTCGTTCTACCTGTACTCCACGCCCGGCGAGGTGGACGCGCTGATCGACGGACTCCACCACGTCCGCAACTTCTTCGGCTGAGGACGGCTGCCATGAAGCTCGACTCGATGTACCAGGAGATCATCCTGGACCACTACCGCAACCCGCACGGCAAGGGGCTGCGGGACGGCGACGCCGAGGTGCACCACGTCAATCCGACCTGCGGCGACGAGATCACCCTGCGGGTGAAGCTCGACGGCGCGGTCGTCACCGACGTCTCCTACGAGTCGCAGGGCTGCTCGATCAGCCAGGCCTCCGCCTCCGTGCTCAACGACCTGGTGGTCGGCAAGCCGGTCGGCGAGGCCCAGCGGGTCCAGGAGGCCTTCCTCGAACTGATGCAGAGCAAGGGCCAGTCCGAGGGCGACGAGGACCTGCTGGAGGACGCCGTCGCCTTCGCCGGGGTCTCCAAGTACCCGGCCCGGGTCAAGTGCGCCCTGCTCAGCTGGATGGCCTGGAAGGACGCCACCGCCAAGGCGCTCGGCGGCCAGCCCCCCCTCACCGACTGACGCCCGTAAGGACACTGGACAAGATGAGCGAGAACGAGACGGCCGAGGCCGTCGAGACCGCCGAGGTCGCCGAGGCTCCGGCCGCGGAGGCCGCCGAGGCCCCCGGCGCGTTCACCAGCACCGGGACGGTCTCCACCGAGGACCTCATGGAGGCCCTGATGGACGTCGTCGACCCCGAACTGGGCATCGACGTCGTCAACCTCGGCCTGATCTACGGCCTGCACATCGACGAGGACGACACCGCCACCGTCGACATGACGCTGACCTCGGCGGCCTGCCCGCTGACCGACGTCATCGAGGACCAGGCCCGCACCGCGACCGACGGCCTGGTCAAGGACCTGCGGATCAACTGGGTCTGGATGCCGCCGTGGGGCCCCGACAAGATCACCGACGAGGGCCGCGACCAGCTCCGCGCGCTCGGCTTCAACGTCTGAGCGGTCCACCGGGACCGGACAGGGGCGGGAACCTCCGGGTTCCCGCCCCTTCGCGTGCCCGCCCGTGGTTCCGGGCCGAACTACACTGCCGGACCATGGACTTCGGGTCGGCCGGCGGGCAGCCGGACTGGGCCGCGCTGGCCGAGCGGCACGAACGCGCGCTCCGGCGGCGCCGACGGCTGCGGATCGCCGGGGCGGTGGCCGGAGCGGTCGCCCTGGCCTGCGGGGGCGCCGCCGCCGTGGCCGGCCGCGCGGACGACCGGGCGGGCGGCGAACCGGCGGCGGCGGTCGCCGCGAGCGGGGCGCCGACGGCCGCCGGGGCCCCCGCTTCCGCCACCGCCCCCGCCCCCGTCGCGCCCTCCGCTTCCGCCGTCGCCCCCGCCACGCCGGAGATGACGCCCGCAGCGGAGGCCCCGGCCCCGGCCTCCACTGCTGCTGCCGCTGCCGCCGGGCCGGCCCCGGCCGGGAAGCGGCCCCGGCCCGGACCCGCCGCCCCCGCCACGGTCACCGCCGCCCCCGCCGGGCCGCCTGCCGGGCGGACGGGCCCGACCCCGTCCGGGGACCTGCTGGACGCGGACACCCGCGGGGCGCTGGAGATCGCCGACGCGGCGGTGGACCTGCTCCTCGGAACCCGCCGCCCGGCGGGCGGCGCCCCGGGGCACCCGCTTGGCCGACCGGGCTGACGCCCCGCCGGAAGGACCCGGGGGCGTCAACCCGGCCCGGATCACTGGCGGGTGAACGGCCAGGGGGTTTCGGCGGGAGCGCGCCGACCGGGACGGACAGCGTGTGGTGCGCGGCGTCCGCGGTGACGGCCGGGCCGTCGTCCAGCCGGTAGCCGAAGGGGGCGACCCGGCCCCGGCCGTCGGCGGCGCGTAGCAGCAGCTGCGGGGCGGTGCCGGTGACCAACGCCCGGTCCGGGACGGTCAGGTCGGTGTCGCGGCTCCGGTCGGCGACCAGGGTGCCGTCCGCGAAGCGGCACAGGTCGGCGGCCGGTCTCCTGGTGCACACCTGGGCCTTGCGCCAGCCCGGCCAGGTCGCTGAGAGCGCCCGCCGGACGGCCCCGGCCCCAGCCGCGCATCCGGTCCACCACTCGTCGGCAGGCTCGCCGGGACCGGAGTCCAGGTGCGCGGCGCAGGACCGGACGGGCGCGCCGCCGGGCGCGTCCAGGTCGGCGCGACCGGCTGCAGCACCAGGTCCCGGAACACCGCGCCCGAGTCCGCCCGAACCAGCACCGCCGCGCCGAGCCGGTCGGACGTCAGCGTCACGGCCTTCAGGTGGTGCACCGTGCAGCCGGTCAGCCGGTCCGCAGCAGGTACCGCCACGTCCGCGCCGTAGCCCGTCACCGCCCCCCGCGAGCGTGTCCGCCCAGGCGGCTGGCCGCCGGGGCGCACCGAAGCGGTGTTCCGTCGTCGTCCCCCTCGGTCGGTGGTGCGGCCGCGCCCTCCAGCGGCGACGCGGGGGTCAGCGGGGGCGGCGGAGGACGGTGGCGGCGAGGGCGAGGGCGGCGGTGGCGGCGGTGAGGGCGAAGGTAGTGACGGCGGGGAGGAGGCCGTAGGCGCGGACCAGGGCGCCGACGGCGATGATCGGGGCGGAGGAGCCGAGGTAGACGATCACCCAGAGGGCGGAGAGCTCGCTGCCGCGGCGGGCCGGGTCGAGGGCGGTGACGGCGGCGGTGAACAGGGAGCGGAAGGCGATGCCCTGGCAGGCGCCGGCCAGCACGCTGCCGACGAAGAGCAGCGCCGGGGTGCCGGTGGCGGCGGCCGCCGTGAGCAGGCCGAGGCCGGCCGCGAGGCCGGTCAGGCCGGCGGCGACCACCACCCGGTCGGAGGTCGGCGGGACGAGCAGCTGGACGGCCGCCGAGGAGCCGAGCAGCAGGGCGGCCACGGCCGCGCCCGCCATCGGGGAGGCGGTGTGCAGCAGCGAGGAGGAGAAGGCGGGGGCGAGCGCCAGGTAGACGCCGAAGACCGCGTACGAGAGGAAGCCCGCGGCGGCGGCGAGCAGGAACTCGCGGCGCCCGGCCCGGGGCAGCCGGAGCCGGCGGGGCCGCAGGTGGGCCGGGGTGGTGACGCGCGGCGGCGAGGCCGGGGGCCGGACCGAGCCGGGCATCCGCGGGTGCACCAGGGCGAGCGGCACGCACAGCGCGAGCAGCGCGACGGCGTGCGGCAGGAACGGGCCGAGCAGCGGCTTCGCGTCGCTGGTGAGCGCGGCGCCGACCAGCGGGCCGAGCGCGACGCCGCCGGCCGAGCAGGCCAGGGTGAGCTTGGCGGCGAGGGTGGGCCGGTCGGGCAGCAGGTCGCCGAGGGCGGCGCCGGCCGCGCCGGTGGAGAGGCCGACCGCGGCGCCCTGGACGGCCCGTCCGGCGGCCAGCTGCCAGAACGAGCCGGCCGTGGCGAACACCGCGTCGCCGGCGGCGGCCAGCGCCACCGCGGGCAGGATCAGGGCGCGCCGTCCCAGGTGGTCCGACCAGTGGCCGACCGCGGCCAGCACCGGGACCAGCGCGAACACGTACACCGTGAACAGGATCGTGGTGTCGAGCGGGTTCAGCCCGAGGCGCTGCTGGAGCACCGGGTAGAGCGGGGTGGCGAGGTTGGCGCCGACCAGCATCAGCAGCAGGGCGGCGGCCACCAGGCCGACGCGGACGCCGCGCAGCGCGTTCCAGCGGCTGATCGCCGCGAGCTGGAGCTGCTTGCGGGGCGCGAGTTCCAACGGAAGCAGGGCCTCCGACAGTCGGCGGCCGGCGTACTGGGCGGTGCCCAGGCCGGGGCCGGCGGGGGAGAGGTCCGCCATGGCAGGGGTCTCCTGTGGCAAGGCACCACAGGGCGTCGCCGGACCATGGGTGTGGCGGCGCGGCCCGGACGGTGCGGGTGTGCACGTGCTACGTGGAGGCCCGGAGCGCCGTCGCTCCGGGTTCCGGGGCGCCCGCGCGGGGGTGGTGCGCGTCGCCCCCCGAAGGATACGTGCCGCCGGGCACTCGTTCGGACGCACCACCCCACTCGTTCGGGCGGACGACCCCGCAGCTCAGGCGTTCGTCGGTGGCGGCCGATACGCTGGGTTGACGGGCCGACACGCACGGCCCGCGCCGCCGCTCCCCGCGTCCGCCGCCCGGGCGGGCCGCCCTCGGGACGGCGGTGCCCTGCGACGCACCCGGGAGAACGCGCGCGATGGCCGGACGTAGCCGTAACACCCCTGACCAGCAGCCGTCCGAGACCGAAGGCCTGCTGCCCGCCGACTACGACCTGGCGGACCTGTACGGCGCGCAGAGCGCGGACGAGGACCCGGACGACACGGCCGTGCTGATCCCGCCGATCACCCTCCCGTCGGACGCCGAGCTGGCCGCCGCCGCGCTCGCCGTCCCGCTGGTCGCCCGGGTCGTCGCGCTGGCCCGCTGGATCGCCCCGCACCGCGAGGTCGACGAGCACGGCGACCTCGGCGAGGCCGACCGGATCCAGGCCGCCCGGATGCTCGGCGCCGAGGACCCGGACGAGGACGACGTGGTCGAGGCGATGCGCGCCTGGGCGCTGGCCTGCGACCTCGACCTGGTCGAGACCGGCACCACCGACGACGGCGCGCACGTCGCGATCCCCGGCCCCGACCTGGCCGCCGTCGAGGCCGGCGAGCCCGCCGCCGTCCTCGGCCTCTGGTTCGAGGCCGCCGAGCTGGTCCGCGAGCTGGCCGCCGAGGCCGAGTCGGTCGACCCCGAGCTGGTCGAGGGCGGCGGCAGCGACGACTCCGAGGCCCTCGCCGAGGTCGAGGACGCCCGCGACCAGGCCGCCGAGATCCTGGACGAGGCGCTGCACGTCCTCTACGAGACCACCGCGTTCGCCGAGCCCGGCGCCGAGACCGTCCCGCTGGGCGTGCTCGCCGCGCTGCTGGTCGTCCCGGACGGGCAGGAGCCCGACGAGGAGATGCTCGGCGAGATCACCGACCTGATGGTCGTCCTCGACCCGATGCTCGGCGACCTCGCCGAACTCGGCCTGGTCGAGCACCGCCCGATCGACCCCGACCTGTTCGAGGAGGACGAGGAGGACGGGGAGGGCGGCGGGCCGGACGTCGAGCCGGTGGACACCGACCGGCCGCTCACCGAGGAGGACGCCGCCCGCTTCGGCACCGTCCGGCTCACCGCCCTCGGCCAGTACGCCGTCCGCGAGTGGCTGCTCGCCGAGGGCTACGACGCCCCGCTGGTCGGCGACCTCGCCGACCAGGACGGCGCCGCGCTGCTGCGCGCGCTGGCCGAGAACGGGCAGCTCTTCGCCGAGCCCGAGCTCAAGGCCTGGACCGCCGCCCGCGCCCCGCGGGACGCCGCCCGGGAGCTGCTCGCCGCCGCGCGCGGCCGCGACCCGCAGTCGCCCGTCCGCCGCTACTACTGCGTGCTCGGCCTCGGCGAGCTCGGCGAGGACGCCGCCGACGAGGTCGCCGCGGTCGTCGACGACCCCGAGCTGGGCGGCCTCGCCCGCGAGTGGCTGCGCGCCCGCGGGGCGGACGTCGCGGCCGCCGAGCGCGACGTCGCGCTCTGGCGGGTGATCGACTCGATGGCCGCCGTCATGCTCCTCTCGGCCGGCGAGGGCGGCCGCCTGCAGGCGCTGGTCGCCGACCTGCCGGTGACCGACAACCCCGCCAGCTACTTCGGCGAGGTCTGGCGGGTGCCGCACCCCATGACGGTGGAGGTGCTGGAGGCGGTCGGCGAACTGCACCTCGACCGGAAGGTCGCCAAGGAGGCGCGGCGGGCGGCGCTCCGGGCCAGGTCGCTGCGCGGGCGCGGCTGACGGGGCGGGGCGGGGGCGGTTCGTGGACCCCCGGCCGTTCCGCCGCGGGGCGTTCCGTCACGGGGTCTTCCACCTGATGGCTCGACAGGTTCGTTGGGCCGTAAGGTAAGGCGGCGTTGGAGTGGCGAGCGGCCGGGGGTGCGGCGAGGGATGAAGTGGCAGCGCACGAGCGGGCCCTGGGACATCGAAGCGGTCTACGCGGACCAGGAGGAGCACGGCCGGCGGGTGCTGGCGGACGCGGGGTTCCCGGTGTTCGGGTGGGTGCACGAGGGCTGGACGGTGCCCGGCCGGGACGTGCTGGCCGAGTACGAGCTCCGCGACGGGGAGCTGGAGGCGGTGGAGACCCGGTCGGGTGACTGGAGCTCCGCGCAGGGCCCGTACGTGACGGTCCGGACGTACCGGCCCGGGGCCGAGCTGGGCGCGCCGCTGCCCGACCTGGAGGACGTGGTCGAGGACGAGCGCGACCGGGTCTACGAGCAGCTCGGCGTGGACGAGGGCGACACCCCCGGACGGGTCCGGGCGCTGCGCGGCTGGATCACCGTCGACGGCGAGCCGCACGCGGTGCAGGTGCACGAGGACTCGCGGACCCCGGCCGGGCACGGCACGGTCTGGGCGGGCCGGCTGCGGGTGGACGGGACGACGGTGACGGTCACCGGCCGGGGCGTGCTGCCCGGCGCGGTGGAGCTGCGCCGGATCGCCGACTTCGAGCGGTACATCGTCGGCCGGACGGCGCTGCTGCGGCAGGTCGCCGCGCTGCGCGCCGACCTGCGCCCCGTCGAGCCGGAGCCGGAGCCCGCCGAGCTCGGCCTGCAGGCGCACCGCGACCTGGTGCTGCAGGCGATCGCGCGGGCCGCCGCGGTGGTCGCGCAGCTGCGGGCCGGGCGCTCGGCGCGGCTGCCGCGCCACCTGCGCGGCGAGGAGCGGCAGGCCCGCTGGGAGACGGCCGTCCGGCAGCAGATGCGGCTGGCGTCCGAGACCCGGGAGGAGGCGGACGAGGCGGTCGCCTCGATGGTCAACCACCTCAGCCGGCTGGCCCACCACACGGACTGGGTGAGCGGCACGGCCGAGGGCGCGGCGGCCGTGGAGGAGGTCGTCCGGTACACGGCGTTCGCCAGCGAGGTGCCCAGCCTGCCCGCGCAGCGCGCCTGGGAGCGGCTGTGGGTGGGCGGCACGCCCGAGCTGCCGTCCGGGACGGAGGAGGCCTGGCTGACCGCGTGGGAGCAGTGGCGGGTCGAGCGGACCCAGCACGGCACCCGGCGGTAGGGCGGCTCCCCGCCGCCGTCCCGCTCCGCCGCCGTTCCCCGTCCCGTCACCGCCGCCCGTCTGCCACCATCCGGTAAAGACCGGGTCATCGGGGGTTCTATGGTCGGTAAATCGGCACGCTGACGCCGCGTCCGATTCACGCCCGGTTCACGTGCGGCCCGGAACCTGTCGGTCACCAAGCACATCCCCTGCTCCAGGAGTGACCGTCATGTCGCTGTCCCGTCGGGACTTCGTGAACCGTTCGACCATGCTCGGGGCAGGCGTCCTGATCGCCGGCAGCGCCGAGGTGCTGGCCACCGCGCCCGGCGCGATCGCCGCGCCCACGGGCGGGGACGCCGCCGTCGACGCCGCCGTCGCCAAGGGCGGGCACACCGCGGTCGGCTACGGCGAGTTGGTGTCCGACCCCGAGGGCGTCCTGGCGCTGCCGAAGGGCTTCTCCTACGAGGTCATCACGTACTCCGGCAAGACCACCCTGGTCACCGGCGAGAGCACCCCGAGCAACCACGACGGCACCGCCGCGTTCGAGGGCCGGCACGGGGCGACCCTGCTGGTGAACAACCACGAGCTGGCCGGCCCGCGCTCGAAGTGGGCGCACCCGGTGCCGCTGCTGGAGGGCTACGTCTACGACCCGGCCGCGGCCGGCGGCTGCACCGTCGTCGAGGTCTCCGGCCACGGCCGCGGCCGGGGCGACGAGCACGGCAAGGGCCACGGCCACGGCCACCGCCAGGTCCGCGAGTGGGTCGGCATCGCCGGCACCGCGACCAACTGCGCCGGTGGCGCCACCCCGTGGGGCACCTGGCTGACCTGCGAGGAGACCGAGGACAAGGCCGGCACCAACGGCTTCACCAAGGACCACGGCTACGTCTTCGAGGTCGACCCGCGCGACCAGGACGCCAACCGCGACCCGCAGCCGATCAAGGCCTTCGGCCGGTTCGCGCACGAGGCCGTCGTCATCGACGAGAAGCGCGGCCACGCCTACCTGACCGAGGACGCCTCCAAGCCGAACGGCCTGCTCTACCGCTGGACCCCGCCGGCCGGCTTCAAGCACGGCAAGGGCAAGCTGCGCACCCTGACCGCCGACGCGGGCGCGTTCGAGGCGCTGAAGGCCTTCGACGCGCAGGGCAAGCTGGTCGACGACCTGTCCCGGGCCACCAAGCCCGGTACCACGTACGGCGCGGACTGGGTCAAGGTGCAGGACCGCGACGCCCGCACCACCTCGATCCGCAAGCAGTTCAAGGACGGCGAGATCACCCGCGCCCGCAAGCTGGAGGGCATGTGGTGGGGTGACAACGGCATCTACTTCGTGTCCTCGTTCGCCCGCGAGGAGTCGCCGCTGCCGCACGACGGCCAGGTCTGGTTCTACAACCCCGTCCGGCGCACGCTGACCCTGAAGGTCATCCTCGGCGTCAACAACGACATCTGGACCGACAACGGCAACTTCGACGGCCCGGACAACATCACCGTCTCGCCCCACGGCGGCCTGATCATCGCCGAGGACGGCAACGGCCTGCAGCACCTGTTCGGCACCACCACGGACGGCCGGACGTACGCGCTGGCCCGCAACGAGCTCAACCTCGGCACCGCCGAGGCGCCGGAGTTCAGCGAGTTCACCGGCGTGACGTTCTCGCACGACGGGCGGACGCTGTTCGCGAACATCCAGGACCCGGGCATCATGCTCGCGATCACCGGGCCGTGGCACCGGATGTGACGCACCGCTGAGGTCCCGGGTCCGCCCGGGGAGGGGTCCGCCCTCCCCGGGCGGACCCCGTCGTCGGCGGGGTGCGGAGCCTCAGTCGGGGAGCCGGAGCTGGAGCATGGCCAGCAGGCGCTGCTGGGGCTGGGCGAGGTCGAGGCCGGTGAGCTGTTCGGCCCGGCGGACGCGGTACCGCAGGGTGTTGGGGTGGATGTGCAGGGCGTCGGCCGCGGCGCGGACCTCGCCGAGGGCGTCGAGGTAGGCGAGGACGGACTCGGCGAGGCGGGTGTGGTGGCGGGCGTCGTAGGCGGTGAGGGCGGTGAGGCGGGGGTCGCGGAGTTCCGGGCGGTCCTGGAGCAGCGCGAGGACCTCGGAGACCAGCACCTCGGCCTGGACGTCCTGGAGGGCGGCGACGTCCGGGACGACGCCGCCCCGGCCCATCGCGTCGAGGATCCGGTCGGCCTGGGCGCGGGAGGCGGGGACGTCGGCCAGGCCCGGGACGGTGGGGCCGATCGCGGCCCGCAGCGGGATGGCGAGGTGGTCGCGGGCGGCGTCCACGGTCTCCCGGGTCCAGTCGCGCAGGGTGGCGGGCGGCAGGCCGGGCGGGAGTTCGGGCAGCAGCACGTAGACCCGGGAGTCGACCGGGGCGAGCAGGGCGCCGCGGTGCCGGGCGGCGGTGTGCACCGAGATCAGGCCGGTGACCTCGTCGCGGGAGAGCTCGGCGTCCCGGCCGTCGGTGGCGGCGGGGGCGTAGGCGAGGACGGTCGCCGGGCGGCGCAGGTCCAGGCCGAGGTGGGTGGCGAGCGACTGCGGGCCGGTGGAGCCCTCCAGCAGGCCGGTCAGCAGGGTCTGGGTGAGCCGGGTGTCGGCCGACAACTCCCTTCGGCGGCGCACCAGTTGGCCGGCCGCGACGCGGGCGGCGCCGACCAGCGCCTGCTCGGCGGTGTCGGTCAGCGGGCGGGAGCCCTCCTGCACCCAGATGGTGCCGAGCGGCTGCGCGCCGGAGCGGATCGCGATGGCCAGCCGGCGGCGGATGCCCAGCTCCGGGTGGGCGGCGATCTCGATCGCGCCCTCGGAGCCGCGCAGGTGCGAGAAGACGCCCCACTCGCGGAGCTTGGCGAGGTACGGCTCGGGGCCCTGGCGGCCGAGGATGGAGAGCCGGCGCAGGTCGTCCACCTCGTCGGTCTCCGAGGTGCGGGAGTAGGCCAGCACCCGGCTGGAGGTGTCCTCGATCGAGACGATGCCGCCGGTGAGGACGGCGACCGTCTGGGCGAGCGAGAACAGGTCGCCGGCGGCGGGCCCGCCGGGCTCGGGGCCGTCCGGGCCGTCGGCGCCGGAGAGCAGGGTGCGGGCCAGCGAGTCGAGGTGCTCCCAGCGGGTCTCCCGGCGCACCGACAGCAGCGCCACGCCCGCCTCGGTGGCGGCCTCGCGCAGCGCGTCCGCCTGCCCCGGACCGTCCAGCTTCACCGCGACGGCCGCGGCCCGGGCCCGGCCGGCGGCGCGCAGCGCGGGCAGGGCGGCCCGGCCGCGGGCGCCGATCGCCAGGACGAGTTCGCCCGGGGCGGCGGTGGGCGGGTCCTCCGGGTCGAGGATCGACACGTGCCGCACCGGGACGTCCAGCCCGGCGGGCGCGGCCTGCAGCTCGACCAGGGGTTCGCCGAGCGACATCAGCAGCTGGCGCAGCGGGAGGCCGGTCATCGGGAGCCCTCCGGGGGCGTTCGAGTGGGAGGTCGGGCGGGGGTCGCGGGGTGTTCGCGGACGTTCGTGGGGACGTTCGTGGGGGCGGACAAGATCCGGGGGCCGAGTTTAGTCAGGCGGACAGGAGACGGCCGCCGTGACCGGGGCGTGACGCTGTTCGTCCGGGCGGACAACGGCGAGCGGGGGAATTTGGCGGCGCGGCCAACAGAAGCGGGCGGGCCCGGGGAATAGCGTTGCTCCATGGCCGGTGTGCGACCCCCACCGGCTTCCCATGACGAGAAGGAGAGCGTGCGCGCCATGGATGCTGTGACCCAGGTCCCCGCGCCGGTGAACGAGCCGGTCCACAGCTACGCCCCCGGCAGCCCCGAACGGGCCCGGCTGGAGGCCAAGCTGAAGGAGCTGGGCGGCCAGGGGCCGATCCAGCTGACCATGACGATCAACGGGGAGCAGCGCCTCGGCGGCGGCTCCGAGATCGACGTCGTGCAGCCGCACAACCACGCGGCCAAGCTCGGCACCCTGCGCAACGCGACCCAGGACGACGCGCGGGAGGCCATCGACACCGCGCTGGCCGCCGCGCCGGCCTGGCAGGCGCTCTCCTTCGACTCCCGCGCCGCGATCTTCCTGCGCGCCGCGGACCTGCTGGCCGGGCCGTGGCGGGAGACCCTCGCCGCGGCCACCATGCTCGGCCAGTCGAAGACCGCCCAGCAGGCGGAGATCGACACCCCCTGCGAGCTGGTCGACTTCCTGCGCTTCAACGTGCACTTCGCCCGGCAGATCCTGGCCGAGCAGCCGATCTCCTCGGACGGCGTGTGGAACCGCACCGACCACCGCCCGCTGGAGGGCTTCGTCTACGCGATCACCCCGTTCAACTTCACCGCGATCGCCGGCAACCTGCCGACCGCGCCCGCGCTGATGGGCAACGTGGTGATCTGGAAGCCGTCCCCGACCCAGCAGTTCGCCGCGCACTACCTGATGCGCCTGCTGGAGGCCGCGGGCCTGCCCAAGGGCGTCATCAACATGGTGACCGGCGACGGCCTGGCCGTCTCCGAGGTCGCGCTCAAGCACCCCGCGCTGGCCGGCATCCACTTCACCGGCTCCACCGCCACCTTCCAGCACCTGTGGCGCACGGTCGGCGAGAACATCGCCGGCTACCGCACCTACCCGCGGATCGTCGGCGAGACCGGCGGCAAGGACTTCCTGGTCGCCCACCCGTCCGCCGACAAGGCCGTGCTGAAGACCGCGATGACCCGCGGCGCCTTCGAGTTCCAGGGCCAGAAGTGCTCGGCGCTGTCCCGCGCGTACGTCCCCGCCTCGATCTGGGCCGAGATCAGGGACGACTTCCGCGATGAGGTCGAGTGGCTGACCATGGGCGACGTCACCGACCTCGCCAACTTCATGGGCGCCGTCATCGACGAGCGCTCCTTCGCCAAGAACAAGGCCGCGATCGACCGCGCCAAGGCCGACCCGCAGGTCGAGGTGCTGGCCGGCGGCACGTACGACGACTCGGTCGGCTACTTCGTCCGCCCGACCGTGCTGGTCTGCCAGGACCCGGCGGCCGAGTACTTCCGCGACGAGTACTTCGGCCCGATCCTCGCCGTGCACGTCTACCGCGACGAGGACTACGACGCGATGCTCGCGCAGATGGAGTCGGTCTCCTCGTACGGCCTGACCGGCTCGATCATCGCCCAGGACCGCGAGGCCGTCGAGCACGCGATGCGCGTCCTGCGCAACGCCGCCGGCAACTTCTACATCAACGACAAGCCGACCGGCGCCGTCGTCGGCCAGCAGCCCTTCGGCGGCGGCCGCGCCTCCGGCACCAACGACAAGGCCGGCGCCAAGCAGAACCTGACGCGCTGGACGTCCACCCGCTCCATCAAGGAGACGTTCGTCCCGCCGACGGACTACCGCTACCCGCACATGGGCTGACACCCGACCCCGCTGTGCCCCCGCGGGGCGGCCGCCACCCCCACGGCCGCCCCGCCCCCCTCTCCTCACCAGCTGATCCGCTTCGCCGGGAGTCCACGATGCTCCGTTCCGCCCTCCTCGCCGCCTCGCGCTCCCCGCAGGTGCGCACCATGGTCGAGAAGTTCCCGCCCACCCACGCGATCGTCGAGCGCTTCGTCGCCGGCGACCGGCTCGACCAGGGCGTGGACGCCACCGAGAAGCTGGTCACCAGCGGACGCAAGGTCACCCTCGACCACCTCGGTGAGGACACCAAGGACGCCGACCAGGCCGCCGGCACCGCGCTCGCCTACGAGCACCTGCTCGCCGCCCTCAAGGAGACCGGCCTCGCCGCGGACGCCGAGGTCTCGGTCAAGCTCTCCGCGGTCGGCCAGTTCCTGCCCGTGGACGGCGAGAAGATCGCCCTGGAGAACGCCCGCCGGATCTGCGAGGCGGCCGCCGCCGCCGGCACCACGGTGACCCTCGACATGGAGGACCACACCACCACCGACTCCACCCTGGCCATCGCCCGCGAGCTGCGCGCCGACTTCCCCTGGCTGGGCGTCGTCCTCCAGGCCTACCTGCGCCGCACCGAGGCCGACTGCCGCGACCTCGCCCACGAGGGCTCCCGGGTGCGCCTCTGCAAGGGCGCCTACAAGGAGCCCGAGTCGGTGGCCTTCCAGGGCAAGCGCGACGTCGACCTCGCGTACGTCCGCGCGCTCAAGGTCCTGATGGCCGGCGAGGGCTACCCCATGGTCGCCTCGCACGACCCCAACATGATCAAGATCGCCGGCCAGCTCGCCGAGTGGAACAAGCGCGACGTCTCCTCCTTCGAGTACCAGATGCTCTACGGCATCCGCCCCGAGGAGCAGCTCCGCCTCGCCGAGGCCGGCAACACCATGCGGGTCTACCTCCCCTACGGCCAGGAGTGGTACGGCTACTTCATGCGCCGCCTCGCCGAGCGCCCCGCGAACCTGACCTTCTTCCTGCGCGCGATGGCCACCCGCGGCTGAGCCCAGGCGCCCTGACCGGCTCGCGACGGCGATTTCCATCGACAGCCTCCGTACCCGTGGCAATGGTACGGAGGCTGTCTCCGTCGTCCGAGTTGTCAGCCCGCGGTTGGTGAGCACTAATCGGTCGACGACCGCCCGTCACTGCCCGGGGTTCTGACCTCGCGGCGACGGGGTTAGCGGCCAAGCCTGAACAGCGAGCCGGGCCAGGTCACGCTGTCTCTCCCTGATGCCCTCGGCGCTCCACGAACCGTTGACAGGATTCCACAGCCTGTCGATCCCTGTGGACGTGGTGAGAATGAGTGAGGAGTCGGCGTAGCTGGTCTGCTTCTCGGGGAAGGTCTTGTTCGAAGCGGAACGGTTTTTCGCACCGTGCAGAAGGGTCAGGTTGCCGATCAGGCTGATGACCGCCTTGTGGTCATCGAGGCGGTACACCAGGTCCGGGTTCTTCGGATAGATGTGCTCCACATGGACCGTCCTGCTGTTCGCCACCACCACGTCGTCCTTCAGGGAAGCTTCCCGTAGCTTCTCCTCCAGCCTGGTCAGGACATACCTGGACTGGGAAGACTTCGGCAGTGAGGCCTTCTCGAAATCTGCCATGAAGGTGTCGTCGTCGGGGGTCGACTCCACCAGGCGCCGGATCGCGGACGCTCGAGCCAAACCCCCGAAGAGTTCCTTGGCAATGCCGAAAACGTTTTCCTCGAGGAGAGTGGACTCGCGTCGCCCGATAACCGTCCAGCGGACGTAGTACGTGAGGCACGCCTCTACCAGGGGAGCTAGCTCGGCAAGATCTGAGAGATTGGTGGAGGCCGCCAGCATCAGTGGGTACAGCGCGTCGGCCCCAAGGTCCTTGACTTCCTCGAGAAGGGTGTCCAGATCACTCACCCCGGTACTGCAGGAGATGAATTCAACGTACCGGTTCGAGGCTCTCTCGAGCTCTGCTGCGAATCCCCCCACGCTGTAAGAGCTGAACTTTTCAAACTCCTCGGTCAAGGCGGTCCGGATCGTGGTGTAAAGGCTGTGGGAGCGAACGTCGCCATGGCGCGCGACCCAAAAGTGGCGCAGGAATTTCTCAATTTCCTCGCGCTTCTCGAACCCATCTAGAAGGGTGCGCCAGGCGTCGTTCACCCGCTCCTTCTCCGCTTCGTTCGCGCTCTTCTCCATCAGAAAGTTGCGAACGAGGTCGACCGTTGAGAGGTCTTTGCCTCGCGAGTTGATCGTCTCGAACACTTCGTTCGCGTCGCTGGAGGTGGGAGTCTGAATCTCAACGAAAACCAGCCCCTTCACCAGGCAGTCCTTCAGCGTGTCGATCCAGTCGAGGCGGCTGTCGACGTCGGAATGCTCGGAAAGAAGCTTCGACAGCTGGCTCTCAAAGTATGAGTAGGCTTCTTCGATCAGCCTGTGCGAGGGACGGCTCGCGACCTCGGCCTTCCCTCTCTCGCCCGACGCCTCGTCCCAATTCTGGATGTGATCCCGGAAGAAGTCCCTGTCGAACAGCGAGAGGGTGAGAAAATATTCGATCGGCTCCCGCCGCCCCGCCTTCCGCGCGATGTAGTCGCGGTGGATATTCTGCGCCATGCTCTTGGACTCTCCGGTATTCATGGACCACAGCATGTTTCGGAGCGCGGCGATCAGAATAGTGGAAGTAGTGAGCCTCTGCTGACCGTCCAGGAGCGAACGGATTTCCACCTTGTCATTGGTGATGGTGACGATCGGCCCGATGAAGTACTCGGCGGCGGAGCTCTTCCCGCTTTGCCGCGCTCTCATGAACTTCATGATGTCGGTCCAATAGGTGTCCACCTCCTTTCTGGTCCACGAGTACTGGCGCTGGCTATCATCCGGGACGGTGACGGGAGGGTTGTTGGCTCCGATGAGCTGACCCAGAGTCTGGCGGGTCGCGTGCTTGATGATGGCCACTCGGGCTCCTTGGGGCTAGCGCTGTATGCCTACAGTATCCAGTGTCGGATGGCGGTCCCGGCTGGTTTCCGCCGGTTGCAGCCCTCGGGCAAGAGGCCTTCAAATGGGTGATTTGAACCTATTTATTGCCGATCGAGCCCTTTGCTGTGCTTTGATCGACGGGCTGAGTGGGCTCAAGGCCCGTGGCGTCGAGAGGTAGTACCCTTACCTGGGTCCACTCTGTACCACCTTCTTTTTCAGAATTCCCTACAGCCAATGCCTGGAGATCATGTTGGTGAGGCACAGTCCGAATACCTCCGCTCATCAGCTGCACATGATCCTGGACCGTGTCCGACGCAGCGAGGCCAGGAACATGCGGGAGGCGTGGAGCGAAGTTCTTGGGGCGGAGTACGGGACCAGCGAATTCGTCGAACGGCACGCGGAGGTTTCCCTCCTCCTGGTAGACGTCGCCCGCCAGATCAAGATCCTGCCGGAGCGATCCCGGAGCCGACTCGATCGCTACGTGGGTTCCTGGTGGGCGGCCGTGACGCAGCCGGAATACTCCTGGGGCGATGCTTCGAGGTCATCGGCGAGTCTCATTGATCTGGGCTCTCTTGATCACCTCGAGTCGGCGGCTGAAATTATTTCATCCGGCTTCTCCGGATCATCTGTCGCCCCGGTGGGCGGGGATCTTGAACAACTTCTCGATCAATGTCGAGAATGGCTTTCCATTGTGGATGGCCTTAGTGACTCCGAGCTTCCCGAGTCCTTCAGGGACGCTCTCTCTCATCAGATCTCCCATTTGATTTGGCTGATCGAGAACGTTGACCTCTTCGGCGCTTCCCGAATTTCACAGGAGACCGTTGCCGTCGTGGGATCGGTGGCGCAGGCCTCAGGTGTTATCAGGCCTCGCGACGAAGGAACCGCCAGCCGCTGGAAAACCGGCGTCGCAGGGCTTGTGACCGCACTGACGCTGTTCACCTCCGGCGCTGTTGTCACGAAGGAGGCGATCGGAGCCGGCGACGGACTCGTGCGCGAGGTCGTTCAAATCGTCTCGGGAGGATCCGAAACGGATTCTGCGAGCAAGTAGGGATTGGATCCGGATCCTCCCGTGTGCCACTCCCCGAGGTTCAGAGAGGTCCGGGACCATCGGACGCACGGCCACGTCGGTGCGCCGCTGGCGCACCGACGTGGGGCGTTGACATCAGAAACAGCCTTGGGATGATCGAGCCAGGGCCCGTCAGAGCATGGCGGCGGCGGGCTTGACCATGCTGCGGGCGGTCTTGGCGTCGACGTACTCGCCGAGGGCGGTCATCACCCACTCGCCGGAGAACTGGCGGACCAGCTTGCACATGGCGACGCCGGTGTGCGGCTCGGACTGGGCCAGGTCGAAGCGGACCAGTTCCTCCTCGGTGGCGGTGTCGACCAGGCGGCAGTAGGCGTTCTTGATGTCGGTGAACTTCTGCCCGGAGAAGGAGTTGACCACGAAGACCAGGCCGCAGACCTCCGGCGGCAGCCCGCCCAGGTGGACGGTGATCGCCTCGTCGTCGCCGCCGCCCTTGCCGGTCAGGTTGTCGCCGGAGTGGGCGATCGCGCCGTTGAAGACCGACAGCTTCATGAACCAGGCGGTGTCGAGCTTCTCGCGCTTGGCGTCGAAGGCGATCACCGAGGCGTCCAGGTCGATGTTGCGGCCGCGCCCGGCGGGCTCCCAGCCGAGGCCCATCCGGACCGAGGCGAGGAACGGCTTGCCGGCCTTCTCCAGCGAGACCGAGCCGCCCTTGACCAGGTTGACCCGGCCCTTGTCGAGGGTGATCTTGCCGACGGCGGGCGAGCCGGACGGCATCGGCGGCGGGGAGGCGGGCGCCTGCGGGGCGGCGGCCGGGGCCGGCGGGGCGGCCGGCGGCGCGGGCGGGGCCGCGGGGGCCGCCGGGGCGGTGGCGGCGGCGGCCGGGGGCGCCTCCTCGACCGAGACGCCGAAGTCGGTGGCGATGCCGGCCAGCCCGTCGGCGTACCCCTGGCCGACCGCGCGGACCTTCCACTCGGTGCCGCGCCGGTAGACCTCGACGACCACCAGGGCGGTCTCCCGGGTCAGCCTCGGCGGGGTGAAGGTGAACAGCTCGCGGCCGGTGTCGGCGTCCCGGAGGGTCGCGGTCGGCTCGGTGCCGGCGAAGGTGGCCCGCTGGTCGTCGAGCGAGGCGGTGACCACGATCCGGGAGATCTCGCCGGGCACCGCCGAGGTGTCGACGGAGATCGCGTCCGGGGTGCTGCCGGAGCCCGGGCGGTGCGTCACGCCGGGCCCCTGCGGGGCGTTGAAGAACACGAAGTCGGCGTCCGACCGGACCTTGCCGGCGGCGGTGAGCAGCAGCCCCGACACGTCCAGCCGCTTGGGCGCGGTGACCTCGACCACCACCCGGGCCGAGCCCAGGGATGCGTTGCCGCCCTGCACCAGAACAGTCGTCACGTGCTCCTCCTCGAATCGCCGTTCGCCCAGAGCCTAGCCAAACCGTTCCGCCCCGCGGGGTACGCCGCGAGCGAATCCGGCCCGAACACGCTTGCCCACCCCGGGCGGCCTCGGCGAGCATGCGGACATGCCAGCACTGCAACGATCCGAAGCGACTGTCCGTGCCCGCCTGCTGGAGGTCGACGGCTACCACGTCGACCTCGACCTGACCCGCGGCCCGGACCGGTTCGGCAGCACCACCGTGATCCGGTTCCGGTGCGCCGAACCGGGCGTCGACAGCTTCGTCGACGTCGACCCCGCCGTCCTGCGCTCCGCCGTCCTCAACGGGCAGCCGCTGGACCCGGCCGCGCTGGAGGGCAACCGGCTCGCGCTGCCCGCCCTGCGGGCCGAGAACGAGCTGCGGGTCGACGCCGAGATGCGCTACTCGCGCACCGGCGAGGGCCTGCACCGCTACACCGACCCGGCCGACGACGCGGTGTACGTGTACGCCACCTGCGGGCCCGACCTGGCCGCCAAGGTGTTCGCCTGCTTCGACCAGCCCGACCTGAAGGCCCCGTTCACGCTCACCGCCACCGCCCCCGAGGACTGGACCCTGGTCGGCAACGGCGCCAAGGTGACCGGCGAGAAGGGCAGCTGGGAGTTCGCGCCCACCAAGCCGATCTCCACCTACCTGTTCACCGTGGTCGGCGGCCCGCTGCACTCCGTGCACGGCGAGCACGACGGCATCCCGCTCGGCCTGCACGCCCGCCGCTCGCTCGCCGCCGAACTCGACCGCGAGGCGCCCGAGCTGTTCGAGGTCACCGCCGCCTCGCTGGACCGGCTGCACGAACTCTTCGACGAGCGCTACCCGTTCGGCGAGTACCACCAGGCGTTCGTCCCCGAGTTCAACTGGGGCGCGATGGAGAACCCCGGCTGCGTGGTCTTCCGCGACGAGATGCTGTTCCGCTCCCCGGCCACCGCCGACGAGCGCGAACGCCGCGCCATGGTGGTCTGCCACGAGATGGCCCACATGTGGTTCGGCGACCTCGTCACCATGCGCTGGTGGGACGACCTGTGGCTGAACGAGTCCTTCGCCGAGATGCTCGGCTACCGGATCGCCGCCGAGGCCACCCGCTTCACCGGCACCTGGACCGGCTTCTCCGTCCAGCGCAAGGGCTGGGGCTACGACGCCGACCAGCGCGCCTCCACCCACCCGGTGGCCGGCAACGGCACCCGCTCGGTCGCCGAGGCGATGGTCAACTTCGACGGCATCTCCTACGCCAAGGGCGCCTCCGCGCTGCGCCAGCTGGTCGCCTGGCTCGGCGACGACGCCTTCTTCGCCGGCCTCAACGCGTACTTCGCCGACCACCTCTACGGCAACGCCGAACTCCCGGACTTCCTGGCCGCGTTGAGCGCCAGCAGCGGCCGCGACGTGCCCGGCTGGGCGGACGCCTGGCTGCGCACCAGCGGCGTCGACACGCTGCGCGCCGAGACCGAGCGGGCCGCCGACGGCACCCTCACCGCGCTCACCGTCGTCAACGAGGGCAGCCGGCCGCACCTGATCGAGGTCGGCGGCTACCGGGTCGAGGACGGCCGGGTCGTCCCGGCCGGCCGCGCCGCCGTCGAGCTCGGCCCCGGCCGCCGGGTCGCCGTCCCCGCCCCGGTCGAGGCCGGCGCCACCCTGGTCGTCCCCAACGACGGCGACCTCACCTGGGCCAAGATCCGTCTGGACGACGGCAGTTGGCAGGCGGTGCGGGAGTCGCTGTCCGCGATCGGGGACGACGTCACCCGCGCCGTCCTGTGGGAGCACGCCCGCGACCTCGTCCGGGACGCCGAGATCGACCCCGGGGTCTACCTCGACCTGATGGAACGCCACCTGCCCGCCGAGACCTCCGACAGCATCGTCGAACGCGTCCTGACCTTCGCCCGCGCCTTCGTCGCCGCCCGCTACCTGCCCCCGGCGCGCCGCGCGGACGGCCTCGCCGCCGTCAGTCGCACCGCCCGGGCGCTGCTGGCCGGCGGCGGCAGCGAGGGCATCCGGCTGGCCGCGCTGCGGGCCGCCGTCGAGAGCAGCGGCGGCGCCGACCAACTCGCCGAACTGCGCGGCTGGCTGGCCGGCGACGGACTGCCGGACGGGATGGACCTCGGACCGGAGCTGCGCTGGGCCGCCCTGGCCCGGCTGGCCGCGCTCGGCGAGGCCGACGAGGACGCGATCGCCGCCGAGGAGGCCCGGGACCCGGGCAGCGAGGCCGAGTACGGCGCGGCCCGGGCCCGGGCCGCGCGGCCCGACGAGGCGGCCAAGGCCGCCGCCTGGGACCTGCTCTTCACCCCCGACGCCGCCTCCAACCGGATCCTGGAGGCCACCGCCCGCGGCTTCTGGGCCTCCGGCGACCCCGACCGGCAGACCGGGTACGCGCTGCGCTTCTTCGAGCGGATCACCGAGGCCGCCGACCGCAGCGACACCGTCACCCGCCTGCTCGGCCAGAACCTCTTCCCCGACGCCGAGGCCACCCCCGAGGTGGTCGCGGCGGCGGAGGCGGTCCTCGCCGACCCGGTGCTGACGCCGGCGCTGCGGCGCAACCTGGCCGACTCGACGGACGACCTGCGGCGGACCCGGGCCGTCCGGGTCGCCTTCGGCGGGTAGCGGCGGCCGGAGCCCGCCGGTCGGCGGGCTCCGGCGCGCGGGGCGGCTCGGGCCCGCCGCTCAGGCGAAGGCGCCGCGGGCGGCGACGGCCCGGGTGGTGGGGAGGGCGAAGGCGGAGGCGGTCCAGGTCTCGGCAGCGGCGGGGAGCGGGGTGGTGGCCGCGCCGGTGACGGTGAAGGTGTAGGTGCCGGGGCGCAGGGGGAGGTCCGGCGGGGTGGTGAAGCGGTACACCAGGGTGTCGCGTTCCAGGGCGATGGTGGGGACGGCGCCCGGGAGGTCGGTGGCGGGGGCGGTGCCGGGGAGGGTGGCGGGCCGGTTGAGGCGGAGCTCGACCTGGAGGGCGGTCATCGCCTCGTCCAGGGTGAGCCGCAGGGTGTGCCGGGTGCCGGTCGGGCCCAGGGCGTCCAGCCCGCTCTCGCCGCGCAGGGTGCGGGGCGGCAGGGCGGCGGCCGGCGGGGGCGTGCCGGTCGACGGCGAGGGGGAGGGGGTCGCGGACGGGCCCGGGGCCAGCGAGACCGGGCGGACCGCCGGGGCGGACGGGCCGCTCCCGGAGGGCGAGGGGCTCGCGGACGGGCTCGGGTCGGCCTCGGCGCTCGGCACGGCGGTGGAAGCGGCGGCGGAGGGCACGGTGGCGGAAGGCGCGGTGGGGGCCGGGGCGGAGGCCGCGGCCGGGTGCGGGCCGGGAGCCGGGGCGCCGGTGCGGCGGGGGCCCGGGACGGGGGAGTCGCCGACCGTGGGGACGGGCGCGGCCTGCACGGTCGGCGCGGGCGCGGAGCCGGCCGTCCCGGTGGGCGTCGGGTCCGGGCTGGGGACGGGCGGGCCGCCGACGGTCACGCCGACCCGGCGGGCGATCTGCTGCTGCTCGTTCAGCAGCCAGGTGGTGGCCAGGCTGATCCCGACCACGGTGGACATCGCCATCGCGGCGCCGGAGAACCGGATGGTGGGCAGCCGCAGCCGCCCGCCGAAGGGTCCGGGCCGGCCGTGCCGTCCCGACCGGCCCGTGGGCACGGGCCTGGAGTGCTCGCGGAGCGCCACCGGGCTCTCCCCTTCCTGGTACAGGTCCGCACGTGACGCCGCACCCCGCGCGTCGACCCCGAGGGGCCCGGACGAACGGGGCGGGAGGGACGAGACTACCAGCGGTATGACGGACCGCCAGATCCCGGGCGAAACCCGTGGACCGAATCGAGTCCCGCCCCGGCAGGGCGAGTTGGCGCCCGCCGCCGCGGCGACGGTGGCATGAAACGGCCACCCGGAACGGCCCGTGCAACCCCCTGCAACCGTTGCGGGAGGGGCGTGCGCCGGAGCACGCTGGAACGGTACCCAGCCGCTTCGGAGCGATCGTCATGCCGTGCGACCCCCTGCCCGCCCCTTCCGACCCGCCGACCGCCGCCACCCCCACGGGCGGCAGCCGGAACGGAGCCGCCGCACCCCCCGCGGCGGTGGAAGAGGTCCTGGAGCTGCGGATCGCGTTGGACCAGGACCTGGTCGGTGAGGTGCGCACCCGCTTCCGCTACGCGGCCGCCGCCCCGTACGAGGTGCGCCTGACCTTCCACCTGGGGCGACCCGACGAAGCGGACTGGGTATTCTCCCGTGACCTGCTGCGCGACGGCCTGCAGGCGCTCAGCGGGCAGGGCGACGTCAAGCTGTGGCCCGCGCACTGCCCCTGCCACGGCCCGACCCTGCACCTGGCGCTGCAGTCCCCGTACGGCAGCGCCCTGCTGGAGGCCCCGCAGGACCGGGTGCGGGCCTGGCTGGAACGCACCTACGCCGTGGTGCCGGACGGCAGCATCGGCGAACTGCTGCCCAGCGACGAGGAGTTGGCCGACCTGCTGGCCGGCGGCTGACGGGGGCCGGGGAGCCGGAGGGCGCCGTGGGCCAGGTCGGTCCGCAGCGCCCGGACGGTCGGCGAGAGCGAGCCCGGCAGCAGGTCGTCCGGGTCGTCCGGCCCGAGCACGGCGATCTCGGCGCAGGTCGTCAGCCGGTACGGGCGGGCCTCCAGCAGTGCGCCCAAGTAGCGTCGCAGCCGGGAGAGTTCGGCGCGGACGGTGACCGTGCGGGCCGGGTCGGCGAACAGCGCCTCGGCGAGCCGGGCGGCGCTCAGGCCGTCCCGGTGCAGGGCCAGCAGCAGGAGCAGTTCGGCGTGCCGCGGGCTCGGCGCGTGCGACCAGGCGCCCGCGCTGCCGCGCACCCGCAGCTCCGGGCGGTCCGGGCGGCGCAGGTCCAGCTCCAGCTCGGCGGACTCGGCCTGCTCGGCGAGCTCGGCCGGTCCCGGCGGCGCCGGGCGCACCAGCCAGCCGTCGGCCAGCGGCTCCACCACGCACTCGCCCAGCGTCGGCACCCAGCACACCCCGCCGGCGCCCCAGCTGTCCGGCGGCAGCGCGAGCCGGGGCGGTCCCGGCACGCCCACCGCGGCGGCCGTCCAGCCCGCGCCGTCCACCACCAGCGCCGGCCCGCCGAAACGCGCCAGCAGCGGCACCGCGACCGTCCGCAGCCGGTGCAGCGCCTCCAGGTGCCCGGCCCGCAGCTCGGTCTCGGCCAGCCGGGCCGCGGTCGCGGTCAGCTGCCGCAGGTAGGGGTGGCCGTCGGCGGCCGGGCCGCTCAGGTTCACCACGCCCGCCAGCCGGCCGGTGCGCGGGTCGCGGACCGGCACCGCCACGCACGTCCAGCCCCGGTGGCTGTGCAGGTAGTGCTCGACCGAGTGCACGGTGCTCGGGCGGGCGGTGCGGGCGGCCAGGCCGATGCCGTTGGTGCCGACCTCGTCCTCCGACCAGAGCGCGCCCGGGCCGAAGCCCAGCGCGTCGGCCTCCCGTTTCAGCCGGTGCTCGCCGTCCCACCACAGGATCCGGGCCTTCGGGTCGGCCACCGCGAGCAGCACCGGCGCGGAGTCGCCGGTCGGGAAGAGCGTGGAGCGCAGCACCGGCAGCACCTGCTCCAGGCCGGCCGCGCGGCGGACCTCCTCCAGCTCGGCCGGCCGCAGCCGGGGGGCGGTGCGGGCGCGCTCGGGGTCCAGTCCGAGACGGCGCAGCCGCGCCCAGGAGTCGCCGATCTCCGGCCGGGCGGGCAGTGTCCCGCCGCCTCCGATCCGCCGCATGCCATCCCCCGTCTCACGGTCCGGTCTGCCAGCCTAAGGGCGGTCGGGGGGGACACGCCGGGGCGGGAAAAAGAGTCGCCAGGGGTCCGAGAGATGATGCAGACTGGTCTGTTTTCCCGGGGTGGGGTCAGGGGCTCTGGGCGGTCTCGACGCTCTCGTGGAGGTCGTGGCCGGCCTCGGCGGCGGCCGCGGTGGCGGTGGTGAGGCAGCAGGCGAGGGCGAGGGCGGCGAGGAGGCGCAGCGGGCGGCGGGGGCGGCCCGGGGCGGGGGCGGTGAGGAGGGCGCGGACGCGGCGCGGGACCGGGCCGGTGGTGGCGGCGGGGGTGAGGCGGGGGCGGGGGTCGGCGGGGCGGCGGGCGGCGGCGAGGGCGGCGCGGCCGATCGCGCGGGCGGTGAGGGCGCGGTCGCCGACGGCGGTGGCGGCGCACTCGTCGGCCCAGCGTTCCAGGTGGTAGCCGAGGGCGGGGCGCAGCGGGCGCAGGGCGGGGTGGCAGGCGGCGGCGTACTCGGCGGCGGCGAGCAGCAGGTGGTGGCGGCCGGCCAGGTGGGCGCGCTCGTGGGCGAGCAGGGCGGCGCGTTCGGGGGCGGTGAGGGCGGCGAGCATGCCGGTGGTGGCGACGATCCGGGGCGGGCGGCCGGGCAGCGCGTACGCGTCGGCGCGGTCGTCGGTGAGGACGGTGAGGACGGGGGCGGTCGGGCCCGGGACGCGCGGCCCGGCCGGGTCGGCGCTGGCGGCGGCCCGGGCCCGGCGCAGGTCGGTGTACTGGTGGTGGGCGGTGCGGGCGGCCAGCCCGGCGGCGGCGAGCAGGGCGGCGCCGGCGCCGGCGGCGGCGGGCAGCCACTCCGGGCCAAAGAGCGCGGCGGGGTGCCGGTGCGCGGGGGAGAGGTGGGCGAGCGCGGCGCCGTACGGCAGGTGGAGCAGGCCGGTGACGGTGAGCAGGCCGAGCGAGGCCAGGGCGGCGGTGCCGAGGGCGACGGCGGTGGCGGCCAGGGTGAGGGCGGCGGCGCGCGGGGCGAGCTGCTCGGCGAGCCGGCGGGCGAGCGGGGCGGCCAGGAGCGGGAGCAGCAGCGGGGCCCAGACGGCGATGGTCACGGCTGCTCCCCGAGCAGGTCGCGGAGCAGCCGTTCGTCCTCGTCGGAGAGGTCGGAGACGAAGCGGGCGAGCACGGTGGAGCGGTCGCGGCCGCGTTCGAGCTCGGTGCGCATCCGGCGGGCGGCGAGGCCGTCGGCGTCCTGGACGGTCGGGGTGTAGGCGAAGGCGCGACCGGCCCTGGTGCGGGTCAGGGTCCCCTTCTCGTGCAGCCGGGCGAGGAGGGTGGCGACCGTGGTGCGGGCCAGGTCGGCGGTGATGGCGCGCTGCACCTGCTGCGGGGTGAGCGGCTGGCCGGCGGCCCAGAGGACGGCCAGGACCTGGGCTTCGAGCTCGCCCGCGGGGCGACGGGCGGGCGGGCCGGTCGGGGCGTCCGTCGTGTCGTCCGTCATGTCGCGCGAACCTCCGGGATTCGTCTACAGTCCTGTCGACGTCTACAGGACTGTAGACGCTGGGGTGCGCCCCCGCGCGGACGCCCCCCAACGTAACGGGAGGTCCGCCAGCCTTGCCCCTGACCCCGCTCCCCGGAGCCGTGAGCGAGCCGTCCGCCTCGCCCGTTCTGGTACATGTTGTCCCTGTGATCCCGAATGTTCATCCCCCCGCCCGCCTGCTCGCCTACGACGGCAGCGGCATCGACGGCGGCCTCTACACCCGGGTCACCGGGTGGGCCGAGGCCGCGCCGCACTGGCTCGACCGGCTGGTCGAGGAGTGGTCCGCGCTCGGCCTCGCGGTGTTCGCGCTGCTGATGGTGTGGGCTTGGTGGCGGGCCCGGGCCGCCGACCCGGTGGTGATGGCCCGGGTGCTGGCCGCGCCGCTGGTCGTGGTCGCCGCCTACCTGGCCAACTCGGTGCTGAAGTCGCTGGTCGAGGAGGTCCGGCCGTGCCGGCAGATCCCCGCCACGGTGCCGCTGGAGGCCTGCCCGCCGCCCGGCGACTGGTCGTTCCCCAGCAACCACACGGTGGCCGCGTTCGCCGCCGCCACCGCGCTCTGGTACGCCGACCGCAGGCTCGGCCGGATCGCGCTGCTCGCCGCCGTGCTGATGGGCGCCTCCCGGGTCTGGGTCGGCGCGCACTACCCGCACGACGTGCTGGCCGCCGCACTGGTCGGCGTCCTGGTCGCCGCCCCGCTGACGCTGCTGGCCGGCCGGGCCGCGCCGCTGGTCCAGCGGCTGCGCGGCGGCCCGCTGGGCCCCGTGCTGGGGGCCGGAACGGCCTGAGCGCGCGGGCCGGCCGGCCCCTTGTGCCGCCGCGCCGCGCGGCGGGAGCATGTGGGCCGGGCGGGGGCGGCGCCCCCGCCCGGCCCGCTTTTTCCTGCAGCTCCGCGGAGGGACGCGCCATGCCGTACCGACTCGACGTCATCCAGGGGAACTGGCCCGCGGACGCGCTCGGGACGGGGGTGGAGGGCCTGCTCGCCGACAGCACGGTGCTGAGCCTGGCCACCGCCGGGCACGAGCGCGGACCGCACGCCAACCTGGCCTTCTACGCCTTCGACTCCGACCTGGTGCTGTACTTCGTCAGCGAGCGCTCCACCCGGCACAGCCTGCACCTGGCCGAGGAGGCCCGGGCCGCCGCCACCGTCCACCTGCCGCCCGCCGGGTACGGCGAGGGGCTGCGCGGCGTCCAGCTCACCGGCAGCGCGGGCGAGGCCTGGGGCCGGCAGGCCGAGGCGGCGCTGGCCGCCTACCGCGGCCGCTACCCGGCGTTCGCCGCCGACCCCGCGGCGGCCGCGGACTTCCTGGCGGGCCGCGGCCCGGCCGCGCTGTACCGCTTCCAGGTGGAGGAGCTGACCGCCGTGGACGAACCGAGGTTCGGCCGGCGCGAGTACCTGCACGCGCGCGTCCTGCGCTGAGCGGCGGGCCCGGGGCGCCGGGGCGGCCAGGTTGTATGGACAACTCTTGCGGGCGGTTCACTTCCGCGACGAGGTCCGGACGACTGGCGGCCACCTCGGCGCCCGAGCCTGTCCGCATGAGAGTCATCGTCGTAGGAGCGGGCGTGCTGGGCACCATGCACGCCTGGCAGGCAGTCGAACGCGGCCACGAGGTCGTCCACCTGGAACGCGAGACCGAGGCCCGCGGCGCCTCCGTCCGCAACTTCGGCCTGGTCTGGGTCAGCGGCCGCGCCGCCGGCCGGGAGCTGGACGTCGCACTGCGCGCCCGCGAACTCTGGGAGGGCATCGGCGCCCGCGTCCCCGGCCTGGGCTTCCGGCCCAACGGCTCGCTCACCCTGGCCCGCACCGCCGCCGAACTCGCCGTCGCCGAAGCCGCGCTGAAGCTCCCCGACGCGGAGGCCCGCGGCTACCGGCTGCTCGACGCCGCCGAGGTCCGCGCCCTCAACCCCGCGCTGCGCGGCGACCACCTGGCCGGCCTGCACTGCGCCCGCGACGCCGCCGTCGAACCCCGCACCGCCCAACCCGCGCTGCGCGCCGCACTGGAGGCCACCGGCCGCTACACCTTCCTGCCCGGGCGCGAGGTCCGCGACCTGGTCGGCGAACGCGCCGTCCGCGACGACCACGGACAGCTGCACGAGGGCGACCTCGTCCTGCTCTGCACCGGCGCCTGGCTCGGCGGCCTCGTCCGCGAACTCGCCCCCGACCTGCCGGTCCGCCGCGTCCGCCTCCAGATGATGCAGACCGACCCGCTCGGCGAGACCCTCACCACCTCCGTCGCCGACGGCGACTCCTTCCGCTACTACCCCGCCTTCGCCAGCCCCGAACTGGACGCCCTGCGGGCCGGCCAGCCGCAACCCGCCGTCGCCGCCGAGCACCGGATGCAGCTGCTCATGGTGCAGCGGCAGGACGGCGGACTCACCGTCGGCGACACCCACGAGTACGACCAGCCCTTCGGCTTCGACGTCGTCGAGGACCCGTACGACCACCTCGCCGCCGTCGCCCGCGACCTGCTCGGCCGCCCGCTGCCCCGGATCCGCCGCCGCTGGGCCGGCGTCTACGCCCAGTGCACCGACCCGGGCCTGGTCGTCCACCGGCAGCGGCTCACCGACGGCGCCTGGCTGGTGACCGGGCCCGGCGGACGCGGGATGACCTGCTCGCCGGCCATCGCCGAGACGACCGCGGACGCGGCCGGGCTCTGAACGCCCGCCCGTAGGGGCCCGGAGGGGCCCACCGATACACGTGAGGACGAACATGACCACGCACGAAGTGACCCTGGTGGTGCTCGACATGGCCGGCACCACCGTCGCCGACGACGGACTGGTGGAGCTGGCGTTCGCCGCCGCCGCGCGGACCCAGGGGGTGGAGACCGGCAGCCCGGAGCATGCCGCGATGCTGGCGCACGTCCGGGCGACGATGGGGGAGTCGAAGATCTCGGTGTTCCGGCACCTGTTCGGCGACGAGGACCGGGCGCAGGGAGCCAACCTCGCGTTCGAGGCCGCGTACGAGGAACAGGTCGACCAGGGGCGGTGCGCGGCGCTGCCGGGGGCGGCCGAGACGATCGCCGAACTGCGCGGGCGGGGACGGAAGGTGGCGCTCACCACCGGGTTCTCCCGCACCACCCAGGACCGGATCCTGGACGCGCTCGGCTGGCGGGAGATCGCCGACCTGACGCTCTGCCCGGCCGACGCCGGACGCGGCCGGCCCTACCCCGACCTGGCGCTCGCCGCCCTGCTGCGGACCCGCACCGACTCGGTGCGGCAGGTCGCGGTGGTCGGCGACACCGGCTACGACATGCTCACCGGCACCCGGGCCGGCGCCTCGGTGGTGGCCGGAGTGCTCACCGGGGCCCACGACGAGGCCCGGCTGCGGGCCGACGGGGCGACCCACGTGCTCGCCTCGGTCGCCGACCTGCCCGGGCTGCTGGCCGACCGCTGACCGCCGACCGCCCGTCGCGCGGCCCCGGTGGCGTCCCGGCGACGCCCCGGGGCCGCGCGGTGCTGGTCCGGGCCGCCCCCGCGTGCTTACCTGGGGGCATGCTGCGGTCACTGCGTTCGCTCGGCGCACTCACCCTCGGACTGGCGCTGCTCACCGGCTGCGGCTCCCCCGGCGGCAGCGGCGGCGCCCCCTCCACCGGCCCCGGGACGGCGACCGGCGGCAGCGCCGGACCCAGCGCGAGCCCCACCACCGAGAGCCCCGACCCGACCCCCAGCCCGTCCCCGTCCCCGACCCCCAGCCCCACGCCCACCCCGACCCCGTCGCCGTCCCCCACCGCGCGGGCGGGCGACGCCGAGCTGGCCGGGCGGCGGATCGTCTACTCGTACCCCGGCACCACCGTCCCCGAGGCGCTGCTGCAACGGGTGCGCCAGGGCCGGGTCGCCGGAGTGATCTTCTTCGCCGAGAACGTCGGCGGCGACGCCGGCGCGCTGCGCACCGCGGTGACCCGGCTGCGCGAGGCCGAGGCGCAGAGCCCCGACCCGCGCGCGCTGCTGCTGATGACCGACCAGGAGGGCGGAGTGGTCCGGCGGGTGCCCGGCGGGCCCGAGCGGTCCGCGAAGGACGTCGGCC
The DNA here is from genome assembly GCF_055562955.1 of Kitasatospora sp. NPDC015121. NCBI lineage: Bacteria > Bacillati > Actinomycetota > Actinomycetes > Kitasatosporales > Streptomycetaceae > Kitasatospora > Kitasatospora sp. NPDC015121. The sequence continues at coordinate 172,874 of NZ_JBVHEH010000011.1, forward strand.
GGGCCGCCGACCCGGTCGCCGCCGCCACCAGCACCGGGCGGGAGGCCGCCGCCGCACTCACCCGGTACGGCCTCAACCTCAACCTCGCCCCCGTGCTGGACGTCTACCGCACCCCCGGCGACTTCGCCGACTCCGCGCAGCGCTCCTACAGCAGCGACCCCGCCACCGTCGGCAGGCTCGGCTCCGCCTTCCTCAAGGCCCAGCAGGACGCCGGGGTCGCCGCCACCGCCAAGCACTTCCCCGGCCTCGGCAGCGCCCCCGCCGGCGCCAACACCGACGAGCGGCCCGTCACCCTGGACGTCCCGCTCGACCAGCTGCGCGGCGTCGACGAACGCCCCTACCGGGACGCGATCGCCGCCGACGTCAAACTGGTGATGTTCTCCTGGGCGGTCTACCCCGGACTCGACCCCGACCGCCCCGCCGGGATGTCCGGCTCGATCGTCCGCGACGAGCTGCGCACCCGCCTGCACTACGACGGCGTCACCGTCACCGACGCGCTGGAGGCCAAGGCCCTCGACCCCTTCGGCGGCACCGGGCAGCGCGCCCTCGCCGTCGCGCACGCCGGCGTCGACCTGCTGCTCTGCTCCGGCCGGGACGTCGCCCAGGGCGACGCGGCCGCGGCCGCGCTCACCGCCGCGCTCGGCACCGGCGAACTCGACCGGGACGACTTCACCGCCTCCGCGCACCGGGTCGACGCGCTCCGCGGAACGCTCCGGTAGCGGGCGGCGCGGGCGTCAGGCGAGCAGCCGTACGGCCAGCACGAGCAGGGCCAGCGCCCAGAAGACCAGCGCGGTGAGGCGCAACGCGGCGCGCTGGGGCGGGAGTTCGGGCTTGCGGTCGGCCGGGTCGTAGGGCAGCCGGACGGGCGGGCGGGCGGGTGGGCGGACCGGCGGGCGGACGGGGGCCGGGGTCGCGGCGTCCTCCGGGTGGTCGGGCCAGTCGGGGGCGGTGCCGGTGGCCTCGCGGTGGAGGGCGGCGAGGCGGCGGCGGGCCGGCGGGGTGGGCGGCGGGTTGCGGGCGGGGTCGGGCCAGCGCAGCAGAGCCAGCCGTCGGGCCGGGTCGCGGAAGCGCCGCTCGAAGGCGGCGAGTTCGGCGGGGGTCAGCGCCTCGTCCAGGTAGTTCCAGCGGCCGGCTTCGTCCAGGTGCCCGGTCAGGCGGTACGCGTCGGCGAGCCGGCGGCGGACCGCCAGGTCGGTCGGGCGGCCGGACAGCAGGCCGTGCAGCCGCAGCCGGGCCTGCGGGTGGCGGCCCTCCCGCAGTTCGGCCGCGGCCCTGGCCAGGGTGGATTCGACGCTCATGACCCCGGATCGTCGCCGCCCGCCGGGGCCGGGTCAAGCCGCGAGGTCAGTGCGCCGGGCGGAGGTTGAGCAGCACCACGCCGACGATCACCAGGGCGATCCCGCACCACTGCGGGCGGCCCAGCGGCTCGCCGAGGAAGAGCGCGCCGATCGCCGCGACCGCCGCCGTGCCCGCGCCCGACCAGACCGCGTACGCCACCGAGACCGGCAGGTGCTTCAACGCGCGCCCGAGCAGGGCGAAGGAGAGCACGTAGCCGGCCGCGACGGCCAGGCTCGGCCACGGCCGGGAGAAGCCGTCGGTGAGCTTGAGCAGGCTGGTCGCGCAGACCTCGCTCGCTATCGCCAGGGCCAGCAGGACGTACGGCATCAGGCGGCGGTCAGGGCGGCGAGGAAGGGCAGGTCGGCGCGCTCCAGGCTGTCCAGCACGGTGGTGCCCGCCACCGCCGGGATCGGGACGGTGGACGGCACCGCCAGCACCGCGCAGCCCGCGGCGCGGGCCGAGGCGACGCCGGTCGGGGTGTCCTCGACGGCCACGCACACCGCCGGGGCCAGGCCCAGGCGCTCGGCCGCCGCCAGGTACGGGTCCGGGGCGGGCTTGGTGCGGGGGGTGTCCTCGGCGGCGAGCGTGGTGCTGAACCAGTGGGCGCCGAGCGCGTCCAGCACCAGGTCGACCACCCGGCGCGGGGACGCCGAGACCAGCGCCGTCGGCACCCCCGCCGCGCGCAGCGCCGCGAGCAGGGCCAGCGCGCCCGGGCGCGGGACGGTCCGCGCCGCGACCTTCGCGGCGAACGACTCGTTCAGGCGCTCCACCAGCTCGGCCTCCGGGCGGGCGGTGCGGCTGCCGCGGCGCAGGTGGGCGGCGGTGTGCTCGACGGCCCGGCCGAGGACGTCCGGGAGGTCGTCGTCGGTCAGGGCGAGGCCCAGATCGGCGGCGAGTTCGGCCGCGGCCTGCCACCACAGGTGCTCGGTGTCGACCAGGGTGCCGTCCATGTCGAAGAGGACGGCGGCGGGACGGGGTGCAGGCATGGCGGTACCTTACGGGGTTCTCCGGGCGCGGAGGGCCGGTCGGACGGGCCAACTGGCGCGCGGCGGGCGGGTGTCGGGGTCAGGGGGCGGTGGTCGGGGCGCGGTCGACCAGGACGGGGCGGGCGGGGAGGGTGAGGGTGGCGCGGCTGCCGAGGGGGAGGGTGGCGGCGGTCTCGGTGGGGAGGTCGGACTTGACCTCGGTGCCGTCGGCGAGGCGGACGGTGAGGCGGGTGACGGCGCCGAGGAAGGAGGCGGCGACGACCAGGGCGTCGCCCTCGGCGGCGGGGGCCAGGCCGACGTGCTCCGGGCGGACCAGGACGTGCAGGTCGCCGCCGGCGGGGAGGGCGCCGTCCACGGGGTGGCGGCGGCCGAGCACCTCGACCTCGCCGTCGGCGGTGCGCGCGCACGGGACCCGGCTCATCGTGCCGACGAACTCGGCGACGAACGCGGTGGTCGGCCGGGAGTACAACTCCGAAGGCGTGGCGCACTGTTCGAGGCGGCCGGCGCGCAGGACGGCGACCCGGTCGGCCATCGAGAGGGCCTCCTCCTGGTCGTGGGTGACGAACAGGGTGGTGATGCCGAGCTCCTGCTGCAGGCGGCGGATCTCCTCGCGCAGCGCGAGCCGGACCTTTGCGTCGAGGGCGGAGAGCGGCTCGTCCAGCAGCAGGACGCGCGGCTGGAGGGCGAGCGCGCGGGCCAGCGCGATGCGCTGCTGCTGGCCGCCGGACATCTGGTGCGGGTAGTGGCCGGCCCGCTGCGGGAGGCCGACGAGTTCCAGCAACTCCTGGGCTCGGCGCTGCCGTTCGGCCTTTCCGGCGCCGCGCATCCGCAGGCCGAAGGAGACGTTCTCGGCGGCGGTGAGGTGCGGGAAGAGGCTGTACGACTGGAACACCATGCCGGCGTCGCGCCGGTGCGCGGGGATCCGGGTGATGTCCTCGCCGTCGACCAGCACCTCGCCGGAGTCGTGCGTCTCGAAGCCGGCCAGGATCCGCAGCGCGGTGGTCTTGCCGCAGCCGGACGGGCCGAGCAGGGCGAGCAGTTCGCCCGGGCGGACGGTCAGGTCGAGGCCGTCCAGGGCGGTGGTGGTGCCGAACGTCCGCCGCAGCGAACGGAATTCGACGGTGGCGCTGCCGGTGGCGGCGGCGCCCTCGGTACGGGGGGTGGTGGCGGTGCTCATGGGTGGCGGTCTCCGTGGGCGTTTCAGGGGGCGGTCTTGTGGCGGCGCTCGCGGCCGGCGGCGGCCAGCAGGAGCAGCAGCACCCAGGTGATCAGCAGGCTGAGCACGGACACCGCGACGGACATCTGGCCCTGGCTGTTGCCGACCGAGTAGATCCACACGGCGAAGGGCTGGTAGCCGAGGATCGAGGCGGTGGTGAACTCGCCCAGGACCAGGGCCAGGGTGAGGAACGCGGCGTTCAGCAGCGCGCCGCGCAGGTTCGGCACGACCACCGAGAGCACGGCCCGCGGCCAGCTCGCGCCGCAGTTGCGGGCCGCCTCGACCAGGGTGCGCACGTCCACCGCGCGCAGCCCGGAGTCCAGCGCCCGATAGGCCAGCGGCAGGGCCATCAGGACGTACGCGACGACCAGGACCAGCGGGAACTCCGGCCGCTGGACGAACACGAAGGTCTGGAAGAACGGCGTGTCCATCAGGTGGTCCGGGCCCCAGCGCAGCACGCCGATCAGGCCGGCGGTCAGCGCGACCGGCGGCACCACCAGCGGCAGGGTGCAGACCACTTCGAGCACCGGGCGCAGCCTCGGCGCGCCGAGCCGGACCGCGATCATCGCGGGCACCAGCAGGAGCAGCAGCACCACGACGGTGACGGCGGCGAGCTCCAGGGTCAGCACCAGGCTGTCGGTGAAGCCGGGCGCGGAGAGCAGGCCGGTGTAGGCGTCGAAGGAGATCCCGTCCCGGTCGTCGATCGAGAACCAGACCGAGGCGGCCATCGGGACCAGGAAGTACAGGCCGGCCAGCAGCAGGACCGCGCCGCGCCAGACCCGCAGGCGGGAGATCAGCTGAGCCATCGGGCACTCCGGCGCTGGAGGGGCAGGTACACGGCCATCACCAGGACGGCGACGATGATCATGTCGAGGCTGAGCGCCAGCGCCAGGTTGCCCTGGCCGACCAGCACGTTGCCGGAGAGCGCGTCGGCGATCTGCCGGCTGATCAGCGGGACGGTCGCGCCGACCATCGCGGCGGCGGTGGCGTACGCGGCGAACGCCGAGCCGAACAGCAGCACGAAGCCGCCGAGCAGCGAGGGGAACAGGATCGGCAGCGCGACGTGCCGCCAGTACTGCAGCGCGGTGGCCCGGTTGTTCCGGGCCGCCTCGCGCCACTGGACGCGCAGGCCCTCCAGGGCGGGGGCGATGGTCAGCACCATCAGCGGCACCAGGAAGTACAGGTAGGTGACGGTCAGGCCGGTGAAGCTGTACAGCGACCAGCCGTGGTCGGTCAGGTGGAACATCCTGGTGATCTCGCCCGCGTTGCCGAGGGTCGCGACGAAGGCGAACGCCAGCGGCAGGCCGCCGAAGTTGGCGAGCACGCCGGAGGCGGTCAGCACCGCCTCGCGCAGCAGCCGGAACCGGGAGGTCAGCACGGCCTGGGCGATCGGGACGCCCAGCACGGTGCCGATCAGCGCGGTCAGCGCGGACAGCTTCACGCTGGACAGCAGCGCCGTCCAGTACGCGCCCTGCACCGAGTCGGTCAGGTTGGCGGTGGTGAACGAGCCGGCGCCGCTCTCCGCGTCGCCGGAGACGGTGAACGCCCCGGTGACGATGGCGACGGCGGGCAGGCCGAAACCGACCAGGAAGAAGGCCAGCAGCGGCACGGTGGCCAGCCAGGCGCCGCCGCGCGGACGGCGGCGGCGGACGGGCGGCGGCACGGCGGGGGAGGTGGCGGGGGAGGCGGGGGCGGTGGCGGTGCCGGGGGCGCCCGGGCCGCCGCTGGGGTCAGCGGCGGCCGGGGCCGGCACCGGGGTGGGAGCCGTGGTCATGTCGGTGATCAGCCCGCGATGGCCTTGGCCCAGTTGTCGGTGACGACCTTCTTGGCCGCGTCGACCTGCTCCGAGCTGGGGAAGGTGGTGAAGGGCTTCTCGACGGTCGGCAGCTTGGCCGCGGCGGCGGTGTCCAGGGTGCCGTCCGCCTTCATCGCGTCGAACAGCGCCGGGGTGGCGTAGCCGCCCAGGAAGCCGTTCTGGCCCTCGACCGAGTACAGGTACTCCATCCACAGGCGGGCGGCCGCCGGGTGCGGGGCGTCCTTGTTGATCGCCTGGTTGTAGTACTGGGCGTAGGAGCCGTCGGAGGGCACGGCCACCTTCCAGTCGACGCCCTTGTCCTTGAACTCGTCGGTGTAGCCCGCGTTCAGGTACGACCAGTCGATCGAGATCGGGGTCTCGCCCTTCTCGACGGTCGCCGGGGTCGACTCGACCGGGTTGAAGTTGCCGGACTGCTTCAGCTTGGCGAAGAAGTCGATGCCGGGCTGGACGTTGTCCAGCGAACCGCCGTTGGCCAGCGCGGCCGCGTACACGCCGCCGAACGCCGAACCCGACTTGGTCGGGTTGCCGTTCAGCGCGACCTGGCCCTTGTACTCGGGCTTCAGCAGGTCGGCGAAGGTCTTCGGGCAGGTGGCGACCCGCTTGGCGTCGCAGCCGATCGAGATGTAGCCGCCGTAGTCGTTGACCCGCAGGCCGGCCGGGTCCTTCATGGTGGCGGGGATCTTGTCGAAGCCGGCCACCTTGTACGGGGCGAGCAGGCCCTCCTTGGCGGCGGACAGCGCGAACGCCGAACCCAGGTCGAGGGTGTCGGGGGCGCGGTCCTGGCCCTTGCGGGACTTGACCGCGTTGATCTCGTCCTGGCTGGAGCCGTCCGGGTTCTCGTCCTCGATCTCGATGCCGTACTTCGCCTTGAAGTCGTCCATCAACTTGCCGTAGTTGGCCCAGTCCCGCGGGAGGGTGATGACGTGCAGCTTGCCCTCCTTCTTCGCGGCGGCCACCAGGCCGTCCATGCCGCCGAAGTCGGCCAGCGAGGTCGCGGTCCTCGCGTTCACCGTGCCGCCGCCGGCCTTGGCGGCGTCACCGGACTTGGCGGTCGAGCCGGCGGAGCCGCAGGCGGAGAGGGAGAGCGCGGCAGCGGTCAGCACGGCCGCGAGGGCGGCGGCGCGGTGGCGGTGCACGGTCACGGGGAGGTCTCCTGGAAGAGGGGGAGCTGCAGAGGTCGCAGAGGGTTCGCGGAACGCGGCGAGGCCGGCCGTCCGGCCAAGTTGGCCAGCCAACTTCCGTCGCCGGAAGCAAGTACGCCCGAAGCCGGTGACGGGAAGGTGAACGGACGGCCCAGGGCGGGGGGCGGCTGCGGGAACGGTCGCGCCCGGCTCCGGGAGCCCCCCGGGCAAGGGCTACAGTCAGTGGTGTACGCGCGGTCACGCGCAGGACACGGCCCAATCTCCTTACCAGCCAAGGGAACTCGACGAACGTGGCACTCGACCAGGACCGCGCCGCCGGCTCGCTCTACCGCAAGGTGGCCGCCGACCTGCGGGAAGCCATCACCTCGGGCTCCTTCGGCGACACCGGCCGGCTGCCGGCCGAGGGCGCCCTCGCCGAGCAGTACGGCGTCTCCCGCGGCACCGTCCGGCAGGCCCTCGCCCTGCTGCGCGCCGACGGACTCGTCACCTCCCGCCGCGGCACCCGCCGGGTCGTCCTCGGCAGCGCCCGGGTCCAGTCCTTCTCCGAACTGCTCTCCTTCACCCACTGGGCCCGCTCGATGGGCGAGGAGCCCGGCGGCCGGCTCGAATCCCTGGTCCGCCGCCCCGCCGACGCCGCCGAACGCGAACAGCTCCGCCTCGAACCCGGCACCGAGGTCTACGTCACCCTCCGGCTGCGCACCCTCTCCGGCACCCCCGTCATGGTCGAACGCACCGTCTACCCGCCCCGGGTCGGCGAGTTGGTCGCCCAGCTGCCGCCCGACGTGGTCTCCCACACCGAACCCCTGCGCGAGCACGGCATCCTGTTCACCGACGCCGACCACACCATCGACGTGGTCGCCGCCAACGCCGACGACGCCCGCCTGCTCTCCTGCCGCCGGGGCAGCCCGCTGCTCCGCGAGAAGCGCCGCACCACCGACCCGACCGGCACCCCCGTCGAGTGGTCCCAGGACCGCTACCTGCCCGGCACCGTCGCCTTCTCCATCCACAACTCGCTGGCGTCCTCCGCCCTCTCCCGGCACGCCCGGGACGACGACTGAAAACCCGGTGCCGTCGCGCCCGTCCGCGGTGACAATCGCCGGATGGGAGACATCACGCGCATCGACCCGGCCGGACTGCACCCCACCGCCGGGTACGCGCACATCACGGTGGCGGAGGCCGGGCGGACCGCGCACCTGGCCGGGCAGTGCCCGCTGGACGCGGACGGGGCGCTGGTCGGCGCCGGGGACCGGGACGCGCAGGCCGACCAGGTGGCGGCCAACGCCATGACGGCGCTGGCCGCGCTCGGGGTCGGGCCGGAGCGGGTGGTGCGCTCGGTGGTCTACGTGGTGAGCGACCGCCCCGAGGTGCTCGGCGGGGTCTGGCGGCGGCTGAACGCCTCACCGCTGGCCCCCGCCCTCACCACCGCGTCCACCCTGCTCGGCGTCGCCGCGCTCGGCTACACCGGGCAGCTGGTCGAGGTCGACCTGACGGTGGCGCTGGACTAGTCAGGGCCGCATCGACTCCAGCAGCAGCGGCCGGAGTTCGGCGAAGGCCGGGTCCTGCGCGGCCGGGTCCTTGGCGGCCTCGTCCCAGCGGCGGACGGTGACCGCGTCGGCGGCGAACGGGTGCGCGGCGAAGGCGGCGGCCTCGTCCGGGGTCATCGGGCCGCCCTGCAGGGCCAGGGTGCGGGCGGAGGCCGGGGAGAGGCGCGCCAGGTAGCCGGGCTCGGTGGCGCACAGGTAGCGCTTGGCGTCGACGTGCAGGCGCACCGGCTCGGTGACGGCGGGCGGGAAGAACGGGGCCAGCCGGGCGGCGGCGGCGGCGCCGTGCCGGTTGTCGGTGCCCGCCATCAACTCCCGTCCGCTGCCCCGGAAGTGGCCGATGTCGTGGAGCAGGGCGGCGGCCACCAGGGCGGGCGGGGCGCCGGCCGCACGGGCCAGCGCGGCGGCCTGCAGCATGTGCGCGGCCAGGGTGACGGCCTCGCCCAGGTACTCGCCGGCGCCCTCGCCCGCGAACAGCTCCTCCAGCTCGTCCAGCACGGCGGTGTCGCGGCGCAGCACGGCGAGGGTGGAGGCGAGCGAGTCGAGGTCGGCGTAGCAGCCCTGCAGGTGGCGGTGGCCGCCGGTGCCGTCGCCGGGCTCGAAGGCGGTGCGGGCGTGCAGCAGGCGGGTGTTGTCGAGGACCAGGCAGTCGCCGGGGGCGAGCCGGAGGTCCAGCCGCAGCTCGGGGCGCAGGGTGATCGCGGCGAACCGGCGGTAGGCGGCGTAGAAGGCGTCGAGTTCCGCGCCGACGCGGGCGCGCAGCGCGGCGGTGTCGGTGGAGCGGTTGTTGAACCGCACCTCGCGGACCGCGCCGTACGGGTCGAGCCCGATCAGCGGCAGCTCGGCGGACAGTTCGGCACCCCGGTCGCGGTAGCGGAACGGCACCGGCGTGCGGGCCAGCAGCGCGAACGCGGCCGGGTCCTCGTCGCGCAGCAGCGCCGCCGCCCGGAAGCCGTCCACCAGGCCGGAGTCGCCGCCCGCGCGGTCGTTGCGCAGGCAGTGCAGCAGCTGCACGGTGGGCACCGGGTCGCGGTACGGGTTGTCGGTGTGCGGGTCGATGGCGACGCCGGTGAACGCCAGGTTCGCCGGGTCCGGCTCGACCCGGACGTCGAACAGCTCGCCGTAGTTGGTCTCCCGGACGTACCCGAAGCTCCGCGCCACCGCCAGCACCCGCCCCTCCTCGACCGGGACGCCGCGCAGCAGCGCGAACCCGGAGCGGCGCACGGCCGCCAGCACCGCGATCCGCTCCTCCGGGTCGGCCAGGTACGCCGCCCAGTCGGCCTCGGGCAGGCCGCGGGCGAAGTCCCGCCCCTCCCACAGCCGCTTGGCGTGCTCGGTGCGCCCGTCCGGCCCGGTGGGCGCGTCCCACCCGGCCGGGTAGTGCGAGCGGTGGCCGTCGGACCACAGCACCGCCAGCCCGGCGGCGTCCTCGACCGCCTCGACGGCGGTCAGCCCGTCCGGCAGGTCGCCGATCCGGAACCGCTTCTGCCCGCCGCGCGGATCGCGGCAGTCGGCGCAGGGGCAGTTGTCACGCAGCCAGTACGGGTGGGACACGGACATCGGGCAGCCTCCGGTGGCACGGACTTGTACAGACAACTTCGCGGAGCTGTCCAGCCAAGCCCGCCCGGACGTCCACCGCCCGCCCGCCCGGTGAACGGGAGGCCACCGGCGGTCGAACCCTGCCACCCGGAGGGCCCGCCCCGCCCGCCCCGCCCGCGCCGGCGGCCCCCGGAGCTCCCGGTCAGGAGCCGATCGTCCGCTCCCAGGCCTCGGCGGCCGCCTCGACCGCCGGGGCGGCCTGGGTGGCGGTGGCCTGGGCGAGGAGTTCCAGGGCGGCGATGACGGTCTCCGGGGTGGCGGCCGGGCCGTAGTGGTTGAGGCGGAGCATGGTGGCGGCGAGCGGGCCGCCACCGGCCTGGACGGGCAACTGGGGGGCGCGGCGGCGGAGTTCGGCGGCCAGGTCGGCGGCGTCGATGTCCGCGAGGGTGCGCAGGGTGGTGGCCACCGGGGCGGCGTCCTCGGCGCGCAGGACGTACGGGGCGAGGGTGGGCAGGGCGAGGGCGCCCGCGCGGGTGGCGGCGGCCGCGGCGCGGTGGCGGGCGATCACCGCGTCGAGGGTCTCGGCGTCGATCGCGGCCAGGCACTCCTCAAGGGCGAGCATCTCCACCTGGGCGGGGGCGTGCGGGAGCTGGGTGCGGCCGGCGTCCGTCCAGCGCTCCTTCCAGTCGAGCAGCGAGAGGTAGGAGCGGCGCGGCGCGGCCGGGTTCGCGGCGATCCGCTGCCAGGCGCGTCCGCTCACCGACACCGCCGAGACGCCCGCCGGGCCGCCCATCGCCTTCTGGCCGCCGATCACGCACAGGTCGACGCCCCACGCGTCGGTGAGCAGCGGTTCGGCGGCCACCGAGGCCACCGCGTCCAGCATCAGCAGCGCGCCGTGCTGCCGCACCACCTCGGCGATCTCGGCGACCGGGTTGGTGTTGCCGGTCGCCGCCTCGGCGTGCACCAGCGAGACGAAGTCGATCTCCGGGTGCGAGTTCAGCGCCGCCGCGACCTGCTCGGCGCTCACCGCCGTGTCGTACGGCACCGCCAGGTCGACGACCTTCGCGCCGGCGTCGCGCAGCCAGCCGCCGAAGGTCTGCCCGTACGGGCCGGTGACGACGTTCAGCGCGGTCGAGCCCGGGTGCGCCGCGCCCTTGATCGCCGCCTCCAGGGGCAGCAGCGCCTCGCCCTGGGTGACGATCACGTCGTTGCGGGTGCGCAGCAGTGCCGCCACCCGGTCCTCGATCGCGGCGAACCGGTCGGCGGTCATCGGGGGAAGGTCGAGCAGCATGCGCGAGGAGCCTTTCGGTGCGGTGGGCCGGCGGGCCGGCGGGCGTGGGGTCGCCGTCGAACAGTCTGCCGCAGATCGTCCGGCGGCCCGCGGACGACGCCGAGTACAGTGCCTGCCATGACAGACCGCGCGGTGCTGCACATCAAGGGGCGGGTGCTGGTCGGACCCGACGACGTCCGGGACGAACTCTGGGCCGTGGACGGGCGGGTGACCTTCGAACGGCCCGCCGCCGAACCGGCCGCCACCCTCACCGGCTGGGCGCTGCCCGGCCTGGTCGACGCCCACTGCCACGTCGGTCTGGACGCGCACGGCGCCGTCGACCGCGACACCAGCGAGAAGCAGGCCCGCACCGACCGGGACGCCGGCACCCTGCTGATCCGCGACGCCGGCTCCGCCGCCGACACCCGCTGGATCGACGACCGCGACGACCTCCCGAAGATCATCCGGGCCGGGCGGCACATCGCCCGCACCCGCCGCTACATCCGCAACTACGCCCACGAGATCGAACCCGGCGACCTCGCCGCGTACGTCGCCGCCGAGGCCCGGCGCGGCGACGGCTGGGTCAAGCTGGTCGGCGACTGGATCGACCGCGGCGTCGGCGACCTCGCCGCCTGCTGGCCCGGCGACGCCCTCGCCGAGGCCGTCGCCGCCGCCCACGCCGAAGGCGCCCGGGTCACCGCGCACTGCTTCGCCACCGAGTCGCTGCCCGACCTGCTGGCCGCCGGCATCGACTGCGTCGAACACGCCACCGGCCTCACCGAGGACCTGATCCCCGCGTTCGCCGAACGCGGCGTCGCGATCGTCCCCACCCTGGTCAACATCGCCACCTTCCCCGACCTCGCGGCCGGCGGCGAGGCCAAGTTCCCCGCCTGGGCCGCCCACCTGCGCCGCCTGCACGCCCGCCGCTACGACACCGTCGGCGCCGCGCACGACGCCGGCGTCCCGATCTACCTCGGCACCGACGCCGGCGGCTCGCTCGCCCACGGCCTGGTCGCCGAGGAGGCCCTCGAACTCACCAGGGCCGGACTCACCCCCGTCGAGGCCCTCGCCGCCACCACCTGGTCCGCCCGCGAGTGGCTCGGCCGCCCCGGCCTCACCGAAGGCGCCCCCGCCGACCTCGTCCTCTACGAGGCCGACCCGCGCACCGACCTGCGCGTCCTCGCCGCGCCCGCGCACGTCGTCCTCAACGGCCGGGTGCGCTGAGCGGGGTCCGGCCCCGGGCGGACCGGTGGCGGACGAGGAGCCGCGCCAGGGGCGGGTCCGGGGGGTGAGGGGGCTCGCGAACTGCGGTTGTCAGTGCGGCCGATAGGCTTCCGTCATGGCTGCACGACCCTTGCACGAAGTAGTGGAACCCGGCTGGGCCGAGGCCCTCGCGCCGGTCGCCGGGCAGGTCGCCGCGATGGGCGACTTCCTGCGCGCCGAGATCGCGGCGGGCCGCACCTACCTGCCGCCAGGACCGCAGGTGCTGCGGGCCTTCCAGCAGCCGTTCGCGGACGTCCGGGTGCTGATCGTCGGCCAGGACCCGTACCCGACGCCGGGGCACGCCGTCGGGCTCAGCTTCTCCGTCGCGCCCGGGGTCCGGCCGCCCGCCAGCCTGGTCAACATCTACCAGGAGTACGGGCAGGACCTCGGGTTCCCGCCCCCGACCAGCGGCGACCTCACCCCGTGGACCGAGCAGGGCGTCCTGCTGCTCAACCGCGCCCTCACCACCGAGGCCCGCAAGCCCAACGCCCACCGGGGCAAGGGCTGGGAGGCGGTCACCGAGCAGGCGATCAAGGCGCTCGCGGCGCGCGGCGGCCCGCTCGTCGCGATCCTCTGGGGGCGCGACGCCCGCGAACTGCGGCCCTGGCTCGGCCAGGTGCCCAGCATCGAGTCCCCGCACCCCAGCCCCTACTCGGCCGACCGCGGCTTCTTCGGCTCCCGCCCGTTCAGCAAGGCCAACGACCTGCTGACCCGGCAGGGCGGGCAGCCGGTCGACTGGCGCCTGCCCTAGCGGGCGGAGGCGTCCGGTTCGTTCCGGTGGTGACCGGAACAGGGGCGGAAACGGTCAGTCCGGAGCGTCAACCTCACCCGAAGGAGTGAAATGACGCTCTGTGTTGCTGGAGTGACGCACTGTTCGAAGAGACTGGCGGCAGTCGAGAGCGCGAGTCCCCCTCCCCGTGCCCCGTGCGGTCCGCCGGGCGCCGGGTGAGGCCGTGGGTGCGCTCTGCCAGTCACCACGCGTGGGGGTTCCTGTCATGTCTGTTCTGCGTTCGGTCGCCGCTTCGGCCCTCGCCGCCGCCGCGCTCGCGGTCGCGCTGCCGCTGCCCGCGCACGCCGCCGACGCCGTCGCCGGCACACCCGCCAAACCGGGCCGGGCGAGCGCGGTGACGGCCGAACTCGCCCTGGACGTCACCCTGTTGAACACGGTGCGGGTGCCGGTCGGGGTGGCGCTGAACCGGGTCGAGTCGCCCGCCCGGCGGGACGGCGCGGTGCTGACCGCCACGGTCGACGGGGTGGACGGCGGCCGGCCGGTGACGCTGGTGAAGGCGGAGGTCGGCCGGTCGGTCACCAGGGCGGACGACCGGCTGGCCACCGCGTCCGTCAAGCTGGTCGACGCGGACGTGCACGTGCCGGGCCTGCCGCTGACCACCCTGCTCGGCCTGGAGGCGATGAGCGCCGAGGCGAACTGCCCGGTGGACGGGCCGCCGACCGCGGACGTCGTCGCGCCCGCCAGGCTGACCGTGCTCGGCAGGTCGGTCACGGTCGGCCTCGACTCGCCGACCCACGTGGAGGTTCCGGCGATCGGCACGGTCGACGTCGAGTTCTCCAAGAAGACCGTGACCTCCGGCACGGCGGCGGCCTCCGCCCTGGAGGTGAAGGTCGCGCTGAACCCGCTGAACCTGAACGTGGCGAAGGTGGACGGCACGGTGCGGGTCGCCTCGGTCTCCTGCGAGAAGCCGGTGGCGGCCGTCGTCCCGGCCGCGGCGGTCTCCTCGCCCGCGGCCGCCGCGCCGAGCACGCCCGCCGCCCCGTCCTCCGCGCCGAACCGGGCGGTGCCGACGGCGGACGGCGAGGAGCTGGCTTCCACCGGCTCCTCCGGCACGACGGTGCTGGCGGCCGGCGGCGGGACGCTGCTGCTGGCCGGCGGCGCGGCGGTGTGGATGACGCGGCGGCGCCGGGCGGCGCACGCGCGGCACCGCTGACGGCCCGCCCCCGGGGGCGGGCGCGGGGCCCGCGGGGCGCCCGCGGGCCCGCCCGGGAGGCGCCCGTCCCGCCCCTCCCGTCTCAGGGGAGTGTTCGCATCGCGAGACGTGCACTCTCCGAGGGTGAGCGTGCCGCTGCGGACCGTTGGTTCACATGGGCGTTACATAGGAGGAACAACCGGGAAACGGCGACTTGCGACGCTACGCGGGCACCCACCACCCGAGCAGTGAGGATCACCGCGATGGCGATCAAGGCCGAGTACATCTGGATCGACGGCACCAAGCCGACCGCGAAGCTCCGCTCCAAGACTCGGGTGCTGCCGAACGCCGACAAGATCCCCACCTGGGGCTTCGACGGCTCGTCGACCAACCAGGCCGAGGGCCACGCCTCGGACCGCGTGCTGGAGCCGGTGAAGGTCGTCAAGGACCCGATCCGCGGCGGCGACAACATCCTGGTGCTGTGCGAGGTCTTCGAGACCAACGGTGAGGCGCACGTCACCAACACCCGCGCCCCGCTGCGCGAGGTCGCCGAGCGCTACTCCGCGCAGGAGTCGATCTTCGGCATCGAGCAGGAGTACACCTTCTTCAAGGGCTCCCGCCCGCTCGGCTTCCCCGAGGGCGGCTTCCCGGCCCCGCAGGGCGGCTACTACTGCGGCGTCGGCGCCGAGGAGGTCTTCGGCCGCGAGATCGTCGAGCTGCACCTCGACCGCTGCATCGACGCCGGCCTGGCGATCTGCGGCATCAACGCCGAGGTCATGCCCGGCCAGTGGGAGTTCCAGATCGGCCCCGTCGACGCGCTGACCGTCTCGGACGACCTGTGGATCGCCCGCTACCTGCTCTACCGCACCGCCGAGGAGTTCGGCATCGACGCCACCCTGGACGCCAAGCCGGCCCGGGGCGACTGGAACGGCGCGGGCGCGCACACCAACTTCTCCACCAAGGCGATGCGCGAGGGCTACGAGGCCATCATCACCGCCTGCGAGTCGCTCGGCGCCTCGCAGGAGAAGGTCCTGGAGCACGTCAACCAGTACGGTGACGACATCCAGTCCCGCCTGACCGGCAAGCACGAGACCGCCCCGTGGAACGTCTACTCCTACGGCGTGTCCGACCGCGGTGCCTCGGTCCGCATCCCGTGGCAGGTCGAGGTGGACCAGAAGGGCTACATCGAGGACCGCCGCCCGAACGCGAACGTCGACCCGTACGTGGTCACCCGCCTGCTGATCAACACCTGCTGCGAGGCCCTGGAGAAGGCCGGCCAGGTCTGATCCGCCCCCCCGTACGGCACGGCAGCGCCCGCAGGTCCCCGCGAGGGGTCCCGGCGGGCGCTGCCGCGTTCCCGGCCCGCGTTTCCGCTTTCCTACGGCCGTGTGTCGTACGCCTCACCGCCGGGCGCCGTGCGACGGCGGCGTGACGGGAACCTCACTGCCGGACGAAGCCGTGGGTGCGGCCGACCGCGACGAAACCGCGCCGGGCGTACCAGTGCCGGGGCCAGTCCTCGGCGTCGGCGACCAGGAAGCGCAGCCCGGCGGGGGAGCGGTCGGCGGCCAGCCGCAGCGCGCTCGACAGGACGGCGTCGGCCAGGCCGCGGCGCTGGTGCTCCTCGGCGGTGGCCAGGTCCTCGATCTGGGCGGTGCCCGCGGCGTCCTGGTACAGGTCCGCCCAGGAACCCCACGCGCCGTCGCCGTCCCGGGCGGCCAGCGTCAGCACCAGCTCGGCGCCCGCGGCCCGCGCCGTGCGCCGGTTCACCAACTGGGCGATCGAGTCGTCCGACGCCCACGGCAGCCAGCAGCGCCACTGCCGCTCCAGCGCCGGGGCCAGCTCGGCCAGCCCGACCGGCCCGGCCCCGCCGCCGGGCGGCACCGGCCCCCGGTGGACCATCACCACCTCGCTCTCGTGCCGGTACCCGGCCGCCGCCAGCCCCGGCGCCAGCGCCAGCCCGGACGCGTCGTCGAACACCGAGATCCGCCGGTGCTCCAGGTGCCCCAGCACCTCCTCGGCCAGCCCCGCCACGTCGACCCCGGACGGCGGGACGTCCAGCAGCAGCTGGTTGTGCTCGTGCGAGTAGCCGAACTCCTCGCTCAACACCCCGAACCCGCCCGGCAGTTCCACCACCTCGGCGGCCTGCGCCCGGGCGAAGGCGCGCCGGAACTCCAGGGCGGTCCGCAAGCTGTCCTCGATCATCCGGCCATCGTAGGCCGCGCCCCCGCCCGCTTCGAGCGGTTTGTCGCCCCGGACCACCCCGCCCGCTCCGACCCTCCCGCCCGGCCGCCGCGTTCGAACGGAGGGCGGCGGAACGGGGCTTCCGGGCCCGGGCGGACGACAACCCCGGCGACGGCTTCACGGTGGAGCCGAGAACGAGACCGGCAACCGCGACCGGACGGTCCGACCGCGGGTCCTAGGCTGGGCCCATGGCTGACACCGCGCCCCCCGGCGCCGACTTCACCCCCCAGGAGCGGGAGCGCGGCCGCGCGCTGCGCCGGGCCCGGCTGCCGTGGGCGCTGGGCGGGCAGGCGGCCTCGCTCGCGCTGAGCGCCGTCCTCGGGTTCACCGCCGCCGGGGCGGGCCTGGTGGGCACGGTCGGCGGCTGGTTCGGCGGCGGCTGGGCGGCGCAGGTGCTGGGCGGTGCGGCGGCGCTGGTGCTGCTCGGACGGGCCGTCACGCTGCCGTTCGCGGCCCGGGTCCGGACGGTCTCCGCCCGGTACGGCCTGGTCACTCAGGGCTGGGCCGGCTGGGCGGTCGACGTGCTACGCGGCACCGCCCTCGCGCTCGCCCTGTTCCTCCCGCTCGCGCTCGGCCTGTACGCGCTGATCGGCCGCTCGCCCGACCACTGGTGGATCTCCGCCGCGGCCGCCGCCGCGCTGCTGACCGTCGCGCTGTCCTTCCTGCACCCGCTGGTCTTCGAGCCGCTGTTCAACCGGTTCTCCCCGCTGCCCGACGGCGAACTGCGCACCGCCCTGCTCCAGTTGGCCCGCCGCGACGGCATCGCGGTGCGCGACGTGCTGGTCGCCGACGCCTCCCGCCGCACCACCGCGCTGAACGCGTACGTCTCCGGCTTCGGCCCGACCCGGCGGATCGTCGTCTACGACACCCTGCTCGCCACCGCCGAACCGCGCGAGATCGAACTCGTCGCCGCCCACGAACTCGGCCACGTCAAACACCGCGACGTCGCCACCGGCACCACCCTCGGCGCGCTCGGCGCCGCCCTCGTGGTGCCCGTCCTCGCCGCGCTGCTCGCCTGGCGGCCGCTGCTCGACGCGGCCGGCGCCGACACCGTCCAGGACCCGCGCGCACTGCCGCTGCTCGCCGCGCTCGCCGCCCTGCTCGGCGCGCTCAGCACCCCCGTGCAGTGCGCGGCCAGCCGCCGGATCGAGGCCCGCGCCGACCGGCACGCCCTCGAACTCACCGGCGACGCCGAACAGTTCATCGCCATGCAGCGCCGCCTCGCCACCGCCAACGTCGCCGACCCGTACCCGCCGCGCGCCGTCGAACTGCTCCTCGCCACCCACCCCAGCACCGGCCGCCGGATCGCCGCCGCCCGCGACTGGCTCACCGCCCGGAACGCCCGGTGACCCGCCCGCTGCTCCTCCTCGACGTCGACGGCCCGCTCGCCCCCTACGTCGGCAGCCCGTACCGCCGCCCCGAGGGCTACCTCACCCACCGCCTCCCCGTGCGCAGCTGGCAGGAACGCCAGCGCGCCTCGGGCATCCGCAACCCCAGGCCGCTGCGGGTCTGGCTGCACCCCGACCACGGGCCCGCGCTGCTCGCCCTGCCCTACGACCTCGTCTGGGCCACCACCTGGAAGGCCGAGGCGAACCACCACCTCGCCCCGCTCCTCGGCCTCCCCCCGCTCCCGTACGTCGACTGGCCGTCCATGCACCACGGCGACCCCGACGGCCTGCACTGGAAGACCCGGCACCTGGTCGCCTGGGCCGCCGGCCGCCCGTTCGCCTGGGTCGACGACGAGATCGAACCGCAGGACACCGCCTGGATCGCCGCCCGCCACCCGGCGCCCGCCCTCACCCTGACCGTCGACCACCGGTACGGCCTGCGGCCCGCCGACTTCGCCGCACTCACCGACTGGGCCGAGAGGAACCGGAGTTGATCGTCACCGCGCTGCACCGCCACCCCGTCAAGTCGCTGCTCGGCGAGACCGTCGACCGGGCCCGGATCGACGCCCGCGGCCTCGACGGCGACCGCCGCTACGCCCTGCACGACCTCACCGACGACCGGATCGCCAGCGCGAAGGAACCCCGCACCTGGCGCCGGCTGCTCACGCTCCGCGCGGCGAGCACCGACGGCGGGGTGCGGATCACCGGGCCGGACGGGGCCGCGCTCGACGACGCCGGGATCTCCGCGCTGCTCGGCCGGCCCGTCCGGCTGATCGACGAACGGCCGCCCGGCGCGACCCTGCGCCGCTCGGTGCCCGAACAGGTGCTCGCCGCCGGGATCGACGCCGAAGTCGACTACACCGTGCAGGAGTTCGGCTCGGCGGCGGAACCCGGCAGCTTCTTCGACTTCGCCCCGCTGCACCTCGTCACCACCGCGAGCCTGGCCGGCACCCCCGCCGTCCGCTACCGGCCCAGCCTGGTGATCGAGCACGACGGGCGGCCGTACGAGGAGAACGACTGGGTCGACCGCGAACTCGCCGTCGGCCCCACCCTCCGCCTGCGCGTCATCGCCCCCGCCCCCCGCTGCGCCGTCCCCGCCCTCGCGCACGGCCCGCTGCCCGCCGACCCGGAGGCCCTGCGCCGTGCCGCCAGGGAGAACCGGGTCAGCCCGCTGCCCGGGATGGCGCCGCTGCCGTGCGTCGGCGCGTACGCGCGGGTCGTGGTGCCGGGGGTGGTCGGGGTCGGGGACGCGGTCACGCTGCACTGAGCGGGTCACGCTGCACCGAGCGCCCGCAGCGCCCGCAGCGCCCGCAGCGCCCGCGCCGCCCGCAGCGCCCGCGCCGGACCGGCGGCGTCCCGCCGGCATGAACCGCGCGGCCGAGGGCACCCGGATGGTGCCCGCCGTGCGGGGAAGCGGGGGCGTTCCGCGTCGAAAGGACCGATCCGATGGGCAACCAGGTCATCTCTCCGCGCCGGGCCCTGCTCTGGCCCGTCTTCGTCTTCCTCGTCCTCTACACCGTCTGGTTCGCCGTCTCCCTGGCCACCGGGCACTCGCTCGCCGCCGCCTTCTCGGCCCCGGCCCTCCTGCTCGCGCCGCTGGTCGGCATCCTCGTCGCGCGGTACTACGGGGTGCGCAGGCGCCTGGCTAGCACCCGGGCAGCGCGGCCCGCAGTGCGCTGAGGAAGGTGTCGGTGGTGGCCGGGTCGCGGACCGCCACCCGGAGCCAGTCGGGGCCGAGGCCGGGGAAGGTGTCGCCCCGGCGGACGGCGTAGCCGGCTTCGCGCAGGCGGGCCCGCAGCGGGGTGGCGCCGGGGAGCTGGACGAGGACGAAGGACGCGGCCGGGGTGCCGTGGACGCGCAGGCCGGGGACGGTGGCGAGGGCGGCCAGCAGGTGGGCGCGGTGGGCGGCGGTGGTGCGGGCGGCGGCCTCGGCCTCGGCGAGGGCGGCGGGGGTGGAGCAGAGCACGGCGGCGGCCAGGGCGGGCGTGGAGACCGGCCAGAGCGGTTGGGCCGCGGCGAGGCGGGCGACCAGCGGAGCGGGGGCGAGCAGGTAGCCGATCCGCAGGCCGGCCAGGCCCCAGGTCTTGGTGAGGCTGCGCAGCACGACCACGTCACCCGGCAGGTCGCGGACGGCGGCGAGGCTCTGGGTCTCACCGGGGTCGGTGTCCATGAAGGCCTCGTCGACGACCAGGGTGCGGCCGGGCCGGGCCAGCGCGGCGAGCGCGGCGGCCGGGTGGAGGACCGAGGTGGGGTTGGTGGGGTTGCCGACCACCACCAGGTCGGCGTCCTCGGGCACCGCCCCGGGCGGCAGGGCGAAGCCCCGCTCCGGGGTGAGCAGGACGCGGTGGACGGGGTGCCCGGCGTCGCGCAGCGCGGCCTCGGGTTCGGTGAACTGCGGGTGCACGACGGTCGCCCGGCGCGGCCGCAGGACCCGGGCGAGCAGCACGAAGGCCTCGGCGGCGCCCGCGGTGAGCAGCACCTCGTCGGCGGGCCGGCCGTGCCGGGCGGCGACGGCGGCGCGGGCGGCCCCCCCGTCGGGGTAGGCGGCGAGGTCGGTGAGGGTCTCGGCGAGCCGGGTGCGCAGCCAGGCGGGCGGGGTGCCGGTGCGGACGTTGACGGCGAGGTCGACCAGCCCGGCGGCGCGCACTTCGGCGTCGCCGTGATGGCGCAGATCGGGCTGCGGGTTCACCTGTTGTCCTCCTGGGGGGCGGTGCGGGGGCGGTGCGGTGACGGTGCGGCGAGGGCCGCGGTGGCCGCGGCGGTGGCGGTGCGCGGGGCGAGCAGGCGTGCGCCGGGTCCGGCCGAGGCGAGCGCGGCGGCCTCGGCGACGCTCGGGGTGCCGACCGCGGCGGCGACCCGGGCGGAGCCGCCGGGCACCGGGACGGCGGCCAGCACGGCGGCCGGGTGACCGGTCAGCGGGACGCCCAACTCCCGTACGGCCGCGCGCAGTCCGGGCTCGAACAGTTTGCTGTCGAGGGTGGCGGCCGCGGCGACGGCGGTGCGGTCGAGGCCGAGCGCGGCGAGGGCGGCGTCGGCGGCGCGGAGCAGTTCGGCGGCGGGGGTGCCGCGGCGCAGGCCGAGGCCGAGCACCAGGCGGGGGGCGCACACGGCGGGGAGGGGTGCGCCGTCCGGCATGCCCGGCCCTCCCGTTCCGTCCCGTTCCCGTGCGGGCCCGGGTGCGGGTGCCGCCGGGCCGCGAGGAATCCCACCATGTCGGTCCGAGCAGGGTCAATCGGGACAGGTGTGAGAAGCGTCGCCCGGCTGGCCGAAAAGCGCCGACGGCCCGGAGCCGCCCAGCCAACCGTTCGCCTGTTCTTCATTTCGCGCAGCATTCGGCGGCCACGGACCCGGCCCTAGCGTTTCCGGCGCTCCAAACCCTCGTCCCGCACCATCCCCGCCCCGGAGGACGTCCAGACATGTCCGCTCAGCTCAGCAGCCGCGCCAAGCGTCGCCTGACCGCGATCGGCAGCGCCGTCGCGCTGACCGCCGCCTCGCTCGGCCTGTGGGCCGCGACCGGCTCCACCGCCCAGGCGGCCGGCCTGCCCACCCCCGACCACGTGGTCGTCGTGGTGATGGAGAACCACGCGTACAGCCAGGTGATCGGCAGCTCCAGCGCCCCGTACCTGAACAACACGCTGAAGGCCGGCGGCGCCAACCTCACCCAGTCCTACGGCCTGACCCACCCGTCGGAGCCGAACTACTACATGCTGTTCTCCGGCTCCAACCAGGGCCGCACCGACGACAGCTGCGTGGGCGTCGGCTCGAAGACCGCGCCCAACCTGGCCTCCGAGCTGATCGCCGCCGGCAAGACCTGGGGCTCGTACAACGAGGGCCTGCCCAGCCAGGGCTCCACGGTCTGCTCCAACTCCGCCACCAAGTACGCGCAGAAGCACAACCCGTGGTTCGGCTTCTCCAACGTGCCGACCAACACCGCGTACACCATGGCGCAGTTCCCGACCGACTACACCCAGCTCCCCAAGGTCTCCTTCGTGGTGCCGAACCTGTGCAACGACATGCACGACTGCTCGGTGACCACCGGCGACAACTGGATCAAGAACAACCTGGGCGCGTACGCGACCTGGGCGCAGACCCACAACAGCATCCTGGTCGTCACCTTCGACGAGGACAACAGCCTCTCCGGCAACCGGATCCCGACCGTCCTCTACGGCCAGCACGTCACCCCGGGCTCCAGCACCGCCACCACCTACAACCACTACAACGTGCTGCGCACCCTGGAGGACCTGGCGGGCCTGACCACCCACGCCGGCAACGCCGCCTCCGCCGCCGACATCACCGGCATCTGGAACTGACGCCCGATGTACCTCGCGGACGCCCGCTCCACCAAGAGTGACCGCGCCGCGGCCGTCGCCCCGAACTCCGGTCCGGGGCGGCGCGCCGCCGTCCCCGGCACCGTGGTCGCGCTCGGCGCGGTCAGCCTGGTCACCGACGTCTCCTCCGAGATGGTCAGCGCGGTGCTGCCCCTGTACGTGGTCGCCGCGCTCGGCCTGTCCCCGCTCGGCTTCGGCCTGCTCGACGGCATCAACAACGGCGTCGGCGCGCTGATCCGACTGCTCGGCGGCCACCTCGCCGACCGCGGCGGCCGCGGGCACAAGCTGGTCGCCGGACTCGGCTACGGCCTGTCCGCGCTGTGCAAGCCGCTGCTGCTGCTCGTCCACACCCTGCCGGCGATCGGCGCCGTCCTGGCGGTCGACCGCACCGGCAAGGGCCTGCGCACCGCCCCCCGGGACGCGATGATCTCGCTCGCCACCGAACCCGAGCACCGGGGCCGGGCGTTCGGCGTGCACCGCGCGATGGACACCGCCGGCGCGCTGATCGGCCCGCTGCTGGCCTTCGCCGTGCTGCGGGCCGTCGACGACCGGACCGAACGGGCCGGCTACGGCGCGGTGTTCACCGTCTCCGGCTGCGTCGCGCTGCTCGGCGTGCTGCTGCTGGCGATGTTCGTCCCCGGCCGGATCACCCGGGCCGGGAGACCCGCCACCGACCCGCTCGCGCCCAAGCCGACGCTGCGCGACGCGCTCGCCCTGCTGGCCCGGCCCGACCTGCGCCGGCTCACCCTGGCCGCCGTGCTGCTTGGCCTCACCACCGTCAGCGACGCCTTCCTCTACCTGCTACTGCAGCGCGAACTCGACCTGCCCGCGCACCTGTTCCCGCTGCTGCCGCTCGGCACCGCCGGTGTCTTCCTGCTGCTGGCCCTCCCGCTCGGCCTGCTCGCCGACCGGATCGGCCGCCGCACCCTGTTCCTGCTCGGCCACGCCGTCCTGCTGTGCGGCTACGCCGTCGTCCTCTCCCCGCTGCACGGCGCGGCCGTCGCGGCCGCCGTCCTGCTGCTGCACGGCACCTTCTACGCCGCCACCGACGGCGTGCTGGCCGCCGCCACCGCCGCGACCGTCCCCGACGGGCAGCAGGGCGCCGGCCAGGCGCTGGTCGGCACCGGGCAGGCGCTGGCCCGGTTCGCCTGCTCGCTGGCCTTCGGCGCCGCCTGGACGCTCTGGGGCCCCCGCCCCGCGCTGGCCGTCACCGCCGCCGCGCTGGCCGCCGCCGCGCTCGCCGCGACCCGGCTGCTGCGCCCCGCCGCCACCGGCCCCGCCGCCACCGGCCCCGCCGCGACCCCCGCCGACCACTCCCGCTGACCCACCCGCCCTGGAGGGCACCGGTATGACCGCTCCCGCCGACGTCGACCCCGACCCCACCGCCGACCCCGTCCCGGCCCCCGGCGCACCCGAACCGGGCGGCGCCGGGGCCGTCCGGCGCAAGCTGCTGGTGCTGCTGGTCGCCGTGCTGCTGCTGGCCGGCGTCGGCACCGCCGCCGTCCGGTACGCCGCGCAGCGCTCCGACCGCCGCGACCAGGAGCAGGCCGGCGGGCCGCCGGTGCACGAGGGCCCGGTCGCGCTGGACGCGGCGGGCGGCCGCCGGCTGCTGCTGCGCAACCTGGCCTGGGGCCCGCACCGCGACGAGATCGCCGCCGTGCCCGCCACCGACCCGGACGGCCCGCGCACCGCCTCCGGCGTCAGGTGCCTGCGCTTCCACGCCGCCGCCGGCACCGGCATCTGCCTGCAGGCCGAGCACGGCGCCCTGGACGACACGTACCACGCCTCGGTGCTGGACGCCTCGCTGCACGAGGTCAGGCGCTTCCCCGCCCCGGGCATCCCGACCCGGGCCCGGGTCTCCCCGTCCGGGCACCTGGTCGGCTGGACGGTGTTCGTCAGCGGCGACTCGTACGCGGGCACGGACTTCTCGACCCGCACCGCGATCGTCGACACCCGCGACTGGACCTTCTACGACAACCTGGAGAACTTCCGGCTGATCGAGGACGGGCACCCGGTCCAGGCCGCCGACGTCAACGTCTGGGGCGTCACCTTCGCCGACGACGGCTCCTTCTACGCGACCGTCGCCACCGGCGGCCGGACCCACCTGGTCCGGGGCGACCTCGGCGCCCGCACCCTCACCACCCTGCACCAGAACGTCGAGTGCCCCTCGCTCTCCCCGGACGGCACCCGGGTCGCCTACAAGAAGCGGGTGGACGGCGCCGACCCGGCCGCGCCCTGGCGGCTGTACGTGCTGGACCTCGCCACCATGACCGAGACCGCGACCGCCGAGCAGCGCAACATCGACGACCAGGCGCTGTGGTCCGACGACCGCACCCTGCTGTACTCGCTGCCCGGCGACTACGGCTCCGACCTGTGGACCGTCCCCGCCGACGGCACCGGCGCGCCCGCCCTGCTGGTCCGCTCCGCCGTCGCCCCCGCCTACCTGGGCTGAGACCGCCACCACCCCGCCGTCCGCCGCCGCGCCACCGTCCGCCGCCGCGCCACCGCCCGCCGCCGTGCCCCGCCCCGCGCGGGCCGGCCGGCGGCGGTCGGGTGCGGCGGGTCAGGGGCGGCGTTCGCGCCAGCGCTCCATCATCCGGGCCAGCTCGACCCGGAAGAAGGCGAAGAACTCCATGGACTCGGCGAGCCGCCGCCCCGCCGGGGTGTCCGCGCCGAGGGCCTCGACGCCCTCGGCCAGGCCGGCCTCCCAGCGGACCAGGCTGTGGTCCCGGCGGGCGGTGGCCTCGTACCAGACGTGGTCGTGGACGCGGTAGCGGTCGCGGCGGGAGCCCGGCTCGCGCTCGCGGGCGACCAGGCCGACCTGGGTCAGGTAGCGGACCGCGCCGGAGACCGCCGCCGGGGAGACCAGCAGCAGCTCGCCCAGCTCGACGGAGGTCAGCCGTCCGGAGTCGGAGGTCAGCAGCGCGGTGAACACCCGGGCGGGCATCCGCGGGAAGCCCGCGTCGACCAGCACCGAGGCGAACCGCTCCACGAACTCGGCCACCACCGCCGGGTCCCGCCGTCCGTCCTCGCCCACGCCGTCCGCCTCTCCGCCCGCCCCGCCGCCCCCGTCCGTGACGGGGGAGATCCACAGCTTTCAGTAACTTCACGAATCTGTGAAACAAGAGTAGCTTCAGTGCCATGACGACCGCCATCTCGGTGTCCGGCCTGGTGAAGACCTTCGGCCGCACCCGCGCCCTGGACGGCTTGGACCTCACGGTCGAACAGGGCGAGGTCCACGGGTTCCTGGGGCCCAACGGCTCCGGCAAGTCCACCACCATCCGCGTCCTGCTCGGCCTGCTGCGCGCCGACTCCGGCAGCGCCGTCCTGCTCGGCGGCGACCCCTGGCGGGACGCCGTGCCGCTGCACCGCCGACTCGCCTACGTGCCCGGCGACGTGACGCTGTGGCGCAACCTCTCCGGCGGGGAGGCGATCGACCTGCTCGGGCGGCTGCGCGGCGGACTCGACCCGGCCCGCCGCACCGCCCTGCTGGAACGCTTCGAACTCGACCCCACCAAGAAGGGCCGCACCTACTCCAAGGGCAACCGGCAGAAGGTCGCCCTGGTCGCCGCGTTCGCCTCCGACGTCGACCTGCTGATCCTGGACGAACCGACCTCCGGGCTCGACCCGCTGATGGAGGAGGCCTTCCGCGCCTGCGTCGCCGAGGCCCGCGACCGCGGCGCCACCGTGCTGCTCTCCAGCCACATCCTGTCCGAGGTCGAGGCCCTGTGCGACCGGGTCTCGATCATCCGGGCCGGCCGCACCGTGGAGACCGGCACCCTCGCCGACCTGCGCCACCTCACCCGCACCGCGGTCGACGCCGAACTCACCGGAGCACCGCCCCGCCCCGCCTACGCGCACGACCTGACCGTCGACGGCCACCGGCTGCGCTGCCAGGTCGACACCGACCGGCTCGGCGACCTGCTCACCGAACTCACCGCCGTCGGCGTCCGCACCCTGACCAGCCGCCCGCCCACGCTGGAGGAGCTGTTCCTCCGCCACTACGAGAGCGACGCCACCGGCACCGGCACCGGCGAGACCCCGGCGGCGGCCGCCCGATGAGCGCCCAGGCCCCCGCCGCCGCCCCCGCCGCTCCGGCCGCCCCCGTCCGTCCCCGGGGCCACGACCTGGCCGGCACCGGCGTCCTCTACCGCCTCGCCCTGCGCCGCGACCGGATCGCCCTGCCGGTGTGGGTGTGCGTCGGCACCGGCATGGTCGCCTCCACCGCCTTCTCCTTCCGCGAGCTGTACGGCGACGAGGCCTCCCGGCGGACCTTCACGGCCGGCGTCGACGGCAACGGCTCGCTGCGCGCCCTGTACGGCCCGGTCTTCGACGGCAGCACCGTCGGCGGGCTGACCGCGTGGCGGATGGGCGTGTTCGGGGCGGTGCTGGCCGCCCTGATGTCGACCCTGCTGGTCGTCCGGCACACCCGCGCCGAGGAGGAGGACGGCCGCCTCGAACTGGTCGGCGCGGGCGCCGTCGGCCGCCGCGCCCCGCTGACCGCCGCCCTCGCCGCCGCGCTCACCGCGAACGCCGCGCTGGCCGCCCTGGTCGCCGCCGCCCTGCTCGCGGCCGGCCAGGCCGCTGCCGGCGCGCTCGCCTTCGGCCTCGCGCTCGGCGCCACCGGCCTGTGCTTCGCCGCACTGGCCGCCGTCACCGCGCAGCTCGCCGGGACCGGCCGGGCCGCCAACGGCCTGGCCGGCGCGGCCGTCGGCGCCGCCTTCGTGCTGCGCGCGGTCGGCGACTCCGGCCGCGGCACCGGCTGGGTCGGCTGGCTCTCCCCGCTCGGCTGGGCCGAGCAGGTCCGCGCGTTCGGCGGCGACCGCTGGTGGGTGCTGCTGCTCCCGCTGGCCGGGGCCGCCCTGCTCACCGCGCTCGCCCGGACCCTGGTCGCCCGCCGCGACCTGGGCGCCGGACTGCTCCCGGAGCGCCCGGGACCGGCCGCCGCCGCCCCCGCGCTGTCGAGCGCCGCCGCACTGGCCCGCCGCCTGCAGCGCGGCCCGCTGCTCGGCTGGACGCTGGCCTTCGCCGCGGCCGGCGCGGTCTTCGGCGGCGTCGCCAAGGGCGTCGTCGACCTGATCGGCGACAACCGGCAGATGGCCGACGTGCTGGCCCGGCTCGGCGGACAGCGGGGCGTGCTGGACGCCTACCTCTCCAGCATCGCGACCGTGCTCGGCATGACCGCCGCCGTGTACGCCGTCCAGGCCGTGCTGCGGATGCGCGCCGAGGAGGTCTCCGGCCGGGCCGAACCCGTGCTGGCGGGCGCGGTCTCCCGGCTGCGCTGGGCCGCCGGGCACCTGCTCTTCCCGCTGCTCGGCACCGCCCTGCCGCTGGCCGCGGCGGGCCTCACCGCCGGACTCGCCCAGGGCCTGGCCCTCGGCGGCACCGGCGACGCGGTCGGCCGGATGCTCGGTGCGACGCTCGTCCAGCTCCCCGCGGTCTGGCTGACCGCGGCCGTCGCGCTCGCCGCGTACGGCCTGCTGCCGAGCCGGGCGGCGGCCGGCTGGGCCGGCTTCGGCCTGTTCGTGCTGGTCGCCTGGCTCGGCCCGATCCTGCGACTGCCGCAGGCCGTCCTCGACCTCTCGCCGTTCAGCCACCTCCCGCACCTGCCCGGCGGCGGGATCACCGCCGCCCCGCTGCTCTGGATCACCGCCCTGACCGCCCTCACCACCGCCGCCGCGCTGGCCGGCCTGCGCCGCCGCGACCTCGGCTGACCGCACCCGCACCCGCACCCGCATCGCCGCCATCCCCGCCGCCACCGGCCTCACCCGGCCTTCGGGCAGAACGCGTCCCGCGCGGGGCGGCGGCCGGTGGCCAGGAACTCGGTCACCAGCGCGTCGCCGCAGGCGTTGCCGTTCGCCAGGTAGGCGTCGTGGCCGCCGGAGTCGACCGTCACCATCCGGGCCCGGTCGCCGAAGGCGGCGCGGAGCTTCAGCGCGCCGGAGTACGGCGTGGCCGGATCCCGCAGGTTCTGCACCAGCAGCACGTTCGACGGCCCGGCCGGGGTGATCCGGGTCGGCGGCTCGGCGGGCTGCCAGGGCCAGAACGCGCAGGGCGTCACGTTCACCGGCATGCCCGCGGTGAGCGGGTGCGCGACCCGGTCGGCGGCCACCGCCGCCGCGTACGAGTCCGGATCGCGCGGCCAGGCCACGTCGTTGCACAGGGTGGCGAGCGAGACCGAGAGGCCGTTGCGGACCGCCGCCTCCGGCGCGGCGTCCGGAGCGGGCAGCGGGCGCTCGCCCCGGGCGGCCTGGACCAGGGCGGCCAGCCGGGGGAACCGGGCGTCCGCGTACAGGCCGTCCAGCATCGCGGCGCGCAGCGCGTTGCCGTCCAGCCGCTCCGGGTTGGCGCCGGGCCAGGGCAGCGGCGCGCCGTCCAGCCGCTCGGCGGCGGCCAGGTAGCCGGCGCGGACCTGCTCGGGCGTGTCGCCCAGCCGGTACTCGCCGGCGGCGGGGGAGGCCGCCCAGGCCGCGAAGTCCGGGAAGCGGTCCTCCGCGCCGGTGGCGTAGGCCGCCAGCCAGCCGCGCTCCACCCGGGTCGGGTCCGGGTCGTCGTTGCTGTCCAGCAGGACGCGGTCGGTCCGGCCGGGGAACATCGCGGTGTACACCGCGCCCGCGTAGGTGCCGTAGGAGACGCCCCAGATCGAGATCCGGCGCTCGCCGAGGGCCTGCCGGATCCGGTCGACGTCCCGCGCCTCGTTGCGGGTGGTGACGCCGCGCACCAGTTCGCCGCCCCCGGCCACGCAGTCCGCCGCCATCCGCCGGGCGGTGGCCAGGTTGGCGTCGATCCCGCCGTCGGGGGCGGGCCAGGGCAGGGCGTGGCTGCGGGCCAGGTCCGCGTGGTCGAAGCCGCAGTCGAGCGGGGTGGAGGCGCCCACGCCGCGCGGGTCGAAGCCGATCAGGTCGTACCTGTCCAGCACCGACTCGGGCAGCCGTTTCGCGGCGCTGCTCGGCCCGTTCAGCCCCGAGCCGCCGGGCCCGCCCGGTATCAGCACCAGCACCCCGCGCCGCAGTTCGGGCCGGGCGGTGGCGATCCGGGAGACCGCCAGGGAGATCGACGGCCCGTCGGGCCGCGCGTGGTCGAGCGGGACGGACAGCTCGGCGCACCGCTGCCGCCCGTCCGCCGGACCGGACGGGCAGGCCCCCCAGACCAGGTCGTCACGGGGGGACGGCGCGGCGAGGGCGAGCGGCGCGGTGAGGCCGAACAGGACGGTGGTGGCGGCGGCGAGGGCGGCGCCCCGGTGGATGATTCGCATGCCGCGATTCTTCGCCCCGGCGCCCCCGCCGCACGATCCCGCCAGCCTCCGTCTTCTTCCGGTAGCCCGCTCCAGGGAAGACCCTGGGGCCAGCACCACTAAGCCAGTTGACGCCGCGTCAGTCCGCCGCGCGGACCGCCACCACCGGCTCGTGCCGCACCGGGAAGTTCACCGAGGAGGCGATGAAGCAGTCCCGGGACGCCGGACCGTGCAGGGCCACCGCCCGCTCCCGCATCGACGCCTCGGCGACCTCGACCCGCGGCCGCAGCACCGCCTCGGTGAACCGTCCGCCGTTGCCCTCGGTCTCCATCGTCCCCGCGGCGTCGTCCGCGTAGGAGAGCACGACGACGCCGTTCACCGCGCAGTGGTGCAGGTAGGACAGCATGTGGCACTGGGCCAGCGCCGCCAGCAGCAGCTGCTCCGGGTTCCACCGCGAGCGGTCGCCGCGGAAGGTCGGGTCGGAGCTGCCCAGGATGTCCGGCAGCCCCTCCGCCGACACCGTGTGGTCCCGGCGGTAGGAGCGGTAGTGGTCGGTGCCGGTGCCGAGGTTGCCGGTCCACTCGACCCGGAGCGCGTACTGGTGGGAACGGGAGAAGGCCATGCGGGTCACTCCTGGTCGTCGGTGGCGTCGGTGGCGTCGGTGGCGTCGGGACGGTCGGAATCGGCGGCGCAGGTGTCCAGCACGTGCCGGCGGGCGGCCGCCGAGGCGGCGGCCGGGTCGCCGGCGGTGATCGCGGCCAGCAGCTCGCGGTGCTGGGCGTCGACCAGGGCGGTGCGCTCCGGCGGCCGCAGGGAGCGCAGCGTGGAGACCTGGATCTGGTCCCACAGCCGGTCCAGGCCGCGCAGCGCCACCGGGTTGGCCGCCAGCTCGGCCACCCGCCGGTGGAAGGCCCGGTTCAGCCGCACCGCCGCCGCCAACTCCCCGGCCCCGGTGGCCCGGTGGGTGCGGTCGGCGAGCGCGGCCAGGTCCGCCAGCTCGGCCGGGGCGAGCCGCCCGGCCCGCTGCCGCTCGGCCGCCAGCTCCGCCGTCAGCGCTTCCAGCGCGGCCCGCACCCGGTAGACGTGCGCCAGCTCCTCGCCGTCCAGCCGCACCACCCGCACGCCCCGGCCGGCCGGGGACAGCAGCCCGTCCGCGGTCAGCGCCCGGAACGCCTCCCGCACCGGCGTGCGGCTCACCCCCAGCCCGGCGGCGACCTCCACCTCGCCCAGCCGCGAACCCGGCGGGTAGTGGCCGTCCAGGATCAGTTCCCGCAGTCGCAGGCGGGTGCTCTCGGTCTGCACCCGGCCAGCCTAGAACGTTGCATGCATTGCATGCAACGGAGGCGGACGCGCTCCCGGTCAGCCCGGTCCGCTATATTCGCGCAGCCTCGACACGCACCACTCCCAGGGGGGACCACTGATGTCGTTCGACCAGGGACGCGCCGGGAAGGACGATCCGGCCGACGCCCGGGACGACACCCCGCCCGCCCTCTCGCTGCGGAAGCCCGAGCCCGAGCCCGAGCCCGAGCCCGAGCCCGAGCCCGGTCCCGAGCCCGGTCCCGAGCCCGAAGCCGGTTCCGCGCCCGAGCCGCCGACCCCGGTCGCCAACCCCTGGGCGGCCCCCGCCCCGGGTGCCACGGGTGCCCCCGGCGCTCCCGGCACCCCCGGGGCCGACCCGTGGGCCCCCGCCCCCGGTCAGACCGTCGGCCCGTGGGGGCAGGGCGTCCCGGTGGGCCCGGCGACCGCTTACCCGGCGTACCCGCCGCCGAGGCGGGATCCCTCGCTGTACAGCAACGGGCTGGCCGTCGCGGCGCTGATCGTGAGCTTCCTCTGCTTCTTCGGCATCATCGGGATCGGCCTGGGCATCGCCGCGCTGGTGCAGATCAGGAGGACCGGCGAGCGCGGCCGGGGCATGGCGGTCGCGGCGATCTCGATCGGCGCGGTCTGGCTGCTGCTGCTCGGCCTGACGGTCGCGGGCGCCCACCACGGCCCGGACCGCGGCGCGTCCGGCCGCCGCCCCGGCTCCGACGGCTTCCTGACGCAGAACTCGCCGTTCCTGCTGCGGGCCGGCGACTGCGCGACCCTGGTGGGCCACATCGCGGTCAAGAAGCCCGACTGCTCGGCGCCGCACAACGTGGAGGTCTACTGGACCTCGGTGATCAGCCCGGAGGGCGACGGCTACCCGGGCACGAGGACGCTCCAGGACCGGGCCGACCGGGTCTGCGCGCAGAACCTCCACCAGTACCTGCCGGACACCTGGGCGATCCCGCAGGACACCGAGCTCGCGTACGCCGTCCCGGACCGGGGCGAGTGGGACGACAGCGGCAACCGGTGGATCGTCTGCCTCCTGCAGACCACCCAGCCCCGGACCGGTTCGCTGCACCAGGACCCGACGCCCGACCAGAAGCAGCTGCTGGCGGCCCTCGACCAGTTCGACCTGCTCTGGTACGACGCCCCGGGCCAGGACCTCGACGTCGCGGACGACCCGCGCGCCTTCCGGGAGTGGGCCGGCCGGCTGGCCGACGCGGCCGAGACCGAGGCCGCCATGCTGGAGAAGGCCGACTGGACCGTCGCCGACCGGGCGAAGGTCGCCCAGCTGGCGGCCGAGGCGCGGGTGGCCGCCCAGCACTACCGGGCCGCCGCAGCCGGCCGGGACGCCGCCACCGTCGAGCGCGAGCTGAGGACCGCCGAGGGGCACCTGGGCGACCGCCTGGTCGTCGAGCTGCGCCGCCAGCTGGGCCTGGCCACCCAGGACGGGCAGGCGGCCGGCCACCCCTCCCAGCAGGTGGTCTGACCCCCGGCCCCGCCGCCCTCAGCCCCGTCCGGCCGCCCAGGCCGCCGCGTGCCGGACCAGCCGGGCCGGCAGCGCGGGCGCGCCCGTCCAGTGCAGGTGCAGGTACGAGGCGTGCACCGAGCCGTGCAGGTGGCCCTCGGTGTGCGGCCCGGCGGGGGTGCGCCAGCCCCAGGCGGGGGACGGGCCGGCCGCCGGGTCGGTGGCGGTGCGGTGGAACTCGTGGCCGCGGACCCGGGAGCCGGCCGCCGCCAGCGGGGAGTCCGCCAGCGCCACCGCCTCCCGGTAGCCGAGGGTCAGCCGGGGCGTCATCCGGGCCGCCGTGTCCAGCACCCCGCACATCGGCAGGCCGTCCAACTCCCGCCCCAGGTACAGCAGTCCGGCGCACTCGCCGACCACCGGCGCCCCGGCGGCGGCCAGTTCGGCGACCGCCCCGCGCAGCGCCGCGTTGGCGCTCAGCTCGGAGACGTACACCTCGGGGAAGCCGCCGCCGATCACCAGCGCGGCCGTCCGCTCCGGCAGCCGCTCGTCGTGCAGCGGGTCGAACGGCACCACCTCGGCGCCGGCGGCGGCCAGCAGCTCGGCGTTCTCCGCGTACGAGAAGGAGAACGCCGCGCCGCCCGCCAGCGCCACCCGCGGCCGGGGCCCGGACACCGGCTCCACCTCGGCCGCCGGGTCCCACGGCCCGGCGGCCAGCGGCGGGGCGGTCCGGGCCAGCGCCAGCACCGCGTCCAGGTCGACCGAGGCGGCCACCAGTTCGCCCATCTCGCGCACCGCCCGCAGCGCCTCGGCGGAACGCTCGACGGCCGGGACGAGGCCCAGGTGCCGGGACGGCGTGTCGACCGCCCCGGCCCGGCGCACCGCGCCCAGCACCGGCACGCCCGAGCCCTCCTCCAGGGCCTCGCGCAGCAGCGTCTCGTGCCGGTCCGAGGCCACCTTGTTCAGGACCACCCCGGCCAGCCGGACCTCCGGGTCCCAGGACGCGAAGCCGTGCACCAGCGCCGCCACCGACCGGGACTGCGAGGAGGCGTCCACCACCAGCACCACCGGCGCCCGCAGCAGCTTCGCGACCTGCGCCGTCGACGCCAACTCGCCCCGCCCGGCGGCCCCGTCGTACAGGCCCATCACGCCCTCGACCACGGCGACGTCCGCCCCGGCCGCGCCGTGCGCGAACAGCGGGGCGATCCGCTCCGGGCCGCTCATCCAGGCGTCCAGGTTGCGGCCCGGCCGCCCGGCGGCCAGCGCGTGGTAGCCGGGGTCGATGTAGTCCGGGCCGACCTTGTGCGGGGAGACCCTCAGCCCGCGCGCGGCCAGCGCCGCGATCAGGCCGGTGGCCACCGTGGTCTTGCCCGCCCCCGAGGACGGCGCGGCCACCACCAGCCGCGGAATCACGTTGCTCAACCCGCTACCACTCGATACCGCGCTGGCCCTTGCGGCCCGCGTCCATCGGATGCTTCACCTTGGTCATCTCGGTGACCAGGTCGGCCAGTTCGAGCAGCGGCTCGGGCGCGTGGCGGCCGGTCACCACCACGTGCTGGCTGCCCGGGCGCTCCCGCAGCACCTCCACCACCTCGGCCACGTCGATCCAGCCCCAGTGCAGCGGGTAGGTGAACTCGTCCAGCACGTAGAAGCGGTACGTCTCGGCCGCCAGGTCGCGCTTGACCTGCTCCCAGCCCTCCCGGGCCGCCTCCTCCGAGGACTCGATGTCGCGCTGCACCCAGGACCAGCCCGAGCCCATCTTGTGCCAGGCCACCGAACCGCCCTGCCCGGACCCGCCGAGCACCCGCAGCGCGTTCTCCTCGCCGACCTTCCACTTCGCCGACTTCACGAACTGGAACACCCCGAT
This sequence comes from Kitasatospora sp. NPDC015121, assembly GCF_055562955.1. Lineage (NCBI taxonomy): Bacteria > Bacillati > Actinomycetota > Actinomycetes > Kitasatosporales > Streptomycetaceae > Kitasatospora > Kitasatospora sp. NPDC015121. The sequence continues at coordinate 206,735 of NZ_JBVHEH010000011.1, forward strand.
CGACCAGCCCTGGTTCCAGGCCCGCAGCGCCATCCCGAACGCCGCCGTCGACTTGCCCTTGCCCGGCCCCGTGTGCACCGCCGTGACCGGCTGGGTCCGGCGCTGACGCGTCGTCAGGCCGTCGTCCGGGACGTTCTCCGCCACTCCCTTGGGCATACCGCTCACGCCGCCTTTCGCGTCGTCGTCATCGCCGTCTTCGTCGTCATCGCCGTCCGGGCCTCCCGCACCAGCGAGGCCACGCCCTCGGCCCGCAGCTCGTCCAGGCTCACCACGTCACCGTTCAGGTGCGCGGCCAACTCCCGTGCCAGGCCCAGCCGGAGGTGGCCGGACTCGCAGTCCAGCACCACCGAGGCCACGCCCTGCGCCGCCAGCAGGCCGGCCGCCCGGCGGGCCCGCGGCAGCGCGTCCTTCCCGCCGGTGGCCCGGCCGTCGGTCACCACCACCAGCAGCGGACGCCGGTCCGGGTCGCGCAGCCGCTCCACCCGCAGCACCTCGTGCGCCCGCAGCAGGCCCGCCTCCAGCGGCGTCCGGCCGCCGGTCGGCAGCTGCTCCAGCCGGGCCGCGCCCACCTCCACCGAGGAGGTCGGCGGCAGCGCCACCTCCGCCCCCGCGCCCCGGAACGTCACCAGGCCGACCTTGTCGCGCCGCTGGTAGGCGTCCATCAGCAGGGACAGCACCGCGCCCTTCACCGCCGTCATCCGCTGCCGCGCCGCCATCGACCCGGAGGCGTCCACCACGAACAGCACCAGGTTCGACTCCCGGCCCCGCCGCACCTGCTCCCGCAGGTCGTCCCGGCGCAGCACCAGCGCCCGGCCCGCCCGCCCGCGCGCCACCTGGTGCGGCGCGGCCGCGCGCAGCGTCGCGCCCAGGTGCAGCCGGGCCAGCCGCCCGCGCGGACGGCGGGCCCGGACGGTGTGCCCGGCGTCCGTCTCGGCGGGGGAGCGGCGGCCCTGCGCGCCCCGGCCCGTCCCGTCCACCTGGAACAGCCGCGTGCGGTACGGCCGGTCGGCCGCGACCGGCGCCGACTCCCGCCCGCCGCCCGGGCGTTGGCGCGGCGGGGCGGGCGACTCCGCCGGCGGGGCCGCCTCGCCGGCGGGCGCGTCGCCGTCGCCCGGCTCCGGCGCGTCGCCGCCGTCCGGGCCGCCGCCGTCACCGCCGCCGGGGCCGTTCCCGCCGCCGTCCGGGCCGTCGTCCTCGGGGCCGTCGGGCTCCTCCGGCTGCCGGTGCTCGTCCAGCGTCCGGTCCAGCTGCTCCTCGTCCAGCCCCGGCGCGTCGAACGGGTTGCGCCGCCGCCGGTGCGGCAGCGCCAGCCGGGCGGCCGTCCGGACGTCCTCCTCCAGCACCGAGGTGCGCCCCGCCCAGGCGGCCAGCGCCACCGCCGTCCGGGCCATCACGATGTCCGCGCGCAGGCCGTCCACCTCGAACGCCGCGCACACCGCCGTGATCTGACGCAGCGCCAGGTCGGAGAGTTCGACGTCGGCCAGCAACTCCCGTGCGGCGGTGATCCGTTCGGCCAGCTCCCGCTCGCGTTCGTCCCAGCGGGCCGCGAAACCGGCCGGGTCGGCGTCGTACGCGAGCCGCCGGCGCACCACCTCGGCGCGCTCCTCCGGGTCCCGGGTCGCGGCGATCTCCACCGTCAGGCCGAACCGGTCCAGCAACTGCGGCCGCAGCTCGCCCTCCTCCGGGTTCATCGTCCCGACCAGCAGGAACCGGGCCGCGTGCCGCACCGACACGCCCTCCCGCTCCACGTACGAGCGGCCCATCGCCGCCGCGTCCAGCAGCAGGTCCACCAGGTGGTCCTGCAGCAGGTTCACCTCGTCGATGTACAGCACGCCGCGGTGCGCCTTCGCCAGCAGCCCCGGCTCGTACGCCTGCACGCCCTCGGCGAGCGCCCGCTCCAGGTCCAGCGCGCCGACCACCCGGTCCTCGGCCACGCCCACCGGCAACTCCACCAGGAACGCCGGGCGTTCGGCCGCCGCCCCGCCGCCGTGCGGCCCGTCCGGGCACTGCGGGTCCGGCGCCGCCGGGTCGCAGGCGAACCGGCACCCCGGCACCGTCGCGATCGACGGCAGCAGCCCCGCCAGGGCCCGCACCATCGTCGACTTCGCCGTCCCCTTCTCGCCCCGCACCAGCACGCCGCCCACGGCCGGCGAGACCGCGTTCAGCAGCAGCCCCAGCCGCAGGTCGTCCATGCCCACGATCGCCGTGAACGGATAACGGGCCTCGGTCATTCGGCACTCCCCATCTCCAGCGGGGCCGGGGCCCCGGGCGGCACGAACGGCAGACCCGCCGGTGCCCCGTCCTCGATCAGCTTCCACAGCGCGTCCGTGTCGGCGTGCTCCGCCACCAGGTCGCCCAGCGCGTCCAGCCGTTGCTCCCGGGCCGCGGCGAACGAGGTGTCCGGCGCCGGGACGAACGCGCGCCCCGCCGCGCGGGCCGCCTCGGCCAGGAACGCCCGCCGGAACGCGTCGTTCTCCAGCACGCCGTGCCAGGTGGTGCCCCACACCGGGCCCACCCGGCAGCCGTCCAGCGGACGGCCCGCGGCGTCCGTGACGAACGGCTCGCCGCCCTCCACCGCGACCACCCCGTGGTGGATCTCGTAACCCTCGACCCGCTCGCCCAGCGCCACCCCCGACGGCCGGGCCAGCACCTTCTCGGCGCCGAACACCACCCGGGTCGGCAGCAGCCCGAGACCGGCCACCGCGCCGGACGACTTCGACTCCACCGCGTCCACGATCTCCCGGCCCAGCATCTGGTAGCCGCCGCACACCCCCAGCACCGGCAGCCCCGCCGCGACCCGGGCCGCCAGCGGCTCCGCCAGCCCCCGCTCCCGCAGCCAGGCCAGGTCCGCGACGGTCGCCCGGGTGCCCGGCAGCACCACCAGGTCGGCGTCGGCCAGCTCCTCCGGGCGGGTCGCCCAGCGCACCAGCACGCCCGGCTCCTGCGCCAGCGCGTCCACGTCCGTGAAGTTCGACAGCCGGGGCAGCCGCACCACCGCGACCCGCAGCACCTCCGCCCCCACCGGCCCGCCCGCCGACGGCCGCGCCGCCACCGAGGCCAGGTCGAGCGAGTCCTCCGCGTCCAGCCACAGGCCCGACAGCATCGGGAACGTCGCCAGCACCGGCCGGCCGGTCAGCCCGCGCAGCATCTCCAGCCCCGGCGCCAGCAGCCGCGCGTCCCCGCGGAACTTGTTGACGAACCACCCCGCGACCAGCGACTGGTCGTCCGGCGACAGCAGCGCCAGCGTCCCGAACATCGACGCGAACACCCCGCCCCGGTCGATGTCCCCCACCACCACGACCGGCAGCCGGGCCGCCGACGCCAGACCCATGTTGGCGATGTCCCGGTCCCGCAGGTTGATCTCCGCCGGGGAGCCCGCGCCCTCGCACACCACCACGTCGAACCGCGACCGCAGGTCCGCCAGGCACTCCAGCGCCCGCTCCAGCAGCACCGGCTTGCGGTCCCGGTAGTCCAGCGCCCCGACCTCCGCGACCGCCCGGCCCAGCAGCACCACCTGGCTGCGCCCGTCCGCGCCCGGCTTCAGCAGCACCGGGTTCATCGCCGCCTCCGGCGCCACCCCCGCCGCCTGCGCCTGCATCGCCTGCGCCCGCCCGATCTCCGCCCCGTCGGCCGTCACGAACGAGTTCAACGACATGTTCTGCGCCTTGAACGGCGCCACCCGCACCCCCTGCCGGGCCAGCCAGCGGCAGATGCCCGCCGTCACCACGCTCTTCCCGGCATCCGAGGTCGTACCGGCCACCAACAGCGCGCCGTTCACCGGAGAACTCCTTTCGAGGCGCCCCGACAGGGGCGCGAGGAACCGCGCGCGGCGGAAGGCAGCACGTCGAAATCCCGCGTTGTCACAGTCAGTTGCCGCACGTGCCCACGCCGAGGCGGGTTCACCCGCGCGCCCGCGCGCCCAGCGCCCGCCCGCCCAGCGCCCGTGCGCCCAGCGTCGTCAGCAGCGCGAGCGCGCCGACCCGCCGCGACAGGCGGCAGGCCCGCTCGATGTCGGCCGCGCCGACCGGCGGCAGCCCGGCGCCCAGCACCGGCCGGTGCTCGACCCGCTCGCCGTAGCGCAGCGTCCCGCCCAGCCGCACGCCCAGCGCGCCCGCGAACGCGGCCTCCGCCTGGCCCGCGTTGGGGCTCGGGTGCGCGGAGCCGTCCCGCCGCCAGACCCGCCAGGCCCGGGACGGGGCGCCGGACGCGGCGACGGCCAGCAGCGCGGTCAGCCGGGCCCCCGGCCAGCCCGCGACGTCGTCCAGCCGGGCCGACGCCCAGCCGAAACGGCGGTAGCGCGCCGACTTGTGCCCCACCATCGCGTCCAGCGTGTTGACCGCCCGGAACGCCAGCAGCCCCGGCACCCCCGCGACGCCGCCCCACACCAGGGCGTTCACCACCGCGTCGGCGGTGTTCTCGGCGACCGACTCGACCACCGCCCGCGCCACCTGGCCCTCGTCCAGGCCGGACGGGTCGCGCCCGCACAGGTGCGGCAGCCGCTCCCGGGCCGCCGGCAGGTCACCGGCCGCCAGCGAACGCCCGATCGCGGTCGCCTCCCGGGTCAGCGACGTCCCGCCGAGCACCGTGAACGTCGCCGAGGCCGCCAGCACCCCCGCCGCCACCGGCGAACGCCGCACCACCCGGCCGGCCAGCGCCGCACCGCCCGCGACCGCGCCGACCGCGAGCGCCGCGTGCAGCGCCCCGGCCCCGCGGTGGTCGCGCCACAGCCGGCCCTCCAACCGGGCCGCGGCGGCGCCGAACAGGGCGACCGGATGCCCGCGCCGGGGGTCGCCGAGCCGGGCGTCCGCGAGGTATCCCGCGACCGCGCCCACCAGGTACGGGGCAGCCCGCATGGCGTCGTGTCCTCACTCAGGGTCCGCGCCCTGGATCGACGGAACGGGGGCCAGAGTCTCCTGACTTCCGGTCACCCCCGCGCGGGGTGACCGGTCACAGTGGCGGGACCGCGCCGGACTCGCACCGGCTTCCTCTGCTTGCCTCCGTTTGGCCCGAAGATCCCACCACGCCCGCTTCGCGGCAGTCAACCGAGGCGGTGGAGGGTTTGGTCACACCCGGCCGAGACCCCGCCGACCGGGTCGGCACGGCCAAGGGCGCAGCTCAGGACGGACTTCGGAACCCCGCTCGGGACGCACCGCGCTCAGGGCGTGCGCACCACGGGCCGCGGCGCGGCCGGCACGCCGTCGCGCAGCACCCGGGGACAGCGCACGGGAGCGCTCCCGGCGCGTCCACCCGGACCGGCCGGACAGCGTCGACCCACCACGGCCACCACCCCGGACTTTCGCCCCCGCCCGCTCCAACCCACGTGCGCACAAGGCGAATTGACGGCCACCGCAGCCGCTCGCGCCCCTCCCGCCCGCCTCGTCGCATCGTCCAGCCGCCCGGCCCCCCGCGCCGCCCCGGTTCGTGCCATCCGCGCCTGTGGCCCGCCCCGCCCCCGCCCCTACCGTCGGAAGGCATGCGACGCAGACAGCCGCCGGTCCCCGCCCCGGTGCCGTTCTCCCCGGCCGCCGCCCGCGCCCACCGCACCGCCCTCGGCCTGACGGTCGACCAGGTCGCGGACGGCCTGGCCGCGCACGGCGTGCGCCTGCTGCCCGGACACGTCCTCGGCTGGGAGGAGGGCCGCGTCCCGCCGCCCACCGAGGAGCAGCTGACCGCCCTCGCCCGCACCCTCTGGTGCCCGCCCGCCCACCTGATGGGCGCCGCCCCCGCCACCCTCCGCGACCACCGCGTCGCCCGCGACCTCACCCCCGACCGGGCCGCCCGCCGGCTCGGCCTCACCCCCGCCGCCTACCTGCGCGCCGAAACCACCGGCCACTGGACCGGCGGCCCCGAGCAGACCCGGCTGCTCGCCGACCTCCTCGCCCTCGACCTCCCCACCCTGATCCACCTCACCGGCCGCGCCCCCGCCCTCGCCACCCACCTCCGCCGGGCCGTCCAAGGCCGCTGGCAGGCCCACCTCACCCCCGTCGCCCGGCTCGTCCCCGCCGACCCCGCCCACCTCGCCCACGCCCTCGCCACCCTGCAGTCCGAACACCACACCCCCGCCTCCTGGGGCACCGCCCCACCCCCGCCCCGCCCCGAGCCCACCACCCGCTTCTGGCAGCTGCTCGCCGAGGCCGAGACGGGGACGGGGACGGGGGCGGGGACGGCCGGGTCCTCCTGACCGCCCCGCCCCGCCCCGTCCGTCGCCGGGCGCCGTCGCCCGTCACCCGCATCGCGGCCCCGAATGGCCGTCCGCCGCGCGGGCAGGTGCACTGGGAGCACAGGACCGCCAGCACCCGGGAGACCGCCATGCGTTGGGGAACCGCAGCCGCCGTCGCGGCCGCCGCAGTAGGGACCGGGACGGCGGCGTTCCTGCTGCTGGGCCGGAAGGTGTCGGACCGGGTGGTGCGGCCCGGGGTCGGGCGGGTGCTGTCGGCGCCCGCGCCGGTGCGGGTGGTCGCGCTCGGACCGGGACGGGTGGTGCTGACCTCGACGCCCGAGACCCGCCGGTCCGGGACGTACGCGCTGGAGTGGGGCGGGGGCGGCCACGCGGTGGTCGGCGCGGTGCTCGACCAGGACGGCGACCGGGTCACCCGGCGGCTGGAGCGCGCCGACGGCGGCACCCTCGCGGTCGGCACCGAGGTCGAGGTCACCCCGCGGGTGCTGCGCGGCGACCCGCGCACCGCGCTCGGCCTGGACTACACCGACGTCGCGGTCGCCGCCGACCTCGGCAACCTCCCGGCCTGGCGCACCGCGGGCATCCGCGGCACCTGGGTGGTGCTGGTGCACGGCCCCGGCACCGACCGCGAGCAGTGCCTGCCGGTGCTGCCGCTGCTGCACGCGCTGCGGCTGCCCGCGCTGGCCGTCAGCTACCGCGGCGACCGGGGCGCGCCGGCCTCGCCGGACGGCCTGGGCCACTTCGGCGAGACCGAGTGGCAGGACGTCGACGTGGCGATCCGGTACGCGCTGTCCCAGGGCGCCGGGCAGGTGGTGCTGTACGGGTGGTCGATCGGCGCGACCATCGTCCTGCACACGGCCGCCCGCTCCACCTGGCGGGAGCGGATCGCCGGGGTGGTGCTGGACTCCCCGGTGCTCGACTGGGCCGAGACGGTCCGCCGGGAGGGCACCCGGGCCTGGACCTCCCCGGCGCTGGGCGAGCTGGGCGCGCTCGCCGCCGAGGGCCGCACCGGCGTCGACCTGGCCGGCTTCGCCCGGATCGCCTCCGGCGCCGACCTGCCCGCGCCCGCGCTGCTGCTGCAGAGCCCGGACGACCCGGTCGCGCCGTGGAGTGCCGCCCGGCGCCTCGCCGACGCCCGGGAGGACCTGGTCAGTCTGCACCCGGTGCCACGGGCCGGGCACGCGGCGCTGTGGAACGCCGACCCGGCCGGGTACACCGAGGCGCTGCGGCGCTTCCTGACCCCGCTGCTGTGAGGCCCCGGGCCCGCACCGCGCGCGACGCCGGGGAACCGGAGCGCCGGATACCGCGTCTCCGTCTCGGAGCGGTCACAATATCTGCCATGTCCACGCCCAAAAGCGGAGGGATTCGTACCGTTTCGCGGCGTTTCGTCCCCCGCCCGTTCGAGGCGTTCGGACAACGGGCCGAGACAGCTGGACAGTCGATGTGACAGAAGGCCCGTACAAGGGGAAGACTGCACGGCGTGACGTCTCGGAACCCGCGCGACCGTGATGCCCCGCACCCGCCCCACCGCACCGGTGCGACGGTGACCCGTCTGCCCGGAACGGCGGCCGTCGGTCGTGCGGAGGGCACCCCACCCGCCGCCGCCCCCCGCCGCCGGGTCCCCGCGAAGCCGGGGCGCGGCCGGGTGCCCGTCCCCGACGGCTTCCCGGCACCCTCCGAGCTCGCCCCGCTGGCCCGCCGGATGCTCGCCGACGCCGTCCGGGTCGCCCGCTGGGCCGGCGAGCTGTCCGAGGTCGACAAGCGCGGCGAACTCCTCCCCGAGGACGCCCGCGCCGCCGGCCGGGCCCTCGCGATGACCGTCGGGGCCGCCGCCAACGCCTGGGGCCAGGCCCTGCTGGTCGGCCTGGTCGAGCTCCGCGACGGCGGCGCCGGACCGGGCTGGCGGCTGCACGCCTGGGAGCACGACGACGAGGCGGTGGTCCGCGGCTGGTCCGCGCTGTTCGACGCCTGGACGCTGCTCGCCCCCGTCCCGCCCGCCGCGCTGCGCGGCGTCTTCGCCCAGCTGGCCGGGCAGGCCGTCGACCAGGCCCCCCAGCTGCTGTCCTTCCTGCACCTGGTGGACGGCCCGGTCGCCGACAGCGAACTGCTCGAACTGCTCCGCCGGGGTCTGGACGAGCGCCGCCTCGGCCCCAGCTCCGGCACCTTCCCGCTGTCGCCCGTCCCGCACGCCGCGTTCGCGGTCTCCGCCGTCCGCGGCACCTGCCGCGAACCGCAGATCGACACCCCGCACTCGCCCGCCGACGTCGCCGCGGTCCTCGACTGGATGCTCGACGGCCTGGCCGCCGTCGGCGCGCTCGGCCGCCGCGACGAGGCCGCCGAGCTCTCCCCGCTCGGCCACTGGGCCGTCCGGGCCAAGCTGGAGGAGATCTGCACCGTCGCGCAGACCGCCGCCGGCCACATCGAGCAGAGCGCCGTCGAGCTGCTCAGCGCCTGCGCCGACTACAGCCCCGGCCCGGCCCGCGCCGAGTTCCGGGCCTGGGTCGCCGCCCGCCCCGCCGACCGCGCCGTCGCCGAACTGCTGGAGGCCGCCCGCGGCGAGGACGCCTTGGTCCGCGGCCTGGCCTTCGAGGCGCTCCGGGTGGTGGCCGGCTCCACCGCCGAGCAGGGCGTGCGGGGCGCCGTCGAGGAGCCCGTCCTGCGCCCCTACGCGCTCCTCTGGCTGGCCGAACAGCTGGACGAGGACGGGGTCTCCCCGGCCGACGTGCTCGGCGCGGAGGACGCCGCCTGGCTGTGGGTCGACACCGCCGCCGCGGTCCTCGACCACGGCGAGACCGCGCTGCTGGTCGGCCACGTCGAGGGCGCCTCGGCCGGCGAGCCGGTCCGGCTGTTCAACCGGGCCCGCCAGTCCGGCCACCCGCGCGCCGCGAGCGTGCTGACCGCCGTCGCCTCGGTCCACCCCGACCCGGCGGTGGCCCGGGCCGCCCGCCGCAGCGCCTTCTCGGTCCACACCGGCGGCGCGTAGCCCGCCGGACGGCACGACGACGAGGAAGCGCCCTCCCGGACGGATCCGGGAGGGCGCTTCCTCGTCGTGCGTCGTGCGTCGTGCGGCCCGGGTCAGCCCCGGTTCTCCGCGCGGCGGGCGCGGACCACGCCCACCTTCTCGCCGACCTTGCGGCGGATGACCAGCAGCGGCGCCATCGCGGCCAGCGCGATCTGGGCCAGCGCGCCGATGTGCATCAGCCTGTCGCCGCCGGGCAGGCCGGCCGCCCAGGAGGCGAGGCAGCCGATCGAGACGACGATCCAGGCGAGCGTCGCGGTGGCGAGCAGGCCCTGCGGCTTCGGGTACTCGATCCGGCTGACCATCAGGTAGGCCACGCCGAAGATCATCAGCAGGCCGGGGACGAACGGCGGGTCGAGCAGCACGATGGCCAGCACGGTCATCGCGCCCATCGGGCAGGGCATGCCCTGGAAGATCCCCGGCCGCATCTTGACCGCCGAGAAGCGGGCCAGCCGCAGCACCACGGCGAGCAGCACGGTCAGCGCGATGAACGCGGACAGCTGCTGGTTGGTGCCGGGGGAGACCAGGCCCCAGACCGCGACGAAGTAGGCCGGCGCGATGCCGAAGCTGATCAGGTCGGCCAGGTTGTCGAGCTCGGCGCCGAGCGCGGAGGAGCGCAGCTTGCGCGCCACCAGGCCGTCGAAGAGGTCGCACATCGAGCCGATCAGCAGCAGCGTCACCGCGGTGGCGGCGCTGTGCTTGACGGGGGCGGCCGACTCGTTGGTCAGGTGCGGCATGAGGATCCCGGTGGTGATCGAGTAGATCGCCAGGAAGCCGCAGACGGCGTTGCCCAGGGTGAGGAAGTCGGCGGTGGACAGGTGCTGCGGGGAGCGGGGGGCGCGCAGTTCGCGGTCCCGCGCCCAGCGGCGGCGGCGGAACTCGGTCGACTCGTCGTCGAGCTCCATCAGGGTCTCAGGATCAGTCACGGTCAAGGCGCGTCACCCCGGCGGTGGTCTTCTGGCCGACCGTGACGCCGACCTCGACGCCCGCCGGCAGGTAGGTGTCGACGCGGGAGCCGAAGCGGATCAGGCCGACCCGCTCGCCCTGCTCGACCTTGGTGCCGGCGTCCACGTAGGGGACGATGCGGCGGGCCACTGCGCCCGCGATCTGCACCATCTCGATGTCGCCGAGCTCGGTGTCGAAGTGCCACACGACGCGCTCGTTGCGGTCGCTGTCCTTGTTGAACGCCGGGACGAACCCACCGGCGATGTGCTCGACCGACGTCACGCTGCCGGCCAGCGGCGCGCGGTTGACGTGGACGTTGAGCGGGCTCATGAAGATCGCGACGCGGGTGCGCCCGTCCGGCCACTCGTCGATGGACTGGACCACGCCGTCGGCCGGGGAGATGACCCGTCCGGCGCCGACCTCGCGCTCCGGGTCGCGGAAGAACCACAGCATGCCAGCGCTCAGGGCGCAGGCGGGCACGGCCGCCAGGGCCCACTTGCCGGAACGCCGGGTGAGGGCGGTCGTCACGGCGGCGGTGGCCAGCGTGGGGACGAACCAGGGGGTGGCACCGCGCGCGATGGTCACGCGGGGACGCCGACCCTCGGGTCCGGGACCCTGGGCGGAGGTGTGAGGGGACGGGCTGATGGGCATCGAGGACCTTTAGTCGCGGCCCCGCGCGGGGACACTGAACGGCACCTGGACGGGGGCCACCGCGGGGATCGAGTTGTTTGGACGGCTGCTGTCCGGGTGGATGCTATCGGGACCTGCCCGTATCTGGGCAAGCCGCCTGCTAGCCGGACTGCGCCTGTCTGCGGAGTCGAGCACCTGCTATGCATACGACCGTAACCGGAGCGGGCGCGGTTCCCCAAGAGGTCTCGGGTCACGGGTGATTCACGTCTCAGTGACGGCGGAGTGACACGCGGTGCGCGGAGGCGTGGGCCCCCCCCCCCGCCCGGGGCCCCCCCCCGGCCGGCCCCCCCCGGGCCCGGGCCCCCCCCGGGGGCGGGGGCCCCGCCCCGGCGGGCCCCGCCCCGCCCGCCCC
>NZ_JBVHEH010000011.1:217928-308343 GCF_055562955.1 Kitasatospora sp. NPDC015121
GGGTTGCCCATAGGGGGGGGGGGGCGGGGTGTTTTCCCGTCTCTGGGGGGGGGGTGTGCCCCGGGGGGGGGGGGGGGGGCCGCCGGGCGGGGGGGGGGGCAACCGCGCGGGGCGCACGCCTCGGGCGCCGTTCCCGCCCGTGGATCGGCTGACCAGGCCGGGGCGGACCCGGCGCGGCGCGGACGGCGGGCCGCACGCCCACCGCCCGCACCGGGAGGGGCGGTTCAGTCGGCGAGCCGGTACTCCTCCAGGAGCCGGCGTCCCACGATCATCTTCTGGATCTCCGCCGTACCTTCACCGATCAGCAGCATCGGGGCCTCCCGGTACAGCCGCTCGATCTCGTACTCCTTGGAGAAGCCGTAGCCGCCGTGGATCCGGAAGGAGTCCTCGACGACCTCCTTGCAGTACTCGGAGGCCAGGTACTTGGCCATCCCGGCCTCCAGGTCGTTGCGCTGCCCGCTGTCCTTCTTGCGGGCGGCCATCACCATCATCTGGTGCGCGGCCTCGACCTTGGTGGCCATCTCGGCCAGCTTGAACTGGATCGCCTGGTGCTCGGCGATCTTCTTGCCGAAGGTGACCCGCTGCTGCGCGTACGCGATGCCCAGCTCGAACGCCCGCCGGGCCACCCCGCAGCCGCGCGCGGCCACGTTGACCCGCCCGACCTCGACGCCGTCCATCATCTGGTAGAAGCCCCTGCCCGGGACGCCGCCGAGGACCCGGTCGGCCGGGACCCGGACGTCCTGCAGCACCAGCTCGGTGGTGTCGACGCCCTTGTAGCCCATCTTCTCGATCTTGCCCGGGACGGTCAGGCCGGGCACCGCGGCGTTCGGCCCGAAGCCGGGGGTCTTCTCGATCAGGAAGGTGGTCATGTTCTTGTACGGGGTGCTGCCGCCCTCGTCGGTCCGGCAGAGCACCGCGACGAGGCTGGACGTGCCGCCGTTGGTCAGCCACATCTTCTGGCCGTTCAGGACGTAGTGCTCGCCGTCCCGGACGCCCTTGGTGGAGATCGCCGAGACGTCCGAGCCCAGGCCCGGCTCGGACATCGAGAAGGCGCCGCGCAGCTCGCCGGCCGCCATCCTGGGCAGGAAGTGGTCCTTCTGCTCCTGGGTGCCGTGCGCGTTGATCATGTGCGCCACGATGAAGTGGGTGTTGACGATGCCGGAGACCGACATCCAGCCGCGGGCGATCTCCTCCACCACCAGGGCGTAGGTGAGCAGCGACTCGCCGAGGCCGCCGTACTCCTCGGGGATGGTCAGCCCGAACAGGCCGAGCTGCTTCATGCCCTCGACGATGGCGGTCGGGTACTCGTCCCGGTGCTCCAGTTCGGTGGCGACCGGGATGATCTCCTTGTCGACGAACTCCCGCACGGTGGCGAGGATGTCCCGCTGGATCTCGGTGAGGCCGTCGGTCTGTGCGAGGCGTCCCATCGTGCGGCTCCGTGAATGCTCGTGAAGATGATGAGGGTGGGGTTGGGGGGCTCCGCGGCGCGTGGCTGCCGCGGAGCCCCCGGGAACCGGGTGCGGGCGCGGCCGATGACGGCGGCCGGCCCGTTCCGGGGCTCTGGGGCCGGTCAGGCGAGCGGCTCGGGGCGGCCGGGCTGCTCGCCCCCGCGCTCCTTCACGTACGTCTCGGTCGGCACCATCACCTTGCGGCGGAAGGTGCAGACGACGGTGCCGTCCTGCTTGTAGCCCTTGGTCTCGACGTACACGATGCCGCGATCCGGCTTCGATGTCATGCGCTTGTCGAGGACCGTGGTTTCGCCGTACAGCGTGTCGCCGTGGAAGGTCGGCGCCACGTGCCGCAGCGACTCGATCTCCAGGTTGGCGATCGCCTTGCCGGACACGTCCGGGACGGACATGCCGAGCAGCAGCGAGTAGACGTAGTTGCCGACCACGACGTTCCTGCCCTGCACGGTGGTGGTCGCGTAGTTGGCGTCCAGGTGCAGCGGGTGGTGGTTCATCGTGAGCAGGCAGAACAGGTGGTCGTCGTACTCGGTGACGGTCTTGCCGGGCCAGTGCTTGTAGACCGCGCCGACCTCGAACTCCTCGTAGGTGCGTCCGAACTGCATGGCGTCACGCCTCCGGGATCTCGAACTTGGTGGTGCGCTCCAGGCCGGCGGCCCGGCCCTTGCCCGCGATGACCAGGGCCATCTTGCGGCTGGCCTCGTCGATCATCTCGTCGCCGAGCATCGCCGAGCCCTTCGCGCCGCCGGCCTCCGAGGTGCACCAGTCGTAGGCGTCCAGGATCAGCTCGGCGTGGTCGTAGTCCTCCTGCGAGGGCGAGTAGATCTCGTTCGCGGCGGCGACCTGGTCCGGGTGCAGCACCCACTTGCCGTCGAAGCCGAGCGCGGCCGAGCGGCGGGCCACCTCGCGGTAGCCCTCCTGGTTGCGGATCTGCAGGTAGGGGCCGTCGATCGCCTGCAGGTCGTTGGCGCGGGCGGCCATCAGGATGCGCATCAGGATGTAGTGGTAGGCGTCCGCGCCGTAGCCGGGCGGCTGCTCGCCGACCACCAGCGACTTCATGTTGATGGACGCCATGAAGTCCGCCGGGCCGAAGATGATGGTCTCCAGCCGGGGCGAGGCGGCGGCGATCGCGTCGACCTCGACCAGGCCCCTGGCGTTCTCGATCTGCGCCTCGATGCCGATCTTGCCGACCTCCAGGCCGACCGTCTTCTCGATCTGGGTGAGCAGCAGGTCGAGCGCGACCACCTGCTGGGCGTCCTGCACCTTGGGCAGCATGATGCAGTCCAGGTTCTGGCCGGCGCCCTCGACGACGGTGATCACGTCGCGGTAGGTCCAGTGCGTGGTCCAGTCGTTGACCCGGACAACCCGGGTCTTGCCGCCCCAGTCGCCGTTGTTGAGGGCGTCCACGATGTGGTGGCGGGCGCTCTCCTTGACCAGCGGGGCACAGGCGTCCTCCAGGTCGAGGAAGACCTGGTCGGCGGGCAGGCCCTGGGCCTTCTCCAGGAAGCGCGGGTTGCTGCCGGGCACGGCCAGGCAGGAACGGCGCGGACGGAGGCGGTTGACGCTCATGTGAGGGGAGTTCCTTCCGGGGTCAGCTGGTCGCGGCGGTGGCCGCGGCCCACGGCTGGAGCCTGTTGGCCAGCCGGATCTCGTCCACGATCCGGCCGATGATGGTGGTGATGCCGAAGTCCTTGGGCGTGAACACGGCGGCCACCCCGGCGGCCCGCAGGACCTCCGCGTCCGCTGCCGGGATGATGCCGCCCACGATCACCGGCACATCCTCCACCCCGGCCCGGCCCAACCGCTGTATGACGTCGGGCACAAGCTCCGGGTGCGCCCCGGAGAGGATCGACAGGCCCACGCAGTGGACGTCCTCGGCGACGGCCGCCGAGACGATCTGCTCGGGCGTCAGCCGGATGCCCTGGTAGACCACCTCGAAGCCGGCGTCGCGGGCCCGCACGGCGATCTGCTCGGCGCCGTTGGAGTGCCCGTCCAGGCCGGGCTTGCCGACCAGCAGGCGCAGCTTGCCGGCGCCCAGCTCGGCGGCGGTCGCGGCGACCGCCTCCCGCACGGCGGCCAGCTCGCCGCCCGGCTCGGCCGCGACCGCGACCGGGGCGCCGCCGACACCGGTGGGCGCCCGGTACTCGCCGAACACCTCGCGCAGCGCGAACGACCACTCGCCGGTGGTGGCGCCCGCCCGGGCGCACGCCAGGGTGGCCGCCATCAGGTTCTCGTCGGTGGCCGCCACCTCCTTCAGCCGGGCCAGCGCGGCCCGCACCGCGGCCTCGTCCCGCCCGGCCCGCCAGGCGGCCAGGTTGGCCAGCACCGAGCGCTCGGACGCCGGGTCGACCACCATGATCGCGGCGTCCAGGTCCGCGGTGAGCGGGTTCTCCTCGGTGCCCTCGAAGCAGTTGACGCCGACGATCCGGTCCTCGCCCGCCTCGATCCGGGCCCGCCGCTCGGCGTGCGAGGCCACCAGGTTCGACTTCAGGTAGCCGGACTCGACGGCCGGGATCACCCCGCCCATCCCCAGCACCTTGGCGATCTCCGCCTCGGCGCCGGCCAGCAGCTCGGCGGTCTTCGCCTCGACCACGTGCGAGCCGTCGAACAGGTCGCCGTACTCCAGCAGGTCCGACTCGTACGCCAGCACCTGCTGGATCCGCAGCGACCACTGCTGGTCCCACGGCCGCGGCAGGCCCAGCGCCTCGTTCCAGGCCGGGAGCTGGACGGCCCGCGCCCGGGCGTCCTTGGAGAGCGTGACGGCCAGCATCTCCAGCACGATCCGCTGGACGTTGTTCTCCGGCTGCGCCTCGGTCAGGCCCAGCGAGTTGACCTGCACGCCGTAGCGGAACCGGCGCTGCTTGGCGTCCTCGATGCCGTAGCGCTCCCGGGTGACCTTCTCCCACAGCCGGTTGAACGCCCGCATCTTGCACATCTCCTCGACGAAGCGGACGCCCGCGTTCACGAAGAAGGAGATCCGGCCGACCACCTCGCCCATCCGCTCGGCCGGGACCTGCCCGGAGTCGCGGACGGCGTCCAGGACGGCGATCGCGGTGCACATCGAGTAGGCGATCTCCTGGACCGGCGTCGCCCCGGCCTCCTGCAGGTGGTAGCTGCAGATGTTGATCGGGTTCCACTTCGGGAGGTGCGCCACCGTGTAGGCGATCATGTCGGTGATCAGCCGCACCGACGGGCCGGGCGGGAAGACGTGCGTCCCGCGCGACAGGTACTCCTTGACGATGTCGTTCTGGGTGGTGCCGGTCAGCTTGGCGACGTCCGCGCCCTGCTCCTCGGCGACCACCTGGTACAGCGCCAGCAGCCACATCGCGGTGGCGTTGATGGTCATCGAGGTGTTGGTGCGCTCCAGCGGGATCCCGTCGAACAGGGTCCGCATGTCGCCCAGGTGCCCGACCGGCACGCCGACCCGGCCGACCTCGCCGCGGGCCAGCACGTGGTCCGAGTCGTAGCCGGTCTGGGTCGGCAGGTCGAAGGCCACCGACAGGCCGGTCTGCCCCTTGGCGAGGTTGCGCCGGTACAGCGCGTTGGAGTCGCTCGCGGTGGAGTGCCCGGCGTAGGTGCGCATCAGCCAGGGGCGGTCGCGTTCCCGGGCGCCCATCAGACGTCCCGGAAGGCGTTGATCTTGGTGAGGTGCTGCTCGCGCAGCGCGTGGTCGCGCACGCCCAGGCCCTCCTGCGGGGCCAGGCAGAGCACGCCGACCTTGCCCTGGTGCTTGTTGTGGTGCACGTCCAGGGCGGCCTGGCCGGTCTCCTCCAGCGCGTAGACCTTCGACAGGGTCGGGTGGATCCTGCCCTTGGCGACCAGCCGGTTCGCCTCGAAGGCCTCGCGGTAGTTGGCGAAGTGCGAGCCGACGATCCGCTTCAGCGACATCCACAGGTAGCGGTTGTCGTACTGGTGCATGTAGCCGGAGGTGGAGGCGCAGGTCACGATGGTGCCGCCCTTGCGGGTGACGTACACCGAGGCGCCGAAGGTCTCCCGGCCCGGGTGCTCGAAGACGATGTCGACGTCCTCGCCGCCGGTGAACTCGCGGATCTTCGCGCCCAGCCGCTTCCACTCGCGCGGGTCCTGGTTGTTCTCGTCCTTCCAGAACCGGTAGCCCTCGGCGGAGCGGTCGATGATCGCCTCGGCGCCCATCGCCCGGCAGATGTCCGCCTTCTGCGGGCTGGAGACCACGCAGATCGGGGTGGCGCCGCCGGCCAGCGCGTACTGGGTGGCGTACGAGCCGAGGCCGCCGCTCGCCCCCCAGATCAGCACGTTGTCGCCCTGCTTCATGCCCGCGCCGTTGCGCGAGACCAGCTGCCGGTAGGCGGTGGAGTTGACCAGGCCGGGGGAGGCGGCCTCCTCCCAGGTCAGGTGCTTCGGCTTGGGCAGCAGCTGGTTGGTCTTCACCAGGGCGATCTGGGCCAGGCCGCCGAAGTTGGTCTCGAAGCCCCAGATCCGCTGCTCCGGGTCCATCATCGTGTCGTTGTGGCCGTCGGGGGACTCCAGCTCGACGGACAGGCAGTGCGCGACGACCTCGTCGCCCGGCTTCCAGGCGTTGACGCCGGCGCCGGTCCGCAGCACCACGCCCGCCAGGTCGGAACCGAGCACGTGGTACGGCAGGTCGTGACGCTTCGTCAGCGGCGAGAGGCGGCCGTAGCGCTCCAGGAAGCCGAAGGTGGAGACCGGCTCGAAGATCGAGCTCCACACCGTGTTGTAGTTCACCGAGCTGGCCATCACGGCCACCAGGGCCTCGCCCGGGCCGAGTTCGGGCAGCGGCACGTCGTCCAGGTGGAGCGACTTGCGCGGGTCCTTGTCCCGGCTGGCCAGGCCGGCGAACATCTGCTCCTCGTCCTTGTGGAGCGTCACCGCCCGGTAGGACTCGGGCAGCGCCAGGGCGGCGTAGTCGGCGGACGTGGCGTCGCCGCTGAGGATCGCGTCGAGAATTTCCTGCATGGCTGCCTCCGAAGGCGTACCTGTGCGAGGGACACAGGGCGTCTGGGGGAGCCGGGAGCGGACACCGGCTTCGCTGAGGGTCGGGTGGGTGCTGCGGGTGCGACGGTCGGGTGGTGTCGCGTGGGTGCTGCTGGTTCACGCCCCCTCGGTAGGGGACGCCGGAAGACGGCGCGCCGAGGTGGGGAGCCGCGGCGCCGCAGCCGGTGGGAACACGGTAGTGGCACCCTGTGCCACTCGTAAAGACACGGGGTGCCAAGTTCTGGGGTGAGCCAGGACACGCGGCGCGCGACCCGCCCGGACGCGCCGAAGGCCCGTCCCCGAAACCGGGAACGGGCCTTCGAAACAGCTGGTGATCTGCGGAAACCGCCTGGATTACGCGGAAGTTCGGCCCGCCAGGGCGGCACGGATGGAATCCACCACGACCTCCAGCGGCGCGTCCGTCCGGGCGACTGTGATCAGTACCTCACCGCCCGGACTGGCACTCAGTGCGCTCACCGCCTCGGCCTCCCCACCCTCCCCACTGGCACCGGGTGCCAGCGTGGCGCCGCGGCGGCGCGCCCCGCTCGGCGGAGTCGGCCAGAACGTCCCCCGGATCACCCCGAAGGAGTGGTCGAGCTGCGCCTCCACGTCACCGTGCCCGCCGGCCCGCAGCCAGCGCCGCAGCACGTGGTTGTGCGCCGCGACCACCGCCGCCGCCGACACCTCCGCCAGCATCGAGTCGTCGTCCCCGCCGCGCTGCCAGCCCGGCGGCGTCTGCTCCGCCGCGTCGAACCGGCCCAGCAGGTAGCGGGTGAACAGCCGTTCGTACCGGGACACCACCGCGATCTCGCGCTCGCGCAGCGCCGGGACCTGCCGGATCAGCTGGTAGCGGGCCACCGACATCTCCGGCGTGGAGGCGTACATCCGCAGCACCTCCTTGATGCCGCGGCACACCACGTCCAGCGGGTGCTCCTCGGCGTCCGCGCTGGCCAGCAGGTCCGCCACCCGCACCAGGGTGTCGTCGTGGTCCGGGAAGATCGCCTCCTCCTTCGACCGGAAGTACCGGAAGAAGGTCCGTCGGGCGACCCCCGCGGCGGCCGCGATCTGGTCGACCGTCGTCTCCTCGTACCCCTGCGTGGCGAACAGCTCCATCGCCGAGGCGGTCAGGTCCTGGCGCATCTGCAGCCGCTGGGCGGCGGCCCGGCGACTGCCCGGCCCGGACTCCGCACCCGTACGCGACTGGTCGGGCCCGGCGGCCGGCTGCTGCTGGGCGGGCGAGGTCTGGCGATCCATGCCCGGAACGCTACACGCCCCCGGCGCGCCGCCGACCGGCCTGCCCCTGCGCACCGGCGCCACCGGCGGCGCCACGGCCGGCCGCGGCCACCGCGCGGACACCGCCCCCGTCCCCCAAGGAGGCTTCGCCGCAAGCGGGTTGACCCCACCGGCCGGGGACGGCCGCCCCTGCGGAGCGGGCACCGGACGGTCGGTCATCGCCGTGCGTGGTCGCGGAAACCACGCCCCGTCTTGCGCCCCAGGCAGCCCGCCGCCACCAGGTGCTCCAGCAGCGGCGCCGCCGCCAGCCCCGGCTCGCGGAACTCCTGGTGCAGCACCTGCTCGATGGTCAGCGACACGTCCAGCCCCACCACGTCCAGCAACTCGAACGGGCCCATCGGGTAGCCGCAGCCCAACTTCATCGCGGTGTCGATGTCGTCCACCGTCGCGTAGTGCTCCTGCAGCATCCGCACCGCGTCGTTCAGGTACGGGAACAGCAGCGCGTTCACGATGAAACCGGCCCGGTCGCCGCACTCCACCGGGCGCTTGCCCACCTTCGCGCACAGCTCCAGCACCGTCGCCGTGACGTCCCCGGCGGTCAGCACCGTGGAGACCACCTCCACCAGCTTCATCGCCGGCGCCGGGTTGAAGAAGTGCATCCCCACCACGTCGCGCGGCCGCGAGGTCGCCGTCGCGCACGAGATCACCGGCAGCGAGGAGGTGGTGGTCGCCAGCACCGCGCCCGGCTTGGCGACCGCGTCCAGCGCCGCGAACAGCTCGCGCTTCACCGCCAGGTCCTCCGCCACCGCCTCCACCAGCAGGTCGGCCTCCGCCAGGTCGCCGTACGAACCGGTCGGCGTGACCAGCGCCAGCGCCGCGTCCCGGGCCTCCCCGGTCAGCCGGCCCTTGACCACCGAACGCTCCAGCGACTTCGCCAGCTGCTCCTTCGCCCGCTCCGCCTTCTCCCGGCTGCGGGCCGCCAGCAGCACCGGGAAGCCCGCCTTCGCGAACACCTCCACGATGCCGGTCGCCATCGTCCCGCTGCCGCACACCCCGACGGTGCGCACCTCGCGCCCGGCCGCCCGCGGCGCCGCGTCCGCCCGCCGCTCCTCCACCACCTTCGACGAGCCGGGGGCCTCGTACGTGTAGAAGCCGCGGCCCGACTTGCGGCCCAGCAGGCCCGCCGCGACCAGCTGCCCCAGCACCGGCGCCGGCGCGTGCAGCCGGTCCTTCGACTGCGCGTACATCGCCTCCAGCACGGTGCGGGCGGTGTCCACGCCGATCAGGTCCAGCAGCGCCAGCGGGCCCATCGGCAGGCCGCAGCCCAGCCGCATCGCCGCGTCGATGTCCTCCCGGGTCGCGTACCGGGACTCGAACATCGCCGCCGCCTGGTTCAGGTACGCGAACAGCAGCCCGTTCGCGATGAACCCCGCCCGGTCGCCCGCCGCCACCGGCTCCTTGCCCAGGTCGCGCGCCAACTCGGCGACCTGCTCGGCCGCCTGCGGGTCGGTCAGCACCGTGCGGACCACCTCCACCAGGCGCATCGTGTGCACTGGGTTGAAGAAGTGCACCCCCAGCACCCGCTCCGGACGGGCGGTGGCCGCCGCGATCCGGGTCACGCTCAGCGCCGTCGTCCCGGTCGCCAGCACCGTCTCCGGCGGGCAGATCCGGTCCAGCTCGGCGAACAGCGCCCGCTTCAGCTCCAGGTCCTCCGGCACCTCCTCGATCACCAGGTCGGCCGCCGCCACCGCGCCCAGGTCGTCACCGACCTCGATCAGCGCCAGCAGCTCCGCCCGCTCCGCGGCCTCCAGCCGGCCGCGCTCCACCGCCCGCGCGGTCGACGCCTCGATCCGGTCCAGCGCCCGCAGCGCCTGCGTCGGGCCGGCCTCCACGCCGATCACCCGCCGCCCGCCGCGCGCCAGCGCCACGGCCACTCCGGCACCCATGGTGCCCAGGCCGACCACGGCGACAGTGGGAAAAGGACGCTCCATTGTCCAGACTCCTTAGGTCATGGCCCGTGCCGCGGCCCCCGCCACCGCCCGGCCGCGACGACGCGAACCCGGACGGAGGGTGTGACGGGGGAGGGAGTGCCGACGGCACGGGAGAAACGGGAACGGAAGAAGAACAGCGGCGCCCCGCCGTACGGACCGGTCCGCTCCGGTTCCGTCGAGGGGCTGTGCCGTGGTGCTCAGGCGCTCCGAACGGGTCGTGGAGCGACGCCGACGCGCACACAGGAGAAGAGAACGCGATCCGCCGGTGCGGCTCCCGAAGCCCGGCGCTGACGCGTGCGGACACTGTAGCCCAGCTACCGACGGGTAGGAAGGGGCAAGCGCGGCGCGGCGGGACGACGTCGGGTCCATACTGTGGCCGCAACTGCCGAGGGAGGACACCATGGCTGTCATGACGACTGAGCGCCCGCAGATGGAACCCGACCAGTTCAGAGGGATCGCCACAGCGGCTGAGCGGGAGGACGTGGTGCTCGAGTTCATCAACGGCAGGATCGGAGTCAAGCCGGTGCCCGACGGCGACCACGGCGAAATCATCCGCTGGGTTTCGAAGCGCTGCATGCAGCACCGCCCCGACCTGTGGCTGTACGCGGAGCAGGGGCTGAGGGTGGACCGCTACCGGGGCGGTCACGCGAAGCCCGACGGCGCGCTCGCCGAGGACGGAGCCTTTGCCGGGCAGGGCGAGTGGGCCGACCCCGACCCGGTGTTGATGGTCGTGGAGGTGACGTCCTACGACTCCGACACCCACCAGCGCGACCGGGTCGAGAAGCCGGTGGCGTACGCCGAGGCCGGGATCCCGGTCTACCTGCTGATCGATCGCGACGCGGGCGCGGTGACCGTCCACAGCGAGCCGAAGGACGGCCGCTACGAGAGCGTCGCGACGCTGGCCTACGGCCACGAGGTCGTCCTGCCCGACCCGATCGGTGTCACCCTCGACACCGAGGAGCTCAAGCGCTACGCACGCTGAAACGCGCGAGCGGCCCGCCCGGAGGGTTCCGGGCGGGCCGCTCGCGCGTGTGGGTGGTGCGGGTGGTGCCGGTGCGTCAGTGCGCCATGACCGGGACGGCGTCCTCGGCGTCGGCGCCCTCTGCGTGGTGCTCCGGCTTGCCGGCGTTGATCAGGGCGAAGGCGGTGACGCCGGCCAGCAGCAGGATGCCGAAGGCCGCCCAGATCGCGACGGAGTAGGAGTGCACCTGCGCCTGGAGCTGGAACAGCTGCGGGTCGGTGGCGGCGGCCGCGTGCGACTTGGCCCAGGAGGTGCCGGCGCTGTGCGCGACGGTGCTCAGCAGCGCGGTGCCGATCGCGCCGCCGACCTGCTGCGAGGTGTTGACCATCGCGGAGGCGACACCGGCGTCCCGCGGCTGGACGCCGTAGGTGGCCAGGCTCATCGCGGGCATGAACGCGGTGCCCATGCCGAGGCCCATCAGGACCAGGCCGGGCAGGATCTGCCAGTACGAGGTGCCGACGTCGATCTGGGTCAGGATCAGCAGGCCGAGCGAGGCGACCACGAAGCCGGGCGCCATCAGGTACCGGGCCGGGACCCGGGTCATCAGGCGGGCGCCGATCTGGGTGGAGCCGATGATCATGCCGGCCACCATCGGGAGGAAGGCGAAGCCGTTGACCAGCGGCTTGTAGCCGAGCACGCCCTGCATGTAGAGGGTGAGGAAGAGGAACAGGCCGAACATGCCGATCACGGCCATGCCGAGCGAGAGGTAGACGCCGCCGCGGTTGCGGTCGGTGATCACGCGCAGCGGCAGCAGCGGGGCCTTGACCCGGCCCTCGACGACCACGAACGCGATCAGCAGCACGGCGGCGGCGAGGAACAGGCCGATGGTGCTGGCGTCGCCCCAGCCCTCCTGCTCGGCGCGGGTGAAGCCGTAGACCAGGGAGACCAGGCCGGTGGTGACCAGCAGCACGCCCGGGATGTCCAGCCGGTTGCTGTTGCGGCCGACGGCGGGCTCGCGGATGACCATCAGCGCGCCGGCGATGGCCACCGCCGCGAACGGGATGTTGACGTAGAAGGTCCAGCGCCAGTTCAGGTACTCGGTGAGCGCGCCGCCCAGGATCAGGCCGATCGCGCCGCCACCGCCGGCGACCGCGCCGTAGATGCCGAACGCCTTGGCGCGCTCCTTGCCGTCGGTGAACATCACGGCCAGCAGCGACAGCGCGGCGGGCGCCAGCAGCGCGCCGAACACGCCCTGCAGGGCGCGGGCGCCGAGCAGCATCGCGGTGTTGGCGGCGGCGCCGCCCAGCGCGGAGGCCGCGGCGAAGCCGACCAGGCCGACCGTGAAGGTCCGGCGGCGGCCCCACAGGTCGGCGACCCTGCCGCCGAAGAGCAGCAGGCTGCCGAAGGCCAGGGCGTAGGCGGTGATGACCCACTGGGTGGTGCTGTCGGCGAAGCCGAGGTCCTGCTTGGCGTGCGGGAGGGCGATGTTCACCACGGTCGCGTCGAGGACGACCATCAGCTGCGCGAGGGCGATGAAGACGAGGGCCTTCCACCGGCGCGGATCCGGCTGGAGGGTGTCAGACATGGAGGTACCCACTTGTGTGTGCGAGGGCGTACGGAGAGCGTGCGGGACCGCGGCCCGTCAGGGGCGTCCCGTCGAGAGGTCAAGGGGTGGGGTCGGGATCGTGGTCCGGCCCCGGTCGCCGTCGGGCGGCGTCAGGCGCGGGGCGTGAGGTCCTCCAGGGTCGCGGCACGGCCGGGCAGCGCGGACGGTGCGGGAGCCCGCAGGCCGTCCAGCAGCAACTGCAGGTGACGCCGGACGTGCGGGTCCAGGTCGAGGCAGCCGAAGCCGGGGAGCGGTCGGGTGAGCTGGGCCATGGCGACGACGACGTCGCCGGCTCCGACGTCGGTGCGGAGCAGGCCGTCGGCCTGGGCGCGGGCGATCAGGTCCTCGGTGACCTTCTTCATCTCGGCGCGCGCTTCGGCGAGTTCGGGTTCGTTCGGGTCGATCGTGTCGGACAGCAGGGGACAGAGCGCGCCGATCCGCTCCTCGGCCGCGGCGTGCACGAAGCGGCTGAACGCCGCGAAGGAGTCGGGCTCCTCGGCGACGGCCGCGTGCGCGTGCGCGACGATCCGTTCCATCACGGCGACGGACACCTGGCGGATCAGCGTCCGGCGGTCGGCGAAGTTCCGGTACAGCGTGGCGTTGCCGACGCCGGCCCGGCGGGCGATCTCGTCCAGCGGGGCCATCGCCCCGTGCTCGACGAAGGCCTCCCGGGCGGCGGCCACGATGCGGGCCCGGTTGCGGGCGGCGTCCGCGCGCCGGACGGGAGCGGCGGTGGTGACGGTCATGCTGCGCTCCCTTCGAGCGACGGTCGGCCGGAGCCGTGGCGGTGGGGCCAGGCTAGTCCGGGCTACTGGGGATTGTCTCCCCGTTTTATTGCGGACAGATGTCTAAACGGGGAACCGCTCCCCGGAAATTTCATCATCCGATGTGACCTGCGTCACAGGGGCGCCGCCACGGACGGGTGACCCCTCGGCGCGCTCCCCCGAACGCCACGAAACCCCTGGTCAGGATGGGTCCATGAGCACCGAGAAGCCCCCCGCCGAACGCGCCGCCGAAGCCCGGGTCGCCGCCACCCGGATCGAGGCCGAGGGCGTCGACGGAGTGATCGTCACCTGGGTCGACAACGCCGGCGTCACCCGGGCCAAGACCGTCCCCGTCCGCGGCCTGGAATCCGCCGCCCGCTGGGGCGTCGGCGCCGCCCCCTGCTTCGACGCCTTCCTGGTCGACGACTCGCTCGCCCCCACCGCGAGCCCGGTCGGCGACCTCCGCCTCGTCCCCGACCTCACCGCCCTGCACCGCCTCGCCGCCCAGCCGGGCTGGGCCTGGGCCCCCGGCGACCGCTGGACCCAGCACGGCGAACCCCACCCCGGCTGCCAGCGCCGCTTCGCCCGCCGCGCCGCCGACGCGCTCGCCGACCACGGCCTCACCGTCCGGGCCGGCATCGAGGTCGAGTGGATCGTCGACGGCGGCGAACCCGGCCCCGCGTACGGCATGCGCCGCCTGATCGGCAACAGCGACTACCTGCGCGACCTGCTGCGCACCCTGCGCGAACAGCAGCTCACCGTCCTGCAACTGCACCCCGAGTACACCGAGGGCCAGTACGAACTCTCCGTCGCCCCCGGCGGCCCCGTCGAAGCCGCCGACACCGCCCTGCTGGTCCGCCACACCGTCCAGGCCGTCTCGCTCCGGCACGGACTGCGCGCCAGCTTCGCCCCCGTCACCACCCCCGACGGCGTCGGCAACGGCGGCCACCTGCACCTCAGCCTCTGGCGCGACGGCCGCAACCTCGGCCACGGCGGCACCGGGCCGCACGGCCTCACCCGGGAGGCCGAGGCCTTCCTGGCCGGCGTGCTCGCCGAACTCCCCGCCCTGCTCGCCCTCGGCGCCCCCTCCGTCGCCAGCTACCTGCGCCTCGCCCCCGGCCGCTGGTCCGGGCCGCACCGCTGCTGGGGCCTGGAGAACCGGGAGGCCGCACTGCGCCTGATCACCGGCTCCGCGCCCGAACAGGCCAACGCCGAGATCAAGTGCTTCGACGCCGCCGCCAACCCCTACCTCGCCGTCGGCGGCGTCCTCGCCGCCGGCCTGGCCGGCCTCGGCGCCGCCCTCCGCCTCCCCGCCGAGACCACCGGCGACCCCGACGGCACCGCCGAACGCCTCCCCGCCACCCTCGACCAGGCCGTCGACGCGCTGCGCAAGTCCGAGGTGCTGCGCGCCGCGCTGGGCGACCCGCTCTGGCAGGCCGTCCTCGACGTCCGCGAGGCCGAGATCGAACGCTTCGCCGACCTCGGGCCCGGCCAGCTCGTCGACGCCGTCCGCTACCGCTACTGACCGCCGCCCGCCGCCCCTGCGGCCCCCGCCTTCCCCGCTGCCCCTAGAGTGTGGGCGCCGAGCGGAAGGAGCGGGGATGTTCTGGGTGGGACTGCTGCTGTTCGTCGTCGTGGGCGGCGAATTGGGGGCGGTGGTGCAGGGCGCCGGCGGGCTGGGGAGCGGGGACGACTCGGCGGTCGAGCAGTTCGTCATCGGGGTGAACCTCGTCCCCTGGACGGCGCTGCTCGCCGTCGCCGTGACGTACGGCGGCCGCCGCAGGCAGGTCGGACTGCACCTGAAGGGCCCGCTCTCGCCCGCCCCCGCCCGGATAGAGAACGCGGAGGCGATCGGCGAAGGCCCCGACCATACCGTGAAGTTGGACCTGACCGCCGCCCCCGAGGGACGTCCCGCGTACCGGGTGCACGCCACGGCGAAGGTCAACGTCATGCACCTGCGCGAGTTCGAGGCCGGCCGGACCCTGGACGTCTCCTACGACCCGGAACGCCCCTGGCTGGTCGAAGTCCCGTCCCGCCGGCCGGAGGGCGCTGCGGCGGTACCGCTGGACACCGCGCCGGAGAGCAGCCGGGTCACCGCCCCGAGGGTGCCGGCCCGGGGCGCGCTGCTCGGCGCGCTGACGGCGACCGTCCTCGGCCTGGCCCTCTACCTCGTCGAGTACGGCTCCTAGCCCGCCGGTCGGCCCCGCTCGTCCACCAACTCGCAACCGGCGAACTGGTGTTGCGGGTTCCTCGGTAGGTCGTCGGGGTCACGGCGGCGGGCTCCGACTCCCGGCCCGCGGCAGGCGGACGAGCCCGCCTGCCGCGGAGTGCACCGGAGACGCACCACCCTTTCCCCGCCGCC
The DNA here is from genome assembly GCF_055562955.1 of Kitasatospora sp. NPDC015121. Lineage (NCBI taxonomy): Bacteria > Bacillati > Actinomycetota > Actinomycetes > Kitasatosporales > Streptomycetaceae > Kitasatospora > Kitasatospora sp. NPDC015121. Next base: position 233,280 of record NZ_JBVHEH010000011.1, read on the forward strand.
CCGTTCGCCCTCCTCCCCGCTACACCTGACCGGCGTCCAGCGCGCGCCGGGCGGCATCGGCCAGCCCGCCGGGCCAGGGCTCGCCGTGCCCGGGGTGGACGGTGTCGGCGTCCAGCGCGGCCATCGCCTCCAGCGCGCGCAGCGCCTGCGCGCTGTCCCGGGTGAAGGCGCGGCAGACCAGGCCGGGGCCGCTGCGACCGCCGACGGTGTCGCTGGTGACCAGCGCGTCACCGGTGAACGCGGCCTCGCCGCCCGGCAGCAGGAAGACCGCACTGCCCGCCGTGTGGCCGGGCACGTGCACCGCCAACGGCCGCCCGGGCACGTCCAGTTGCTCGCCGCCCAGGAAGGTCCACGGCTCGGCGACCGGACGGGTGCGCAGCATGCCGCGGCGGACGAAGTGCGCGGGGGAGCGGAGCGCGGACGGGCGGCGCAGCACGTACCGCAGGACGTTCGCCTCGGTGGGCGCGGCGGCGTTCCCGCGCAGCGGATCCGTGAGCAGCGGGGCGTCCTCGGCGTGCACCCAGACCTGCGCCCCGGTGCGTGCGGCCAGCGGACCGGCCAGGCCGAGGTGGTCCAGGTGGCCGTGCGTCACCAGGATCGCCCGCAGATCGTCGAGCCGGCGCCCGATCCGCGCCAACTCGGCCTCCAGCAGCGGGAGATGGCCGGGCAACCCGGCATCGACCAGCGTCAGGTCGGTGCCGTCGACGAGCAGGTGGAAGTTGACGTGCCGATCGCCGAGCCGCACGACCCGAGTACTCACGGGGCCACCGCCGCGTCCCGCACCGCGTCCCGTACCGCGCCGATGGTCCCGCCGGCCTGCTCGACCAGCTCGGGCCCGTACAGCCCGCAGGCCGTCCAGGCGCCGGGGCGGACGGGGCCGGTGAGCAGCCGGTCGACGGTGGCGGCGGCCACGGCGGCGGTGAACGCGAAGCCCTCACCGCACTCCGACTCCACGCTCAGCACCCGCCCGTCGGCGGTGCGGATCCGGGCCCAGGCGGCGGACCGCTCCTGCCCGGTGGAGGGGCCGCGCTCCCCGGGCACCAGCGCGTACGCGGTGACGGTGTCGGCGCCGCCGGAGTGACGGGCGGCCGCGAGGTCGCCGAGCGGTGCTGGCAGCACGGTGCGCTCGGCACCGCCGAACACCACCCGGGTGACGCCGCTGCCGAGCGGTTCGCGGTGCAGCACACCCGCCCGGTAGCCGAGCGCCCCCTCGGACAGGATCTCGGCCACGGTGGCCCGCACCCCTGCGGTGTCGTACGCCGTGGCCGGTGCGGCCGCCACCTCGATCTCCGCCGGCACGCCGCCGCCCGCCGCCCGCAACCGCAGCACCAGCGCCTCGGTGGCGGCAGGCCCGAACGCGGCACCGGTCACCAGCGCGACCCCGGCCTCCCGGGCGGCGGCGTCCCGCTCCAGCAGGGTGTGCACGGCACCGAACTCGTTGGCGATATCCACGTACGGAACCCCGGCGGCCAGCGCGGCGTCGATCACCGGCCCGGCCAACCGTCCGAACGGCCCGACCGTGTTCACCACCACCCGCACGCCCCTCACCAGCGCGGCCACCCCCACCGGGTCCGCCAGATCCAGCCTCCGCACCCCTCGCACCGCCCCCGCCGCCAACCGCCCCGCCGACTCCTCGGCCCGCCCGGTGTCCCGGGCGGCGAGCAACAGGCCGTACCCGGCCTCGGCCAGCCGAGCGGCGATCAGACCGGCGGTGGTGCCGGTGGCCCCGAGCAGCAGGACATCAGGCGTGCGGTTCACGGTGGAACGCTCCTTGTGGATGTCGCAAGGCGACAGCGGTGACAGGGGTGGGGGCGCGAACGGGCGCAGGGGGGTGCGGGGAGGCGCGGGGAGAGTGGGCCGAACGGGTGTGGTCGCCGAGTGCGCCGGATGGGTGAGCCGGGCGGGTGAGGGAGGGTGCGTCGGGCGTGGCCGGTCGCGTAGCCTCCTGGGCACCGAGCGGGCATCGGTGCTGCGACAACTCATGTCCGAGCGCCTAATGCCGCAGCAATTGGTGTCACGTCATCGGTGTTGCATCATCAATGTCACGGCATCAATGTCGTGTCGTCGGTGCCGTGTCATCAGTGACACGTGATGGGTGTTGCGTCATCGATGTCGCGCCACCCGTGAGGCCTCAACGATGTCGCGGCATCGATGTCGCGACACTGATGCCGCAACATCGGTGACACGACATCAATGATGTGTCATCGATGTCGTGTCACCGAATATGGCGGAGGCGTCGAGCGGGTGTCAACCCCGCTCCGACGCCGACGCCGCTGTCGGCACCGAACGCCGCGCGCCGCCGAGGGAGAGGACCAGGACGATGGAGACGGCCGAACACGCCCGGATGCTGAGCGAGATCCGCCTGCTGGTGCTGGCGGCCCAGCGCGAGGGCAGTCGACGGCTGGGGCACGCCCTCAAGCAGTCCGGCATCACCCCCGCGCAGAGCGAGGTGCTGGAGGTGCTGGCGGAGGGGGAACGGCTCACCCTCGCCGAGGTCGGACGCCGACTGGTCTGCGAGGCCGGCAGCCCCAGCCGGCTGGTCGACTCCCTGGTCAAGGCCGGGCTGGTCGCCCGGACTCCCAGCCCGACCGACCGCCGCACCGTGCTGCTCGCGATCACCCCGGAAGGCCTCGCCAAGCTCGCCGAACTCGCCGACACCGCAGCCCCGTTGCTCGCCTACATGAGCGACCGCCTGGACCAGTACGAGGCCCGCGCCCTGGCCGACCTGCTGCGCCGCCTGCTCGACGGCACCCCCGGCGGAGCCGCCGTCGCCGCCCGCTTCCCGCTCGCCGCCCGCAGCTGACCGGCGGCCCGTCCGTCCGACCCCGTCCGCCCGGCCGGGGCGACAACTCCCGGACGAGGCTGCACCGGTCGTGGTACGAAGATCGGATGACAAGCTACTGGACGGGTGAACGAGTGCGCCTGCGGGCGGTCGAACCGGAGGACGGGCCGCTGCTGGCGCGCCTCTCCGAGCAGGAGGAACGGCTCGGAGACGCGCTCAACCCGCCGAGGTCCGCCGAGGGGTGGACGGCCTTCGCCCGGGAGAAGGCCGCCGCGGATCCGACCGCCGACACCTACCAGCTGGTCATCGAGTCCCGCGCCGACGGCACCGCCGTCGGCGGCATCAGCGTGCACCGGGCCGACGTCCGCAGCGGACTGTTCGAGTACGGCATCACGGTCGGCGCCGAGCACCGCCGCCGCGGCTACGCGTCCGAGGCGGTCCGGCTGGTGCTGCGCCACCAGTTCGAGGAGCGGCGCCACCAGAAGGCCACCGCCCGGGTGTTCGCCCACAACGAGCCCTCGCTCACCCTCCAGCGGCAGCTCGGCTTCACCGAGGAGGGCCGGCTGCGCCGACACTTCTTCGTGGCGGGCGAGCACCGCGACGTGGTGCTGTTCGCGATGTTCGCCGAGGAGTTCTTCGCCCGCCACGGCGGCCCCACCGAGCTCTGAGCGGGGGCCGGGCGACCCTCCGGACACGGCCTGCACGTTCTTGCACGTTCATGCCGGGGCCGCCCGGGATGCCGGGCCGGCCTCCCCCTAGCTTCGCGCCGCCGCCCGTGGGGCGAACGGCCCGTGCAGCGCGGCCCACTGCAGCAGCAGGACGGTCTTGCCGTCGGTGATCCGCCCGTCCCGGGTCATCGCCAGGGCGAGGGCGAAGGGCAGCTCGATCACCTCGATGTCCTCGCCGTCCGCCTCCAGCCCGCCGCCACGCCCGGTCCGGTCGGCGGGGCGGTAGGGCGCGGCGTAGCAGTGCACCCGTTCGGTGACCGATCCCGGGCTCATGTACGCGTCCAGCACGTGCGTCAACCGGCCCAGCCGGACGCCCAGTTCCTCCAGGCCCTCGCGGCGCACGGCGGCGGACGGGTCGTCCGCGTCGCCCGGGTCGAGCAGTCCGGCGGCGGCCTCGATCAGCATTCCGTCCGGGTGCCCGTTGACGTAGGCGGGGTAGCGGAACTGGCGGGTCAGCAGGACGACCCCGCGCTCGGTGTCGTACGGCAGGACGGCGGCGCCGTTACCGCGGTCGTAGGTCTCGCGCTGCTCGGTGGTCCAGCGTCCGTCGCGGCGGCGGTAGTCGAAGGTGGTGCGGCGCAGCACGTGCCAGCCCTGCGAGGTGAGTTCCACCTCGCGCACCCGCACGTCGGGATTGCGGCGCAGCTCGCGTCCGGCGCGGTCCAGGCCGGTCCGGCCGCGGTGGTCGGGGAGGTCGATCCCCGGGCGGGCGTTCACGCGTCCTCCCGTCGTGCCCGGGGCGGGAGTTCGGAGACGTCGTGGTAGACCGGCAGGCCGCGGCGGCGGGCGGTGGCGACGTCCTGGTCCGCGCCCGCGGAGTCGCCGGGCAGGCGGAGCACCGCGTCGCAGTGGGCGAGCAGCCGGTCCGCGGTGGGGTAGAGCACCTGGTCGGCGAGCGGGTCGGTCGGACCGGCGCCGGCTGAGCGCAGCACCGGGAGCGCGATCCACTCGCCGATCACCGGCAGGTGCCCGGCGGCGAACACCGGCCAGGCGGCGGCCTCCAGTCGCGCCAGGTTGGCGGCCATCGCGGCCGGGTCGCCGCCGGTGCCCGAGCGGTAAGGGCCGGCGATCAGGACGAGCATGGGGGCGGCGGGGGAGTCCGGGGCGGTGTGTACTGCTACTGGTGTGGTCATGGGGCGCTACGATACATGCAAGAACGTGAAAGAACAGGAGATAACGAGGATGCTGGCTGCCGAACGGCGCGACCACCTGCTCGACCTGCTCGCCCGGGAGGGCAAGGTGGTGGCCAAGGACGTCGCCGCCGAACTCGGCATCTCCGAGGACAGCATCCGCCGCGATCTGCGCGACCTCGCCGCCGAGGGCCTGTGCCAGCGGGTCTACGGCGGTGCGCTGCCCGCCTCGCCGGCCGTCGCGGGCTACGCCGAGCGGCAGTCGGTGACGCCCGGCGGCAAGCGGAGGGTCGCCGCCGCGGCCGTCGACCTGATCCGGCCCGGCGGCACGCTCATCCTGGACGGCGGCACCACCGCGCTCGCCGTCGCGGGCCTGCTCCCGCCGGAGCTCGACTGCACCGTGATCACCCACAGCCCGACGGTGGTGGCGGCCCTCCTCGAACACCCCCGGGCCGAGCTGTTCCTGCTCGGCGGCCGGATCTTCAAGCACTCCGCGGTCGCCTGCGGCGCGGCCGCCGTCGAAGCCGCCCAGAACGTCTCGGCCGACCTCTGCCTGCTCGGCGTCACCGGCGTCCACCCGGACGCCGGACTCACCACCGGCGACGCGGACGAGGCCGCGATGAAGCGCGCCCTGGCCGCCCGCGCGGCCGAGACCTGGATCCTCGCCTCGGCCGAGAAGATCGGCACCGCCTCCCCGTTCCGCGTCCTCCCCTGGGACCGCGTCACCGGCCTGATCACCGACGCCGCCCCCACCCACCCCACCCTGGAGCGCCTCGCCGCCTCCGGGCTGGATATCCGGCAGGCCCACTGACACCGTCCTCCGGCGGGGCCCGACCCCGCTCCGGGCCACCGACGCCGCCCGCAGTGGAGGGCTCCCGGCGGAGAACCCCTAACGGGGGACGTGCTGTTCGCCGAGGGTGCGCAGGCCACGGGTGAGGGCGGTGCGCTGGGCGGCGGTGAGCCCGGCGGCCAGTTCGGCGTCGGCGGCCTCGGCGGCCTCGGCGCAGCGGTCCAGCAGGCGGCGCCCCTCGGTGGTGAGGGAGAGGACCTGGCGCCGACGGTCCTCCGGGTCGCGGACGCGTTCGACCGCGCCGAGCTCCTGCAACTGGTCCGCGAGGGCCACGATCAGACTGGGCGCGACGCCGAGGCGGTTCGCCAACTCCTGCTGGGAAGCGGCGGATCCGCCGTCCAGTGCGGCCAGCAGCCCGGCGTGCTTGGGCTTGAGCCCCAGCGCCTCGACCCGGGCCGCGAACCGGTCGGCGGCCAGCGCGCCGAGGGTGCCCAGGTTGAACACGAGTGTGGCGCGCAGCGCGGCCGCTCCCTTGACATCGCTCATGAGCAGAATGGTAACTTCGCCGTATCGTTCACAGCTCGAATGATTCAGGAGGAGAAGCAATGGACGTGCTGTCGGCGGTCAACGCACTGGCCGCACTGGCGAGCGCCGGATCGAGCGTGGCGGGGGTCCTCCGGCCCGGTCTGGTGCTGCCCGCCGACCAACCGGTCACCGCCGGAACGCGCCTGTACGCCCAGGCCTACGCGGTCCGGGCGGTCCCGCTGGGGGCGGCCACGGCGGTGGCGGTGTGGGCGGACGCGGCGGCGGCCTGGCCGCTGCTGCTGGTGTCGGGCCTGGCCCAAGCGGGGGACTCCGCGATCGGCTTCCGCCGGCGCAACCTCGGCATGGGGTGCGGAGCCGGCGCCCTCGCCGTCCTGCACCTCCTCACGGCCTGGTGGGTGGCCCGGTGACCGGGACGGCGGGAGGCGCGGCGGCCGGGACCACGGGCCTGACCGCGCTCGACGTGGCGGCCTTCGCGGCGGAACTGGTGGTGTACGCGGCGGCGGCCTGGTGGGCCTGGCATCGCCCGGGCCGCCGGACGGCACGACTGCTCACCGCGACCGGGGCGGTCGTCGCCCTCGCCGTGCCGTGGGGGTGGTTCGCGGCCCCGACGGCGGAGCATCCGCTGCACGGGGCGGCCCGGGTGGTGTTCGAGATCTGCTGGTTCGGCGCGGGTGCGGCCGCCGCGCTGCGCGCGTACCGGCGGCGGGCGGCGTGAGTGTCACGACACGTATGACGCGTCACGGACCGCGAAACACGCCCGCGGCCAGCCCCGCTGTCCCCTCCGGGCCCTGCCCCGGGCTCCACCCCGAAGCCCGCCCTCGCGCGGTCGTCCCAGGGGGAAGGGCGATCGCGCGAGGGCGGGGCGGCGTCAGTTGACGGCGGCGAGGTGGTTCTTGAGACCCTGGCCGAACGCGGTCGGGGTGCCGTCGAAGTTGGAGATCAGCGACGGGCCCTGGCCGCAGTCCCAGGTGTTCCAGGTCCAGCCGAGGTAGGAGACCTTGGCGGCGTCGGCCCAGGACATCACCTGGTCGATGAAGGAGTGGGCGCAGTCGTTCTCACCGATCTCGCCGACCACCACCGGGACCTGGGCGGCCAGCGGCGCCACGGTCGAGTTCCAGCAGGACTGGCTGGAGCAGGTGTTGAAGTTGTACACGTGCCAGGACGCGGCCAGGTTGCCGGCCGGGTCGGTCGGCTTGTGGGCGAGCCACTGGCCGAGGTCGTTCGAGTAGGCCAGGCCGCCGAGCAGGATGACGTTGTTCGCGCCGGCCGTGCGGACCGAGTTCACCAGGGTCTGCATGCCGCTGACCGGGTAGGCGATGCCGGGGCAGGCGCTGCCGCCGTCCCGCCAGCAGTTCCAGGCCTGGTCGATGCCGGAGACGGCGCGGTCCGCGTACGGCTCGTTGAGCAGGTCGAAGACCACCGAGGGGTCGTTCTTGAAGGTGTCGGCGACGGAGGACCAGAAGGTCGCGGCGCCGGCGCCCGGCATCGGCTTCTGGCAGGTCGAGTTGACGTCCGAGCAGCCCGAGGAGTTGCCGGTGTAGAGGCCCTGCGTCCAGTGCAGGTCGATGATCGGGGTGAGGCCGGCGTCCCGCAGCGCGTAGACGAAGTCCTTCACCGCGGTGCGATAGTTCTGGCCCGCGTACTCGGGCTTGACGTTGGCGTAGCCGTTCCAGCAGTCCTCGTTGACGGGGATGCGGACGGCGTTGGCCTTCCAGCTCTTGATCGCGGCGATCGAGGCGGCGTCCACCGGCCCGTCGGTGAAGCCGTAGCCCTGGACGCACATGAACTCCATGCCGGAACGGTTCACGCCGCGCAGGATCACCTGCGAACCGTTGGCGTCCACCAGCTTGTTGCCGGAGACGTGCAGCGCCGGCGCCTTGCCGGTGCCGGTCCCGGTGCTCGAAGAGGCGGAGGGGGAGGGCGAGGCGGAGGCGGACGCCGAGGGGGAGGGCGACGCGGACGCCGAGGGCGATGCGGACGCCGAGGGCGACGGCGAGGGGCTCGTCGCACCGTTGCAGGCGACGCCGTTGACGGTGAAGGAGGTCGGCGCCGCGTTGGTGCCGCTGTAGGCGAAGTTGGCGCCCGCGCTCACCGAGCCGCCCGCCGCGAGGGTGGTGGCCCAGGCGGGGGCGGCGACGGTGACGTTCTTGCCGGACTGGCTCCAGGTGCCGTTCCAGCCGGAGCCGGAGAGGGTCTGGTTGCCGGTGTAGGAGTAGCCGATGCTCCAGTGGTCGATCGGGGTGCTGCCGGCGTTGGTAAGTTTCACGTTCGCGGTGAAGCCGCTGCCCCAGTCGTTCGTCGTGTAGTCGACGGAGCACTGGACGCCGGCGGCGGCCGCGGGGCCGGCGCCGGTGAGGGCGAGGGTGGCCGCAGCGGTCGCGGCCAGGGCCGAGACCAGCGCCAGGGTGGTGGTGCGGAGGGTCATGTCCGACTCCTCGGAGGAGAGGAAAAATGGGCGCGCTCCCACAGGCCCGCCCCGAACCATAGCCAGGGGCAAGGGGGTTGCCAACACGCGTCTGCTGCGCACTCCTGAGTGATTCCAAGGGCGATCTCGTGCGCACTCCCTTGACAGTGCGCACGCCCCTCCCGATATTTGGGAGCGCTCCCACAGAACGGCCCCGGCAGATCCACCCCGGAAGACCCCAGCGGAACCTCGGCGGAACCCCAGCGGAACCCCCGACGGAACCTCGACGGCACTCCCGCAGAACCCACCACTCCGGGCTCGCCACCCCGGTCGGATCAGCCGCGCGCACCACCGTCTTCGGACTCCCCCACCTACCCCCATCCGAGGAGCCGTCATGTCGTCTCCCCCGCTCGACCGAACCCCGCTCGACCGAACCCCGCACGGCCGCGCCCGGCGCGGCCGCACCCCCCGCAGCCGGGTCTCGGCGGCCACCGCCGCGCTCACGCTGCTCGCCGCCGGCCTGTCGACCGCGGTCGCCGTCCCGGCGTCCGCCGCCGTCGTCCAGTGCTCCGTCGACTACACGACGAACGACTGGGGCAGCGGCTTCACCGCCAACGTGGCGATCAACAACAAGGGCACCGCCGCGATCAACGGCTGGACGCTGACCTACTCCTACGCCGGCAACCAGACGCTCTCGGGCAGCGGCTGGAACGGCACCTGGAGCCAGTCCGGCAAGAACGTCACCGTCACCGCCCCGGCCTGGTCGGCCAGCATCGCGGCGGGCGGCTCGGCCACCGCCGGCGCCAACTTCTCGTACAGCGGCACCAACACGGCGCCGACCGCGTTCGCGGTCAACGGCACCAGCTGCACGGGCGCGCACGCGGCCCCGACCACCACGTTGACCAGTCCGGCTCCGGGCGCCAACTACCAGGCGGGGGCGGCGATCCCGCTCTCGGCGACGGCCGCGGCGGCGGACGGCGCGAGCATCAGCAAGGTCGAGTTCTACGACAACACCACGCTGATCGGCACCGCCACCACCGCCCCTTACACCTTCAGTTGGACGGGCGCGGCGAGCGGCAGCCACTCGATCTACGCGAAGGCGTACGACAGCCTGGGCGCGAGCAGCGAGTCGACCCCGGCGGGCATCACGGTGGCGGCGGGGCCGGCGATCAGCGCCACGCCGCTGACCCTGTCGGTGAACCAGGGCAAGACCGGCAGCTTCGCGGTGAAGCTGACCAGCCAGCCCAGCGCGAACGTCACCGTCACCACGACCCGCACCTCGGGCAACACCGGGCTGTCGATCAGCTCGGGCGCGACGCTGACCTTCACGCCGAGCAACTGGTCGACGGCGCAGAACGTCACGCTCACCGCGGACGCGTCGTCCACCGGTTCGGCGACCTTCACCTCCAGCGCCACCGGGTACACCTCCTCGGCGGTCACGGTGACCGAACTGGCCGTCGCCTCGGGCGTGTACAACGACCGGTTCCTGCAGCTGTACAACAAGATCAAGGACCCGGCGAACGGCTACTTCTCGCCGGAGGGCATCCCGTACCACTCGGTGGAGACCCTGCTGGTCGAGGCCCCGGACCAGGGCCACGAGACCACCTCGGAGGCGTACTCGTACCTGATCTGGCTGGAGGCCCAGTACGGGCGGGTCACCAAGGACTGGACGAAGTTCAACGCGGCATGGACGCTCATGGAGACGTACATGATCCCGGGGCACGTCGACCAGCCGACCAACTCGTTCTACAACGCCTCGAAGCCGGCCACCTACGCGCCCGAGCGCCCGCTGCCGAGCGACTACCCGGCCGCGCTGGACACCTCGGTCACCGCGGGCAGCGACCCGATCGCCGGTGAGCTGAAGAGCGCGTACGGCACCGACGACATCTACGGCATGCACTGGCTGCAGGACGTGGACAACGTCTACGGCTACGGCAACGCGCCCGGCAAGTGCGAGGCCGGCCCGTCCGACACCGGCCCGTCGTTCATCAACACCTACCAGCGCGGCGCGCAGGAGTCGGTGTTCGAGACGATCCCGCAGCCGACCTGCGACAAGTTCGCGTACGGCGGCAAGAACGGGTACCTCGACCTGTTCGTCAAAGACAACTCGTACGCCAAGCAGTGGAAGTACACCGACGCGCCGGACGCCGACGCGCGCGCGATCCAGGCCGCGTACTGGGCCGACACCTGGGCCAAGGCCCAGGGCAACAGCGCCCAGGTCGCCACCACGGTGGCCAAGGCCGGCAAGATGGGCGACTACCTGCGGTACTCGTTCTTCGACAAGTACTTCAAGCAGATCGGCAACTGCGTCGGCGCCAGCGCCTGCGCGCCCGGCAGCGGCAAGACCTCCGAGCACTACCTGCTGTCCTGGTACTACGCCTGGGGCGGCGCCACCGACACCTCGGCCGGCTGGTCCTGGCGGATCGGCGACAGTGCGGCGCACGGCGGCTACCAGAACCCGATGGCCGCGTACGCGCTGGTCAACAACCCGGCGATGGCCCCGAAGTCGGCCACCGGCAAGTCGGACTGGTCCACCTCGATGAGCCGCCAGGTCGAGTTCACCCAGTGGCTGCAGTCCAGCGAGGGCGCGATCGCGGGCGGCGCGACCAACAGCTGGGAGGGCGACTACGGGACGCCGCCGGCCGGCACCCCGACCTTCTACGGGATGTTCTACGACGAGGCGCCGGTCTACCACGACCCGGCCTCCAACCAGTGGTTCGGCTTCCAGGCCTGGGGCCTGGAGCGGATGGCCGAGTACTACTACTCCAGCGGTGACCCGAAGGCCAAGGCCATCCTGGACAAGTGGGTGACCTGGGCGCTGTCCAAGACCACCTTCAACGCGGACGGCAGCTACCAGATCCCGTCCACGCTGGCCTGGAGCGGCAAGCCGGACACCTGGAACGCGACCTCCCCGGGCGCCAACGCCGGCCTGCACGTGAGCGTCGTCGACTACACCAAGGACGTCGGCGTGGCCGGCTCCTACGCCAAGCTGCTGGCCTACTACGCGGCCAAGTCCGGCAATGCGGCGGCCAAGACCGCGGCGCAGAAGCTGCTGGACGGCATGTGGGCCAACAACCAGGACGCGCTGGGCATCTCGGTGCCGGAGACCCGCACCGACTACACCCGCTTCAACGACTCGGTCTCGGTGCCGAGCGGCTGGACCGGCACCATGCCCAACGGTGACCCGATCAACGGGACCTCGACCTTCCTGTCGATCCGGTCCTGGTACAAGAACGACCCGTCGTTCGCCAAGGTCCAGGCGTACCTGAACGGCGGCCCCGCGCCGACCTTCACGTACCACCGCTTCTGGGCCCAGGCCGACATCGCCACGGCGATGGCGACCTACGGGGAACTGTTCGGCGGCTGACGAACCATCGCCGCCGACGACACTTCGGCGGCTGACGAACCACCGTCGCCCCCGCCCTGACGCGAGTGCCCGGTCCGACCGACAGCGGACCGGGCACTCGTCCGTTCTGTGGAGATTTACGTACTACCTCTTGCTTTTCCTCATATGGTCTCCATAGTCTCCCGGCCATTCGCGCGCCATCGATCACCCTCGATCGCGTCCGCCGACACTCGGGAGGGTCAACCCCTATGAGCGTTCCCCGGATCCGCCGTTCCGCACTCACCGCGGCCTGTCTCGCCCTCGCGACGGCCGGAGCACTGGCCCTGCCCACCGCGGCGGCGAGCGCCGCGACCGCCGACGGTCCGCTGCTCAGCTACGTCGTCAACACCAAGGCCAACCACGGGCAGACCCAGAAGGCCGAGCGGGAGATCCGCGCGGCCGGCGGCACCGTGGTCGCCTCGTACGAGCGGATAGGCGTGGTGGTCGCGCACTCCGCCGACCCCGGCTTCGCCGCCAAGCTGCGCGCCTCGAAGACGATCGACTCGGTCGGCGCCAGCCGCACCGCGGGCATCCTGGCCGCCGACGTGGAGGACACCGTCCAGGAGGCCGCCATCCCGGCCGCCGCGCCCGCCGACGGCAGCGAGCCGCTCTGGGCCAACCAGTGGGACATGCGGCAGATCGGCGTCGACCGGGCGCACCGGACCACGCTCGGCAGCCGCGCGGTGGTGGTCGGCGTGCTCGACTCCGGCATCGACGCCACCCACGAGGACCTGGCCGCCAACGTCGACCCCGGGCTCTCCGCGTCCTGCCTCGGCGGCACCCCCGACACCAGCTGGCAGTCCTGGCAGCCCACCACCAGCGACCACGGCACCCACGTGGCCGGCACCATCGCCGCCGCGAAGAACGGCAAGGGCGTCGAGGGCATCGCGCCGGGCGTCCGGCTGGCCGCCGTCAAGGTGGTCGACGACGGCGGGTTCATCTACCCCGAGTACGCGATCTGCGGCTTCGTCTGGGCCGCCGAGCACCACTTCCAGGTCACCAACAACAGCTACTACGTCGACCCGTGGATGTTCAACTGCGCCGACGACCCCGACCAGGCCGCGATCAGCGAGGCCGTCCGCCGGGCCGTCGACTACTCGCGCCGCAACGGCGTGCTGAACGTCGCCGCGGCCGGCAACGAGAACATCGACCTGGCGCACAAGACCGTCGACGTCTCCAGCCCGGACGACACCACCCCGGTCGACCGGCCGATCAACGAGAACTGCCTCGACCTGCCCGCCGAGCTGCCCGGCGTGGTCGCGGTCTCCTCGGTCGGCGTCAAGGGCGACAAGTCGTACTACTCCAGCTACGGCCTGAACAAGGTCGCGGTGGCGGCGCCCGGCGGCGACGCCCGCTACCAGCTGCCCGACACCCCCGACCACAACGGGCGGATCCTGTCCACCGTGCGCGGCAACAAGTACGCCTACATGCAGGGCACCTCGATGGCCTCCCCGCACGTGGCCGGCGTCGCCGCGCTGCTCGCCTCCACCCACCCGTGGGCCGGCCCGGACCGGCTGCGCGCCCTGCTGGTGGAGCAGGCCGACGCGCACGCCTGCCCGGCGGGCGTCTACAACCCGGGCGGCACCGGCGCGTTCACCGCCACCTGCGAGGGCACCGACGCGCACAACGGCTTCTACGGGGCGGGCGTGGTCTCCGCCGCGAAGGCGGCCGACTGGTGGCGCAACTGACCGATACCAGCAGGTAGTTCACTCGCCGCCGACGTGCCGGGACCAGTCCGGCTCCACCGGGGCCAGCCCGGCCCGGTTCGGCACCTGCTTCAGCCAGGCCGGACGGGCCGCCAGCCGCGCGGCGGCGGCCCGCTCCTCGGCGGCCCGGATCTGCTCGGGCGTGGCGAAGCCCTCCGGCAGCCAGGCCGCCGAGTGCGCCACCCGGGCGGCCAGGTGCGTCACGTACGCCTCCCGCACCGCGGCCGGCGAGTCGAACCCCGGCTCGTCGGCCAGCCAGGCGTCCGGCACCAGCGCGGCGACCTCGCCCAGCAGCTCCGGCGTGACCAGCGGGGCGAGCGCGGCGTCGGCGGCGGCCAGGTCGGGGCCGTAGCCGCCGAGCGCGTGGCCGCTCAGGTCGTAGCGCTTGTGCACGGAGGCGGCGGCGGACGCCCAGCGGTGGTGGAAGACCAGGCCCGCGCCGTTGTCGATCAGCCACAGCCGCCCGTGCCAGACCATCAGGTTGGGGTTGTGCACGCTGCGGTCGACGTTGCCGGTCAGCGCGTCCAGCCAGACCACCCGGCCCGCCTCGGCGGGGGAGACCTCGATCATCCCGGGCCGGAAGTCCCGCGCGCCGGGCAGCAGGTCCATCCCGAGGTTGCGTCCGGCGCTGGCCCGCAGCAGGTCCTGGATCTCCTGGTCGGGCTCGTCGGCCGCCACCGCCGGGTCGAAGTCCACCAGCACCAGCGGCGGCACCCGCAGCCCCAGCCGCCGGGCCAGCTCGCCCACGATCACCTCGGCCACCAGCGCCTTCACGCCCTGCGCGGCCCCGGTGAACTTCACCACGTACGTCCCCAGGTCGTCGGCCTCGACCACCCCGGGCACCGACCCGCCCGCCCGCAGCGGGTCGACATAGCGCAGCGCCTTCACCTCATCGAGCATCCGCCCACCCTAACGCGAAGGGCCTCCCCGGGTTTGGCGGCCGTCCGGGGCGATGATTGGGTGGGGCCGACCGTCGAGCAGCCGACCGAGGAGAAGTGAAGCGATGGGCAAGGTGCACGCCACCACCGAGCGGACGTACGGGGCCGACCCGGCGAAGGTGTACGAGGTGCTGGCCGACTACGCGGTGACCCGGCCGAAGCTGCTGCCCGCGCAGTACAGCGAGTACGAGGTCCGGGCGGGCGGTCAGGGCGCCGGGACGCAGGTGCACTGGAAGCTGCAGGCCACCGAGAAGCGGGTGCGCGACTGCCTGTTCACGGTGTCGGCGCCCAGCCCGGAGAAGCTGGTGGAGACCGACGCCAACTCCTCGATGGTGATCACCTGGACGGTGTCGGCGGTCGGCGAGAGCGGCAGCCGGGTCACCGTGGAGGCGAGCTGGACGGGCGCCACCGGCATCGGCGGCTTCTTCGAGCGGACCTTCGCGCCGAAGGGCCTGAACCGGATCCACGACCAGGTGCTGGCCAACCTGGCGGCCGAACTCGGCTGACCGCCGGGGCGACCCCTGAGGCGATCGGACACCCGTGCGGAGCGTCATCCGTACGGGTGTTTGGCTTCCCCGGGACGGGTGAAGCGGGCCCGGGCGGGGGGTGCCGTCAACTTAGGCTCCGGGCCGTGCAGATGACGATCCTTCATGTGTCCCAGCCGGTCGACGGCGGGGTGGCCCGGGTGGTGGTGGACCTGGTGCGCGGTCAGCGCGCGGCCGGGTGCCGGGTGCTGGTGGCGTGCCCGCCCGGCGGCCGGCTCGCCCGGGAGGCCGCCGCGGCCGGCGCCCGGGTGCTGGACTGGCCCGCCGAGCGCTCGCTCGGCGCGAGCACCGCCGGGGAGGTCTGGCGGCTGCGCCGGATCGTCCGCCGGGCCGAACCGGACGTGCTGCACCTGCACAGCGCGAAGGCCGGGCTGGCCGGGCGGCTGGCGGCCCGCGGCACCCCGGCGACGGTGTTCCAGCCGCACGCCTGGTCGTTCGCCGCGGTGGAGGGCGCGCTGGCCGGGGCCAGCCTGCGCTGGGAGCGGCACGCCACCCGCTGGGCCCGCACCGTGCTGTGCGTCAGCGAGCGGGAGCGGGCGGACGGCGAGGCGGCCGGGCTGGTCGCCGACTGGCGGGTGGTGCCCAACGGCGTCGACCTGGAGCACTTCGCGCCCGCCGGCCCGGCCTCCCGCCGGGCCGCCCGGATGACCCTGGGCCTGGACCAGGGCGACCCGCTGGCGGTCTGCGTGGGGCGGCTGTGCCGGCAGAAGGGCCAGGACGTGCTGCTGGACGCCTGGACGAGGGTGCAGCTGGCCCGTCCGGCGGCCCGGCTGGTGCTGGTCGGCGGCGGTCCGGACGCGGAGGCGCTGGCCGAGCGGGTGCGCGGCCTGCCGGACCCGTCCCGGGTGCGGATGGTCGGCGACGTGGCCGACCCGCGGCTGTGGCTGGCGGCGGCCGACCTGGCGGTGCTGCCCTCGCGCTGGGAGGGGATGGCGCTGGCGCCGCTGGAGGCGATGGCCTGCGGCCGGCCGGTGCTGCTGACCGACGTGCCGGGCGCCCGGGAGTGCCTGCCCCCGGCCGACCGGGAGCGCGCGGTGGTGCCGCCGGAGAATTCCGGTGCGCTGGCCGAACGGCTGGTCGAATTGCTGGGCGATCGGATCGAATGCGAACGGCGCGGTGCGGCGGCCCGCGCGCACGTGGCAGATCATCACGATATTCGCGGGGTGGTCCAGCAGGTGGCGGCGGTCTACCGGACGATCGTCCGGAGCGGGGCGGTGCCGGTGGGCCGTGCGGACCGTGTCCCGCAGCGGTTCTGATCGTTTGTCAGACCGTGAACGCCCGCCCGCGCAGGTGCGGACTTCTTTCCTGAATGTCTGATTATTGGGCGGGTGGAATGAAATGGCATGTCAGCCCCCTGCGCGCCAGTCGGCGTTCGG
The DNA here is from genome assembly GCF_055562955.1 of Kitasatospora sp. NPDC015121. NCBI lineage: Bacteria > Bacillati > Actinomycetota > Actinomycetes > Kitasatosporales > Streptomycetaceae > Kitasatospora > Kitasatospora sp. NPDC015121. Next base: position 249,610 of record NZ_JBVHEH010000011.1, read on the forward strand.
TAATGTCTGATTTTGCCTGCTTCGTCTCCATTTTTGGTACAGAAATGGTCGACCGCCTTTCACGGCAGCAGGTGCTTACCTGGACCGCGTCCACCGGGCCGGGGCGCCGAGCCGGTGCGCGTCCGGTCCGGCTGCCCGGCCGCGGCGGGTACACAGCAGGGGAGTTCGTGCGCTGATGACCATTGACCACGAGAGCGTCCCGCGACCGGGCAGAACACTGACCGGCCCCGGGCCGGGCCCCGGCCGGTCCGGCGGCGGAGCCGGTCACCGCCCCGGCGGCGACGTGCTCGACCGGCCGAGGATCCGGACGAAGGGCCGGCCACGACCCCGCACCGCCGCGCCCCGGCCGTCCGCCGGGGTCGGCCGGCACCGGGGCCGACTGCACTCCCGGGTCGCCCTGCCGCTCGCACTGGCCGCCGCCGACGCCCTGGCGGTCGGCCTGGCCGCCGCCGCCACCACCCCCGCCGGCACCCGCCCGATCACCACCGCCGCGCTGCTGCTGCCCGCCCTGCTCCCGCTCAACCTGGCCGGCGGCCTCTACCGCGCCCGGCTCAGCCTCTCCGCCCTCGACGAACTCCCCGCCCTGGCCGCCCGCGCCGCCGTCGCCACCGCCTTCGCGATCACCGCGGACGCCTGCCTGGCCGGCCGCTGGACCGACCTCGGCCCGATCAGCCCGCTGCGGCTGCTCGCGCTGCTGGTGCTGGTGCTCCCGCTGGCCGCGCTCGGCCGGGCCTTCGTCCACCACCTCACCCGCAAGGCCCGCCGCCGCCGGCCCAGCCCCGTCCTGATCCTCGGCGCGGGCGAGCTCGGCCAGCGGATCGCCGCGGTGCTCACCGCCCGCCCCGAGTACGGCCTGCGGCCGGTCGGCTACCTCGACCCCGACCCGGTGCTGCTGCCGCCCGGCAGCCCGCTGCCGGTGCTCGGTGGCCGCGAGGTGCTCGGCCGGGTGCTGCGCCGCTACCGGATCCACCACGTGCTGGCCACCGCCGGCGCCGCCGACGAGGCCGATACGCTGGCCGCGCTGCGGCAGGCCGCCCGGCTCGGCTGCCAGGTCTGGCTGGTGCCGGGCCTGCGCGAGTTCGACTCGGTCCGCGGCGCGGGCGACCACCTGTGGGGCTTCCCCTGTCTGCGCCTGGGCGCCCCCGCGATGCGGCGCGGCGGCTGGATCGTCAAGCGCGGCTTCGACATCGCCGCGGCCGGCCTCGGCCTGCTGCTGATCTCCCCGGTGCTGGCCGCCTGCGCCCTCGCGGTGCGCTGGGACACCGGCCCCGGCGTGCTCTTCCGCCAGCAGCGCACCGGCCTGGACGGCAAGGTCTTCACCGTCCTGAAGTTCCGCACCCTGCGCCCCTCCAACGAGCACGAGTCGGCCACCCGCTGGAACATCGCGCAGGACCACCGGATGGGCGCCATCGGCAAGTTCCTCCGCAAGACCTCGCTGGACGAGCTGCCCCAGCTGTGGAACGTGCTGTGCGGCGACATGAGCCTGGTCGGCCCGCGCCCCGAACGCCCGTACTTCGTCATGCGGTTCGGCCAGGCGTACCCCGAGTACGCCGACCGGCACCGCGTCCCGGTCGGCCTGACCGGCCTGGCCCAGGTCAACGGGCTGCGCGGGGACACCTCGATCGAGGACCGGGCGCGCTTCGACAACCGCTACATCGAGGGCTGGAGCCTGTGGGGGGACGCCAAGGTCCTGCTCCGCACCGCCGCCCTGGTGGTCCGCCCGGACGGGAGCTGAACCCATGGCCATCGCCCTCCCACTCCCGCACCCCGCGAAGCGGTTGGCCGCCATAGTCCCGGCCCGGCCGAGCTGGCTGGCGGCCGCGACGGTCCTCCTGGTGTGCGTGCCCACGGGGGAGAAGGACGTCACCGCGTCCGTGCACGTCACCCCGGCCGACCTCGCCTCGCTGGCCCTGGTCGGGCTGATCGCCCTCGACCTGCTGCGCGGTCGGCTGCCCCGGCTCGACCCGGCCGCCTGCGCCCTGTTCGGCGGCGTGGTGCTGGCCGCCGCCGTCGCCACCGCGCACTCCATCGACCCGGCCGGCAGCGCCACCGGCTTCGTCCGGCTGGTGCAGATCTTCGTGCTGGTGCCCGCCGCCGTGCTGCTCGCCGTCCGCGACACCCTCGACCGGCGCCTGGTGCTCGGCTCGTTCGTCCTCGCCGCCCTGATCGAGGGCGCCGTCGGCGCCCACCAGTACCTCACCCGCACCGGCGCCTCCTACACCGGCCAGCCGATCCGCGCCATCGGCACCTTCGGCGCCCTCGACGTCATGGCGATGTCGACCGTCGTCTCGTACGGGCTGCTCGCCGCCCTCGGCCTGGCCCTCGCCGAGCGCCGCCCCGACGGCAGCAGGGCCCTGCGCCGGACGATGTGGGCCAGTGCCGCGTTCCTCGCCTTCCCGCTCGCCGTCTCCTTCAGCCGGGGCAGCTGGATCGCCACCGCCGTCGCCGCGAGCGTGCTGCTGCTGCGCGCCGACGCCCGGCTCGCCGTGAAGGGCGTGCTGGTCGGCGCGGCCGCCGCCGTGGTGCTGGTCGGCGGCCTCGGCCTCGGCGCCTCCGGCGTCACCGAACGGCTCAGCTCGATCGGCTCGGTCTCCGCCGCCCCCGACCAGTCCGTCTCCGACCGCTACGACCTGTGGGGCACCGCCGGCCGGATCTGGCAGGACCACCCGCTCACCGGCGCCGGACCGAAGGCCTTCCAGCAACTGCGCGACAGCCACGCCCCGCTGCGGCTCTCCTCCGGCAGCGACGCCGCCGACCCCACCATCGGCTTCCAGCGCGAACCGCTGCTCTCCCCGCACAACATGTACTTCCTGGTGCTCAGCGAACAGGGCCTGCTCGGCGTCATCGCCTACCTGGCGCTGTTCCTCGCCCTGCTGGCCGGCTGCCTGCGCCGCGCCACCGGCCCCGGCCTGGCCGCGCTCGCCCTGCTCTGCTGGGTGCTCTGGGACTTCCTCTACGCCGACATCGGCGGCACCACCACGGTGCTGACCTCGGTGGTGCTCGGCCTGGCCGCCCGCACCGCCTTCCCCGGCCCCGAACCCCTTGAGGCGAACGGCGCATGACGACCGACCAGCCGGTGGCGGAGGCCGCCCCCGCCGCCACCGCCGTCCCCGCCCCGCGCCCCGGCGCGGCGGCCGAACCCGCCCGACGCGGCTTCCTGGCCAAGGCCTTCGGCGTCACCGCGCTGCTCAGCGCGGCCGGCTCCGCCCTCGGCCTGCTCCGCGACCTGCTGCTGGCCCGGTACTTCGGCGCCAACCAGGGCACCGACGCCTTCCTGGTCGCCTGGACGGTCCCGGAGACCGCCGCACCGCTGCTGATCGAGGACGCGATGGCGTTCCTGATGGTCCCGGCCTTCAGCCTGGCCCTCGTCCTGCGCGAGGAGCGCCCGCACGGCCCGGACCCCGTACGGCAGTTGACCCGCTCCACGCTGCCCTGGCTGCTGCTCGCGCTGTGCACGCTCTCCGCCGCCGTCGTGCTCGGCGCGCCCCGGCTGGTCGGACTGCTCGCCCCCGGGCTGGCCGACCCGCAGCTCGCCGTCACCTGCACCCGGATCACCGCGCTCACCATCCTGCCGTTCGGCGTGGCCGGCTACCTCGCCTCCGCGCTGCGCGCCCTGCACTCCTTCACCGCGCCCGCCGTCATCTACGTGATGTACAACCTGGGCATCCTGGCGCTGCTGCTCAGCGGCCACCGGCTGCTCGGGGTGCGCTCCGCGGCGATCGGCGTCGCGGTCGGCAGCGCGCTGATGGCCGGCGTGCTGCTGCTGCCGTTCGCCCGCAAGCTGCGCTCCGGCGGGCGGCGGCGCGGGCTGAGCCGGGGAGCCGCCCGCCGACTGGTGCTGATCCCGCTGGCGCTGCTGCCGGTCGCCGCGTTCACGCTGACCCGGCAGGCCCAGGTGTTCATCGAGCGCTACCTCGGCTCCGGCCTGCCCCCCGGCACCATCTCGCACCTCAACTACGCCGCGAAGGTCAGCCAGTTGGCGATGACCTCGGCCATCCTGATCGTCACCGTGACCTTCCCGGTGGTGGCCCGGGCGATGGCCGCCGGCGACTTCGCGGCGGCCCGCGACCGGGTCGAGAAGGACCTCGGCCAGGCCGCCGCACTGGTCCTGCTCGGCACCGCCTTCCTGATGGCCTGCGCCCCCGCGCTGGTCTCGCTGCTGTTCCAGCGCGGTGCGTTCGGCCCCGCCGACACCTCCGCCACCGCCGCCGTGATCCGGGTCTACTCCTTCGGACTGCCCGCCCAGGCGATGATCGGCGTGATGGTCCGGCCGTACTTCTGCGTCCGCCCGGTGGTGCGCCGCGCCGACGCCCCGCGCGCCGAGGGCGACCGGATCACCTGGCCGGACTGGTACCCGGTCGGCGCGATGCTGCTCGGCCTGGCCGTCACCTTCGCGGTCGGCGTCGGCGCCACCCCGCACCACGGCGCGCTCGGCCTGGCCGCCGGCAACGCGGCCGGCATCACCACCACCGCGGCGCTGCTGATGCGCGGCCTGGTGCTGCGCGGCGTCGCGCTGCGGCTGCGCCTGGTGCTCGGCGGCCAGGCCCGGCTGCTCGGCGCCGCCGTCGCCGCCGCCGCGCTGGGCTGGCTCGCCACCCGGGCCACCGCCTCCCCGCTGCCCGCCGCGCTGCTCGGCGGCACCACGGTCCTGCTGGCCTTCGCCGTCCTCGGCGCGCTGCTGGGCGCCGCCGAGGTGCGCGGCCCGGTGCTGGGCCTGCTCGCCCGGGCCCGCCGCTCCGGGCCCGTCCCGTCCCCCGCCGCCGAAGGGAAGTCGCGTCATGGCCGCTGACCACCGCCTGCCGGCCCAGGCACTGGCCCCCAGGCTCGCGCCCTGGATCCTGATGTACCACTCGGTGGCGGAGGAGGCCGAGGACCCCTACCTGCTCACCGTCGCCCCCGAGCGGTTCGCCGAGCAGATGGACTGGCTGCACCGCACCGGCCGGCGCGGCGTCAGCGTCCGCGAACTGCTGGCCGCGCAGTCCCGCGGCCGGGAGGACCGGCTGGTCGGCCTGACCTTCGACGACGGCTACGCCGACTTCGCCCGGCACGCCGTCCCGGTGCTGCGCGAGTACGGCTTCACCGCCACCGCGTACGTCGTCCCCGACCTGCTCGGCGCCGACAACCACTGGGACACCGAGGGCCCGCGCAAGAAGCTGCTCACCGTCGACCAGGTCGTCGAACTCGCGGGCGCCGGCTGGGAGATCGCCTCGCACGGCCTCGGCCACCAGGCCCTGCCCGGCCTCTCCCCGGCCGCGCTGGAACGCCAGACGGCGGACAGCCGGCGCGCCCTGGAGGACCTGGTCGGCGGTCCGGTCACCGGCTTCTGCTACCCGTACGGCGCGGTCGACCTGCCCGCCACCCTGGCCGTCCGGGAGGCCGGGTACGACTACGCCTGCGCGATCGAGCACTCCTGGCTGACCAGCCGCTACGCCCTGCCGCGCTGCTACGTCGGCGACCGGGACGGCGCCTGGCGGCTGCGCGCCAAGCACGGCCGGCACCGCTGGCGGGACGCCGTGACCGGGCTGCGCTGGGCCCCGCCGAAGACCGTGCCGAAGGCAGCCGTGGGAGAGCTCCGATGAAGGTCCTGCACGTGGTGACCGGCCTGCACGCGGGCGGCGCCGAACGCCAACTCGCCCTGCTGCTGCGGCACCTGCCCGGCGACCAGCGGCACGAGGTGGCCGCCCTGACCAACCCCGGCACGGTCGCCCGCGAACTGCGCGCCGACGGCTTCACCGTCCACCACCTCGACATGCGCGGCAACCGCGACCTCGGCGTGCTGCCCCGGCTCACCCGGCTGATCCGGGCCGGCCGCTACGACCTGGTGCACACCCACCTGTACCGGGCGATGCTGTACGGGCGGCTCGCCGCCCGGCTGGCCGGTGTCCGCGCGGTGCTCGCCACCGAGCACTCGCTGCAGTCCGGCGTGATCGAGGGCCGGCCCACCTCGCGCGGCGTCAAGGCGCTCTACCTCGGCGCCGAACGCCTCGGCAGCACCACCCTCGCGGTCTCCGGCCAGGTCGCCGCCGTGCTCGGCCAGTGGGGCGTGCCCGCCGACCGGGTCCGACTGCTGCCCAACGGCGTGGACGCCGCCCGGTACCGCTTCACCCCCACCGAACGTGCCGCCCACCGGGGTCGACTGCGCGCCCAACTCGGCCTCCCGATCGGCGCGTTCGTGATCGGCGCGGTCGGCCGGCTGGTGCCCGGCAAGCGCTTCCACGTCCCGCTGGAGGCGCTCGGCCGGCTCACCGACGCCCGGCTGCTGCTGATCGGCGAAGGCCCCGAACGGCCCGCCCTGCTCGACCTGGCCGCCCGGCTCGGCGTCCGCGACCGCCTGGTGCTCACTGGCGAACGCGACGACGTGCCCGAACTCCTCACCGCCGTCGACGTGCTGGTCTCCCCCTCGTGCGAGGAGACCTTCGGCCTGGCCGCCCTCGAAGGCCTCGCCGCCGGGCTGCCCCTGCTGCACTCCGCCTGCCCCGCCCTCGCCGAACTCCCCTCCGACGCCGCCCCGCACGCCCGCCTGCTCCCCTCCGAACCCGAGCCCTACGCACGGGAGTTGGCCCTCCTCGCCACCACCCGCCCCGGCCCCTTCCCGGTCCCGCCGGCCGTCGCCCACTACGACGTCGCCCGCATCGCGGCCGAACTCGCCACCCTCTACCGCGAGTCGGTCGCCGCCCGGCCCGCCCGCCGCACCGGCCCGGCCACGGTTCCGGCCCCGGCCACAGTTCCCGCCGACGGGCTCCCGCGCCCGGCGGTGAGCGCCGCCAGGCCCGCCGCCAAGTCCGCCGCCCGGCCCGCCGCCGCGCCGGTGCCGCCCGCCCGGCGCGGCGGGCGGAAGGCCGGGGCTGCCCCCAAGCAGGGAGCGGCCGGACCGCCCGGCGGGCGGCGGCGGAGCCCGGGCAAGCAGCCCTGACAGAGCCCCGCCCGGCGCGCACCGCGTTCCGGCGGTGCCGCGCCGCGCCGCGCACCGACACCCGTTCACCCCTACCACCCTCCTGGAGTCACCGATGCCCGAACCACGCCGCAGCGCCCGCGCGCTGGCCCGCCGCTGGTGGCCGCTGGCCGTCGCCGTCCCGCTCGGTGCGGTGGCCGGGGCCGGCTACGCCGCCGTCTCGCACCCCAGTTACGCCGCCAGCTCCTACGTGGTGGTCGTCCCGAACAACCCCGGCGAGAACGCGACCGCCGTCAACTTCGCGCAGGCGTACGGCCGGCTCGCCGGCCAGCCGCAGGTGCTGATCGGCGCCGCCGCCGAGACCGGCCACACGGTGGCCACGCTGTCCGGGCTGGTGCGCGGCACCACCTCACCGGACGCCCCGATGATCGAGATCACCGGCACCGGCCCCCGGGCCGACGAGGCGGTGAAGAACGCCGACGCGGTCGCCAAGTCGCTGATCGCGTTCGGCAACACCAGCAGCAAGGAGACCGGCGTCCGGCTGGTCCCGCTGGCCCCCGCCGCCGAACCGGACGCCCCCGCCTCGCCGTCCGCCGCCCTGGACACCGCGGTCGGCGCGGCCGCCGGCGTGCTGCTCGGCACGCTGGTGATGCTCACCCGGCGCAAGGACGGACCGGCCGTCCGGGCCGAACTGCCCGCCCAGGCCGAGCCGAAGTCCGCCGCCCAGGCCGAGCCCGGGCCCGCCGCCCAGGCCGAGCCCAAGTCGGGTTCCGGGTCCGGGGCCGAGTCCAGGACGGGGTCCGAGTCCGGGGCCCAGTCCGGAGCCGAGCAGCCGGTGGCCGCCCGGTGAAGCTCCGCCAGCGGCCCGCCCCCGGCCCCCGGGTGCCCGCCCAGCCGGCCCGCTCCGCCGCCGACCGCGAGCGGTGGACGGCCGAGGTGCTGCGCGCCGACGACGCCCTCGACCGGACCGCCGACGAGTGGGACGACCTGCACCGCCGCTGCGCCACCGCGACGGCCTTCCAGGCCGCGCCCTGGCTGCGCTCCTGGTGGCGCGGCTACGGCCGCCCCGGCGCGCTGGTGCTGGTGCTGGTCCGCCGCGACGGACGGCTGGTCGCCGCCGCCGCGCTGCGCCGCCGGGGCCCGTTCGGCGGCCTGACCAACCTGGGCGCCGGACTGGTCGACTTCACCGACGTGCTGCTCGACGACGACTGCGCCGACCGGGCCGCCGCCGAACTGGCCGCCGCCCTCCCGCTGCGCCGCTTCTGGCACAGCCTGGAGCTGCGCGAGGTGCACCCCTCGGCCGCCGTGCAGCGGGTGTACGCGCACTGGCGCGGCCGCCGCCACCGGTACGCCGACTCGCTCTGCCAGTACCTGCCGGCCGTCCCGATGGACGAGCTGCTCAAGCGGCTGCCCGGCAAGACCGCCCAGCGGACCAGGGTCAAGCTCCGCAAGATCGCCCGGTCCGGGGTGGTCGTGCACTCCGCGACCGCCGAGGAGGTCCCGTACACGGTGAGCGAGTTGCTGCGGCTGCACATGCTGCAGTGGCAGGACCGCGGGGTCACCCCGGAGCACCGCACCGCGCGCTTCGCCGAGCACCTGACCGCGTCGACCACCGGCCTGGTGGCGACCGGCCGGGGGGCGATACACCGGTTCGAGCTGGACGGCGAGGTGGTGGCGGTGAACCTGGTGATCCTCGGCGCCCCGTTCGGCGGCCTGTACATGTACGGCGCGCACCCCGGGCTGCGCGACAAGGTCGACATCGCCGGGATGCTGTTCGGCGCCGCCCTGGACGAGGTCCGCGCCGCCGGGATCCCGCAGCTCAGCCTGTTGCGCGGGCAGGAGCCGTACAAGCAGCGCTGGCGGCCCGACCAGCTGTCCAACCAGCGCCTGGTGCTCGGCCCGGGCCGGCTCGCCCCCGCGGCCGCCGTCCGCGCGCTGCGGATCCGGGCCCGGAACGCCGCCGTCCACCTGCTGCGCACCCGGGCGCCGAGGCTCAAGGAGGCGCTAGCGAAGCGCCGACTGCGGTGAGGCCTTCACCGGCCCGACGGCCCCGGAGGAGCCCGCCATCAGCTGCTTGTACACCGCCGCCGACCTCGGGTTCTCCTTGCACTGCCAGAAGCCGTGCGGGCAGTAGTCGGTGACGGTCTGGTAGGCGGTGTCGTGGGTGCGCATCCACTCCACCATCCGCCGGACGAACTCCGGGTTGTCGCCGTTGCGGAACAGCCCCCACTCCGGGTAGGACACCGGCTTGCCGCGCTTGGCGGCGAACTCCACCTGGTCCTGCAGCCCGTACGGCTCCGAGACGTACTCGTCGAAGGTGCCGCCGGCGGGCTGGTCGTAGCTGTCCATGCCGATGATGTCGACCACGTCGTCGCCCGGGTAGCAGCGCGTCCAGGGGATGGCGTCCAGCCCGCGGGTGGGGGTGAAGTCGAAGGAGAAGCGCTGCCCGGGCACCGAGCGCATCACGCCCACGATCCGCCGCCAGTACGCCTTCCAGGCCGTCGGGTCGGGCTTGCAGCGCGAGGTGTAGGTGACGCCGTTCATCTCCCAGCCCAGGGTGATGACGGTGTCGCCGCCGCCGAACGCCACCAGCTTCCGGGCCAGGCGCAGGAAGTGCTGGTCGAACTCGCCCTGGTTGCCGCGCGCCAGCAGCCGGGCCACCTCGGCGTCCGGCACGTTGCCCTCGTTCGGGACGAGCATCGGCACGCCCAGCACCAGCCGCCGCCCCGGGTCGGACTGCCGCCACTGCGACCACAGGCCGAGCACCATCGGCTCGCCCTCGATGTCCTGCCAGCCGTTGCCCGCCAGGTAGGTGTGCCCGACCTGCATGTTGGCGTTGTTCAGCCAGGACGCCATCCGCGCGATGTTCGGGATGTAGGTGTCCCAGGACCCGACGAACGCCCCGAACGGCACCTCGTGCAGCGCCCGCTGCACCGCCGGCCGGGGCGCCGCCCCGCGCGGCTGGATCGCCTCGGAGGAGAGCGCCGCGTGGCGCTCGGTCTGGCTCAGCGGCGTGCCGGACGGCACGCTCGCGGTGGTCACCAGCAGCAGGGCGGCCGCGGCCAGGGTCAGGCGGCCGAGACGCATGGGTTCTCCGTACGGGTCCAGGGGACGATTCCGGCCCCAGGAGCCTAGCCTGACGAACCGTCAGAAATGCCTCATGTCACTCCAACGGGTCAGCCCGGCGGCCGGTCAGCCGAAGGTGTCGCACGCCGTCGGGTCGCCGGTGCGGTAGCCGGTGGTGAACCACTGCTGCCGCTGCGCCGCCGAGCCGTGCGTCCAGGTCTCCGGGTTGGTGCGCCCGGTGGCCCGCTGCTGGATCCGGTCGTCGCCCACCGACTGGGCGGCGTCCAGCGCCAGCGCGATGTCCTGGTCGGTCAGCTGGGTGATCAGCGGCCGCCCGGTGGACGGCTGCGGGGTGGTGGTGGCGTGGTGCGTCCACACCCCCGCGTAGCAGTCGGCCTGCAGTTCCAGCTTGACCGAGGCGCTGTTCGCGCCCTGCCGGTCGCCGCCGACCCGGTCCATGGTGCCCAGCAGGTCCTGCACGTGGTGCCCGTACTCGTGCGCCACCACGTACGCCTCGGCGAACGGACCGCCCTGGGCGCCCAGTTGGCGGGTCATGTCATCGAAGAAGCCCAGGTCGAAGTAGGCCTTGCGGTCGCCGGGGCAGTAGAACGGGCCGACCGCCGAGGTCGCGGTGCCGCAGGCGGTGGCCACCCGGTCGGTGAACAGCACCGTGGGCGCCTGGGTGTAGGTCCGGCCGCGGGCGGTGAAGTCGCCCTGCCAGTACGCCTGGACGCTGTTGACCACGGCCAGGATCCGGCAGTCCTGCCGCCGGTTGGCGTCCGCCCCCGTCTTGCAGGCCGAGCTGAGCTGCGCGGAGCTGGTGGCCTGGCCGACCGGTGGCGCGGCCGGCTGGTCGGCGGCGCCGAACAGCCCCGGGTCGACGCCGAACAGCAGCGCCACCACCAGTCCGAGCAGACCGACCACCCCGCCGCCGATCGCCAGCCCCCCGCCGGGCACGCCGCGCCGGTCCTGCACCTGCGAGCCGTCGAGCTCCGCGTCGTCGTCGAACTGCATTCCGTCTCACCTCTGTAACAGTCCGTTGGGCACCGCTCTCGTACCCTAGCCGTCCGGATGCATGCGGCCGGGCCTCAGCGGCGCAGGTCGGAACGGGTCGCGTGAGGGCCGGATAAAGGTCTGGACCAGGGACACGCCAGGGGTCGCCGGGCGGTAAACCGGGAGCTGCCGTCCGTGCCCGCCGGATAAACTCCGGCCGTGTCCTCCAACCCGCTGCGAAGCCTGTCGCCCCGATCGGTCCTGCCCGCCGCCGCCGTCCTGCTGGTCCTCGGCGCCGGCGCCGCGGCCCACGCCAACCGCCCCGAGCCGTTCGGCGACCGGGTGGTCCCGGGCGCGGCGGACGCCAGCCCGGTGAGCGTGCGGTCGGCCGGAGCGGGCGAGATCGACTTCCGCACCGGCCCCGGCGTGGAGGCCTACGCCAAGGCCACCGGCGAGCGCCTGTGGTCCTACCGCCGCGAGGGCGCGACCGCGCTGCACCTGGAGCTGGTCGGCGACGACGCCGCCGTGGTCTGGGACGACGGCATGGTCACCTCCGTCGACACCCGGGACCACTCGGTGCGCTGGCACCGCAGCGTCCCCGGCCTGGCCGACTGGCTGCGCGCCGCCGGCGAGCCCGGCGCGGAGGAGCGGACCGAGGGGCAGCGCCGGCAACTGGCGGTCCAGCGCGCCGCCGAGGCCCTGCACCCGTCCGCGGACCGGGTCAACGACGCGTTCGTGACGGTGGTCACGCCCGGCCTGCTGATGGGCTTCCGCGAGCGCGACGGCGACCTGCGCTTCAACTCCCGCCCCCCGGCGGGCTGCACGTTCTCCCCGCAGCGCACCGCGGAGACCGACGACGCGGTGCTGGTGCCGAGGCTGTGCCCGCCCGGCAGCGGCGGCGGCGTCATGGTGTTCTCGCTCACCGACCGCGGCAACTTCCTCAACACCGGCCCCGACGTGGTGATGCGCCCGCTGGACGGCCACCGGGTCTCGGTCGAGGACGGCCCGGTGATCGGCAGCTGGGTGTACGACACCGCCCTGGGCAGCCGGGAGGCCGCGTGCGGCACCGCCGCCACCCCGTTCGCGGCGGCCCGGCAGACCTGCGCCAAGTGACCCGGGCCACCCGGCCCGGCGGAGCCGGAAAAGGGTTTCGGGGGCTCCCGTAGACTTGGTTCCGATGGCTGAGAGCCATACCCGTGCCGAGGAGAGACCCCAGCCATGATTTCCGCGAACGCCCTGGAGCTCCGTGCCGGTGCCCGCGTCCTGATCGAGTCCGCCAGCTTCCGGATCGCCCCCGGCGACCGGATCGGCCTGGTCGGCCGCAACGGCGCGGGCAAGACCACGCTGACGAAGGTGCTGGCCGGCGAGGGCCTCCCGGCCGGCGGCTCGGTCACCTCCTCGGGCGAGGTCGGCTACCTGCCGCAGGACCCGCGCACCGGCGACCTCGACGTGCTGGCCCGGGACCGCATCCTGTCCGCCCGCGGCCTCGACACCGTGCTCAGGAAGATGCGCGAGAACGAGGAGCGGATGGCCAACGGCAAGGGCGCCACCCGCGACAACGCGATGAAGAAGTACGCCCGGCTGGAGACCGAGTTCCTCACCAAGGGCGGCTACGCCGCCGAGGCCGAGGCCGCCACCATCGCCGCCGCGCTCGGCCTGCCGGACCGCATCCTGGGCCAGCCGCTGCACACCCTCTCCGGTGGTCAGCGCCGCCGCGTCGAGCTGGCCCGGATCCTGTTCTCGGACGCCGACATCCTGCTGCTCGACGAGCCCACCAACCACCTCGACGCGGACTCGATCGCCTGGCTGCGGGACTTCCTGAAGACCTACAAGGGCGGCTTCATCGTCATCTCGCACGACGTCGACCTGGTCGAGACGGTCGTCAACAAGGTCTTCTACCTGGACGCCAACCGCGCCGCCATCGACATCTACAACATGGGCTGGAAGCAGTACCAGCAGCAGCGCGAGGACGACGAGAAGCGCCGCAAGCGCGAGCGCGCCAACGCCGAGAAGAAGGCCGCGACGCTGAACGCGCAGGCCGACAAGATGCGCGCCAAGGCGACCAAGACCGTCGCCGCGCAGAACATGGCCCGCCGCGCCGAGAAGCTGCTCTCCGGCCTGGAGCAGGCCCGGGTCTCCGACAAGGTCGCCAAGCTGCGCTTCCCCGACCCGGCCCCGTGCGGCAAGACCCCGATGACCGCCTCCGGCCTGTCCAAGTCGTACGGCTCGCTGGAGATCTTCACCGACGTCGACCTGGCGATCGACCGCGGCTCCAAGGTCGTCGTGCTCGGCCTCAACGGCGCGGGCAAGACCACCCTGCTGCGGATGCTGGCCGGAGTGGAGAAGCCGGACACCGGCGAGGTGATCCCCGGGCACGGCCTGAAGATCGGCTACTACGCGCAGGAGCACGAGACGCTCGACCCGGAGCGCACCGTGCTGGAGAACATGCGCTCCGCCGCGCCGGACACCGACCTGGTGCAGATCCGCAAGATCCTCGGTTCGTTCCTGTTCTCCGGCGACGACGTCGACAAGCCGGCCGGCGTGCTCTCCGGTGGCGAGAAGACCCGGCTGGCGCTGGCCACCCTGGTGGTCTCCAGCGCGAACGTGCTGCTGCTCGACGAGCCGACCAACAACCTGGACCCGGCCAGCCGCGAGGAGATCCTCGGCGCGCTGCGCTCCTTCACCGGCGCGGTCGTGCTGGTCACCCACGACGAGGGCGCGGTCGACGCGCTCCAGCCGGAGCGGATCATCCTGCTCCCGGACGGCGTCGAGGACCTGTGGAGCCCCGCCTACCACGACCTGGTCTCGCTGGCCTGACACCCGGGCCCCGGCCCGCCTCCGGCCCCGACCGGCCACCTCCCGGCCCGCTCCGGGCCACCGTGCGGACCTCGCGAGTAGACGCGGGGTCCGCTTCCGGTACGAGGAGAACTCGTCCCGCGTCGACCACGGGGGCACCGGGGCGGGTGCCGCCGTCCTCCCGGTCGGAGCGCGCGGTTTGCCCGCTGACGGTCCGGGCTGAGCAGCGGATTCGCTCAGGGGGGCGAATCGCCGAGGGGCGCGCACACCCTCCGTGAGCGCCCTGGTGCGGAGCGCGCACCACCGTCCGCGCCCGCTTTCCGGCGACCGACCTTGTCGAATGGGTGGCCAGGAGCCTTGCGATGGGTGATCATGGGAATCTGACCGATCACCTCTACGAGGAGGCACGGGTGGCCGAGACTCTGAAAAAGGGCAGCCGGGTAACAGGTGCCGCGCGTGAGAAGCTCGCGGCCGATCTCAAGAAGAAGTACGACTCCGGGGCGAGCATCCGCGCCCTCGCGGAGGAGACGGGCCGGTCCTACGGCTTCGTCCACCGCATGCTCAGCGAGTCCGGGGTCAACCTCCGGGGTCGCGGCGGAGCCACCCGCGGCAAGGGCAAGGCCGCTGCGGCCACCGGTTCCTGACGAGTCGTCACCCCGGGCGGGCGGCACCCGAGCAGCCCCGGCCGCCCCGCACCCGCCAGTACGCTGCTCGCCACGCACGACGCTCCACAACGGATCGGCGGCCGGGTCCTCCCGAGCCGCCGACCGCCGTTTCCGGGCCCGGTCGACGGCTCCCTGTACGTGTGTCGGAGGCTTTGTTACTCTCCAGTAGCCCGTCGGGGGTCGGCGGGCGCCCCGCCCCGCCGCTGGAAGGTAACCCGCCATGAGCACCGACATCCCCGACGCCGACCGCACCGAGTGGGAGAAGGCCGGCGTCCGCCTGGAGCTGGACGGCGAGCTGGCCACCGTCACCCTCTGTGACCCGACCCGCCGCAACGCCCAGACCCCCGCGATGTGGCGCGCCCTGGCCGCGGTCGGCCGCGCGCTGCCCGGCGACGTCCGGGTCGTCCTGCTCACCGGCGAGGGCAGCTCCTTCTCGGCCGGCCTCGACCGCGCCATGTTCACCCCCGAGGGCATCCCCGGCGAGACCGGCTTCCTCCAGCTCGCCGCCTCCACCGACGCCGAACTCGACGCCGCGATCGCCTCCTACCAGGAGGCCTTCACCTGGTGGGGCCGCAACGACCTGGTCACCATCGCCGCCGTCCGCGGCCACGCCGTCGGCGCCGGCTTCCAGCTCGCCCTCGCCTGCGACCTGCGGATCGTCGCCGAGGACGTCCAGTTCGCGATGAAGGAGACCTCGCTCGGCCTCGTCCCCGACCTGGCCGGCACCAAGCCGCTCACCGCGCTCGTCGGCTACGCCCGTGCCCTGGAGATCTGCGCCACCGGCCGCCGGATCGGCGCCGAGGAGGCCGTCTCCACCGGCCTCGCCAACCTGGCCGTCCCCGGCACCGACCTCGCCGCCGCGGCCGCCGACCTCGCCGCCGCCCTGCTGGCCGCCCCCCGCGCCGCCGTGATCGAGACCAAGGCGCTGCTGCGCGGCGCGATCGACCGCAGCTACGACCAGCAGCGGGCCGCCGAGCGCGAGGCGCAGGCGCGCCGGCTCCGGGACCTCGCGGGGATGTAGCGGGCGCGGAGCGGGGGAGGAGCGCACGGCGGGAAGGTGCGGACGGGGGACCCGGGTCCTTCGTTCGCACCTTTTGTCGTGCGCGTCGCGTGGCGGAATGTCAGGGTTGGGGTGGTTTGCGATATAGCTGATGTCGAACGTCAGGAGAACCGAGATGACGCAGCCTCACAACCCCACCCCGTCGGACCTGCAGAAGGACGCGCCGGAGAAGCGGCCGCCCGGCGAGCGCGGCAGCACCTCCCTCGCCGTCGGAGTGGTGGAGAAGATCGCCGGCATGGCGGCCCGGGAGGTCTCGGGCATCCACGCCCTGGGATCCGGCTTCTCCCGGACGTTCGGCGCGATGCGGGACCGGGTGCCGGGTTCGAGTTCGAAGTCGGGAGTCGGGCGCGGCATCAAGGCGGAGGTCGGCGAGAAGCAGGCCGCCGTCGACATCGCGCTGGTGGTCGAGTACGGGGTGGTGATCCCCAAGCTGGCCGCCGAGGTGCGCCGCAACATCATCGAGGCCGTCGAGCGGATGACCGGCCTGGAGGTGGTCGAGGTGAACATCGCCGTGAACGACGTCCACCTGCCCGATGACCCCGACGAGGACGACGAGGAGGAGGACGCCCCGTCCTCCGGCAAGCGTCCCCGCGTGCAGTGAGTCGTGACCGTCCCGAGTGCCGAGCAGGATCGCGAAGGAGCAGTGGATGAATCTGGCGCTGATGGGCCTGCTGACCGGCATGGCCCTTGGCTTCGCCGGCTACTTCGGCGGATTCGGAGCCTTCCTGCTGGTGGCGGCGCTCGGCGCGGTCGGATTCGTGGTCGGGCGGCTGATCGAGGGGGACATCGAACTCGGTGACCTCGGCGACCTGCTGCGCGGCCGGGACCGGCGGCGCTGATGACCCACCCGGGGGTGGTCGCGCAGCGCGGCGCGGAGCGGGTCGCGGACCGGGTCTACCGGCGGATCGCGGCCCGGGCCGCCGCCGACGCGCTCGCCCCGGCCTGGCAGGACCGGCCGGGCCGGGGCCCGTACCCGAAGGTCTCGGCGACGCTCTCGCACGGCCGGGTCCGGCTGACCCTGCACCTGGAGCTGCCGTTCCCGTCCGACGTGGGCGCGCTCTCCCGGACCGCCCGCGACGCGGCCTGCCGGACCGTCGCCGAGCTCACCGGCACGCCGGTGACCGGGGCGGACGTGATCGTGGACCGCCTGCACCCGGCGGTCGCCCGATGAGCACGGTGGAACAGGGGGCCTCGCCCGTGGTCAAGCGGCGGCGCCGGGCCGGGCGGTGGCTGCGCTCCGAACGGGCGGTGCCGACCGCGCTGGTGGTCGCCGTACTGGTGGTGGCCGCCGGGACGCTGCTGTACGACGTGATCGCGGTCCGGGCCGGCGGACAGGCCCGGCCGTGGCGGCGGGAGCTGTCCGAGCAACTGGCCACCCGGCACCTGGACGACCCGTGGGTGCTCGGCATCGCGGGCGGCGCCGTCGCGCTCGGGCTGCTGCTGCTCTGGCTGGCCCTCGCCCGCGGCCTGCGCGGCTGGCTCGCGCTGGAGCCGCGCGGCGCGGCGATCCACCGCACGGCGGTCGCCGCGCTGATCGCCGGCCGCGCCCAGCGGCGCGCCGACGTGCACTCCTGGCAGGTGAAGGTCGGCCGGCGGCGCACCCGGGTCACCCTGACCGGCACCCCCGACCCGGCCGGCGCCGAGCGCGAGCTGCGTGCCGAACTGGCCCGGATCCCGCTGGCCGCGCCGCACCGACTGGACGTCCGTACCCGCCCCGTCCACGAACGCCACCGCCGCCGCGAACTCGCCGAGCTGGAGCCGCCCCGATGAGCCGACGCGCCGTCAACCGCACCGTCCTGGGCCTGGTCGGGCTCGGCCTGCTGGCCGGCGGGGCGCTGGTGCTGCTCGGCGGGCTCGACGCCTACCGGCACCTCGGGATCACCCCGCCCGACTGGTGGCCGCTGACCTCGCCCGACCAGCCGGTGCTCAGCGCGGACAGCCGCACCCGCTGGACCGACCGCGACTGGTGGTGGCCGGTGGCGATCGCCGTCCCCGCGCTGGTGATCGTCGGCTGCCTGTGGTGGCTGTTCTCCCAGCTGCGCCGCGGCGGCCCGGCCGGCGTCGACCTGCCCTCGCCCGCCGCGTCCGGCGATCCGCACTTCGCGCTGCACGTGCGCAGCCGGGCCGTCGAGGAGGCGATCGAGAGCGAGACGGTCGCGCTCCCGGACGTCGACCGGGTCACCGTCAAGGTGGTCGGCGCCGCCCGCCGCCCCCGGGTGCGCACCGCCGTCCGGATCGCGCCCGGCGCCGACACCGGCGCCCTGGTCGCCGCCTACGGCGCCGGCCCGGTCGAGCACGCCCGCCGCTCGCTCGGCCTGGCCGCGCTGCCCGCCGAGCTGCGGCTGCGCGGCGGCAGGCCGCACAGGGAGCGCGGCGGGAAGAAGCAGCCCCGGGTGCGCTGAGCGGCGCCGGGCGCGATCCGGACGGCCCCGTCACAGGCCCCGGGTGGCACCGCCGTCGACCGGGAGCATCAGGCCGGTGAGGTAGGAGGCGGCGGGGGAGAGCAGGAAGGCGGCGGTGCGGCCGAACTCCTCGGGGGTGCCGTAGCGGCGCAGCGGGATGCCGGCCGCGGCGTGCTCGCGGGCGGCGGCGGGGTCGTCGGCGAGGGAGTCGAGCTCGCGGACCCGGTCGGTGTCGATCCGGCCGGGGAGCAGGCCGAGGACGCGGATGCCGCGCGGGCCGAGTTCGTCGGCGAGGGTCTTGGCGGCCATCGCGAGGCCGGGGCGCAGGCCGTTGGAGACGCCGAGGCCGGGGATCGGCTGGCGGACCGAGGTGGAGAGCACGAAGGCGATGACGCCCCCGGCCGGGAGCTGTTCGGCGGCGGTGCGGGCCAGTCGCAGGGCGCCGAGGAAGACGGAGTCGAAGGCGTCGCGCCAGGCCTCGTCGGTGGTGGTGGCGACCGGGCCCGCGCCGGGGCCGCCGACGCTGATCAGGATGCCGTCGAAGCCGCCGAAGCGCTCGCGGGCGGCGTCGACGAGGCGCTGCGGGGTGGCCGGGTCGGCGTTGTCCGCGCCGACGCCGTGGGCGGCGGGGCCGAGGGCGGTGGCGGCGGCGGTGGCGGCCGCTCCGGTGCGGCCGGTGACGATCACCTTGGCGCCTTCGTCGACGAGCTGGCGCGCGGTGGCGTGGCCGAGTCCCCGGGTCGCGCCGGTGACCACGTACACCTTGTCCTTGAGTCCGAGATCCATGCCGACCATTCTCGCCGGTCGGCACGGATCCCGGGCGCGGGGTCAGCCCACCGGGACGCCGGGGTTGACCAGGGCGGTGCCGCCGGTGACGGTGTTGTCGGCGGTGACGGTGACCGGGCAGTCGGCGGAGCGGTTGGTGACGTCGATCGCGTACTTGGCGGCGTTGGTGCCGCTCGCGCCGGTCAGGTCGGAGGTGTTGCCGCGGAAGACGGTGCCGCAGCCCCAGCCGGCCGCCTGGGTGTGGGTCTGGTAGCCGTCGTTCATGGTGCGGACGCCGGTGTTGTTCTCGATGGTGTAGCCGTTGCCCTTCACGTCGACCCAGGAGTCGTCGTAGTTCACGTCGGTCAGGCCGTTGCCGTCGAAGCGGTTGCCGGAGACCAGGCCGCCGGTGGTGCCCTCCTTGAGGTCGATGTTCTCGCCGCCGACGTTCGGGCCGATGGTGTTGTTCAGGATCTGCACGTAGTCGCTGCGGTCGGTGAGCGTGTTGGCGGTGCCGACGTACACGCCCTCGCCCTTGCCGTCGTGCGCGGTGCCGGTGTCGCGCACGGTGGAGTCGCGCAGCACGCCGTGGCTGGAGGAGTTGCGGAAGTGCACGCCCTCCATGGTGGTGTGGTGGACCGTCACCCCGGCGAGCACCACGTGGTCCGAGGAGTCGACCATGATGCCCTTCTGGGCGTTGGTGACGGTGATGCCCCGGACGGTCCAGTACGGGGCGTTGGCCAGCGAGAGGCCGTAGCCGCCGCCGGTGGAGGTGGTCAGGACCGCGTTCGGGGAGCCGGTCAGGGTGATCCGGGCGGTGGCGGTGCCCGCCGTGGTGATCTTGAAGTTGCCGGTGTAGGTGCCGTCCGCGAGCTGGATGGTGCGGCCGGGGACGGCGGCGCTCAGCGCGGCCTGGAGCTCCTTGGCGGTGGAGACCCGGACGGTGTCGGCCGGGGCGGGGGTGGCGCTGCCCGGCCCCGGGGTGCCGGTGGACGGGGTCGGGGTCGGGGTTGGGGAGGGGGACGCCGGGGACGGCGGGGGCGAGGAGGACGGCGGGGTGCTGGACGGCGGGGGCGAGGACGGGACGGCGCCGAGGGCGGTCAGCGAGACGTCGTCGGCCTGGTAGGGGCTGCCGTACCAGCCGCTCAGCGTGACGGTGACCCGGGTGGTGGTCGGGCCGGTGGTGAAGGTGCGGGTGAGCTGCGTCCAGCCGGGGGCGTTCGCCCAGGTGGAGGTGGACACGCCGGTGCCGGTGGCGGCGAGGGTGACGTACGAGCCCTTCACCCAGGCGGTCAGGGCGTAGCCGGTGTTCGGCTGGACGGTGACGTCCTGGGAGCAGGGGGCGAGGTCGCCGGCGCCCGGGACGGCGCTCAGCGCGGCGGTGCCGGAGTGCGGGGCGGAGGTGCTGGTGGCGGCGGTGCCGGCGCAGCTCCAGGGGGAGAGCGCGGCCGACTCGAAGCCGCCGTTGCCGAGGAGTTCGGTGGCGGCGCCGGCCTGCGCGGGCAGCAGGGCGAGGACGGCGGAGCCCAGGGCGAGGGCGCCGGCCGCGGCGGCGCCGCGGTGGGTGCGGTGGGGCATGAGGTCGCTCCGGAGTGGGGGAAGAGAGCGGTTCAGGTCATGTGCACGGCCAATGTGGACTAGACCATTACAGGGCGTCAATGGGTGTGCGCCGACCGGGTGTCGATGGCGCGCGGCCCGGAACCGTCCGAAGATGGGGGGACCGGACCACCCACCCGAGGTGCAGCGCATGGACAGTCGGCGGTTGCCGAACATCGACGGCGTCGCGGCGGCCCTGGTCGACGGCGACGGACGCGTCGTGGGCTGGACCACCGCCGCCGAGCAGCTGCTCGGCCTGTCGGCCGACCAGGTCGCCGGCCGACCCGCCCGCGAACTGCTGGCCGACCGCGCGGCCGACGCCCGCGCGCTCGGCCGGCGGGCCGGCGGGGTGCGCCTGCGCACCGGCGACGGCACCCCGCTGGAGGTCTCCTACCAGGTGCTGCCGCTCTCCGGCGAGCACGGCGAGGTCCGCGCCCTGGTGCTGGCCACCCCGGCCGGCACCGTCGCCCGGCGGCGCCAGGACGAGGCGTTCACCCGCGAGCTGTTCCTGCAGGACCGGATCGGCCTGGCCTTCTTCGACACCGACCTGCGGCTGCTGCGCACCAACACCCACCTGCTCCCGTACACCGGCCTGCCCGCCGACCTGGGCGGGCACCGGCTCGGCGACTTCCTGCAGCCGCAGGACGCCGCCGCCGCCGAGGAGGTGCTGCGGAGCGTGATCGCCACCGGGGAGCCGGTGGTGCGTGCCGAGCTGCCGATCCAGACCCTGGACGACCCCGGGCCCGTGGTGGTGATGGAGATCCAGGCCTTCCGGCTGCAGGCCCCCGACGGGACGCTGATCGGCGTGGCCGCGCTGTTCGGCGACGTCACCGAGCTGCACCGCTACCGGCGGCGCGCCGACGTGCTGCACCGGGCCACCGCCGCCGTCGGCGGCTCGCTCTCCGTGGTCGGCACCGCCGAGGACCTGGCCGGCGTGCTGGTGCCCGCCCTCGGCGACCGCGCCGAGGTGGACATCGCCGAAGCCGTCTTCACCGGCGACGAACCCGCCCCCGGCGCCGACGGCCTGCTCACCGTCCGCCGCACCGCCACCGCCGGGCCGCCCGGGCCCGACGGCCGCCCGCTCGGCCCGCTCGGCCGCGAACAGCTCGGCCGCCCGGCCGCCGCCACCACCGGACCGCCCGCGATGAGCGCCCCGCTGCACGCCCGCGGCGGCCCGCTCGGCCGGATCACCGTCCGCCGCGACGAGGCCCAGGGCCCGTACGAGGGCGAGGACCTCGAACTGCTCCGGGAGATCGCCGCCCGGGCCGCGCTCGCCCTGGACAACGCCCGCCGCTACACCCGCGAGCACCGGGCCGCCGTCGGGCTCCAGCGCTCGCTGCTGCCGCCCGCCGAGACCGCCGTGCCCGCCGCCACCACCGCCAGCGTCTACCGGCCCACCGACACCGCGACCGGCGTCGGCGGCGACTGGTTCGACGTGATCCCGCTCTCCGGGGCCCGGGTCGCCCTGGTGGCCGGCGACGTGGTCGGCCACGGCCTGCAGGCCAGCGCCACCATGGGCCGGCTGCGCACCGCCGTGCGCACCCTCGCCGACCTCGACCTGGAACCCGACGAGCTGCTCGTCCACCTCGACGACCTGGTCTCCCAGCTGGTCGTCGAGGGCAGCGAGGAGGAGCGCGAGCGCGGCGTCGCCGACCCCTCCGGGGCGACCTGCGTGTACGCCGTCTACGACCCGGTCTCCGGGATCTGCCAGGCCGCCAGCGCCGGGCACCCGCCGCCCGCCGTGGTGCACCCCGACGGGCGGGTCGAGTACCTGCCGGTCAACCCCGGCCCGCCGCTCGGCGTCGGCGGGCTGCCGTTCGAGGCCGTCGAGTGCGCGCTGCGCGGCGGCAGCGTGCTGGCGCTGTACACCGACGGGCTGATCGAGGGCGGCAACGGCGGCGACCTCGACGAGGGCATGGCCCAGCTCGCCGCCCGGCTCGGCGAGGCCGACCTCGGCGGCGACCTGGCCGCGGCCGGCCGGGCGATCGTCGCGGAGATGTCCACCGCCGGGCTGAGCGACGACGTCACGCTGCTGCTGGCCCGGCTGCACCCGGTGCCGCCCGCCGACACCGCCGTCTGGACCATCGACGCCGACCCGGCCGCCGTCGCCGGGGTCCGCGAGGCCGCCACCCGGACGCTGGAGGAGTGGGGGCTGGACCAGCTGGTGTTCACCACCGAGCTGGTGCTCAGCGAACTGGTCACCAACGCGATCCGGTACGCGGGCGGGCCGGTGATGGTGCGGCTGATCCGCTCCTCGGTGCTGACCTGCGAGGTCTCCGACCCCAGCGCCACCCAGCCGCGGATGCGCCGGGCCCGGCTCACCGACGAGGGCGGCCGCGGCCTGTACCTGGTCGCCCAGCTGACCGAGCGCTGGGGCAGCCGCTACACCCGGGGCGGCAAGACGATCTGGGCCGAGCAGTCGTTCGACCCGCCGCCGCTCGGCTGGTAGCGCCGCTCAGCCGGCCGCGCCGACCGGCTCCCCGGAGGGCGCCCGGTCGGCGGCGGGCTGCTTGGCCTCGCGGCGGGCCATCACCACCAGGCCGACCGGGATCAGCGCGGTGAACAGCCACCACTGGACCGCGTACGCCATGTGCGGGCCGATGTCGGAGTGGCCCGGCTCGGCCAGCGGCACGGGGGAGGGGCCGGCGGCGGGCTGCGAGGAGGCCAGCTCCAGGTAGCCGCCGAGCACGGTGGTGCCCGCGTACTTCGCCTGCTCGGCGGTGTTGATCACCTTGACCATCCGCTCCGGCAGGCCGCCGCGGTTCCGCACGCCCAGCGAGGCGTACGTCTCGTCGGCGCGCAGCCGACCGGTGACGGTCACCTCGCCGGACGGCGGGGCCGGGACGTCCGGGACGCTGGCGGCGTCCGCCGCGGACTCCACCCAGCCCCGGTTGACCAGCACCGAGCCCCTGCCGTCGGCGAGCACCAGCGGGGTCACCACGAAGTAGCCGATGGTCGAGCCGCCCGGCTCGGTGCGGCCCCGGACGACCACCTCGTGCGCGGTGTCGTAGCTGCCGGTGGCGGTCACCGTGCGCCACACCTCACCGCCCGGGACGGACCAGCCGGGGGAGGAGAGCGAGTCGAAGGCGACCGGCGCGCTGCCCAGGTTGCGGGCCACCAGGTCGTTGCGGGCCACCCGTGCCTCGTGCCGGTGGTACTGCCAGAAGCCCAGCTTGATCATGGTCGGCACCAGGACCGCGGCCACCAGCAGGAGGACCGCCCAGCGCGCGGACAGCAGGAATCGGTACACACCCGGCACGCTAACCCCCCTTACCGGGCCCTCAGGCACCGGGGTGCGGCGCGACCTCGCGCAGCAGCTGCAGGAACGCGTCCTCGCCCACCACCGGGGTGCCGTACTCGCGGGCCTTGCGGGCCTTGCCGCTCCACGAGGTCGGCTCGTTGGTGACCAGCAGGCTGGTGAGCCGGCTCACCGAGGAGGCGATGTGCAGGCCGGCCTCGGTGGCGCGGTCCTCCAGCAGCTCGCGGTCGGTGGCGGTGTCGCCGGTGATCGCCACCCGCATGCCCTGCACCAGCGGTGAGCCGTCCGCCCAGCGGCCCGGGTTCGGGTACGGGCAGGCCGGGCGTTTGCGGCCGGGGCGGTACGAGGAGCTCCACGAGCCGCGGGCCGGTCCCGCGGCCGGTCCCGCACCGGCCTCCTCGCCCAGGTCGGTGACCGCGACGCAGGCGGTCAGCGGCAGCGGGACGCCGCCGCTGCGGGCCAGCTCCAGCGAGGGCCGGAACACCTCGGCGAGCACCCGGGCGTCGTCCAGCGCGTGGTGCGCCCGGCGCTGGTGCACGCCGAAGTGCGCGGCCAGCGAGGAGAGCTTGCCGTTGGGCAGCGGCAGCCGCAGGTCGCGGGCCAGCACCATGGTGCACAGCCGCTGCTCGACCGGGGCGCGCAGACCGGCCCGGGAGAACTCGCGGGAGATCATGTTCCAGTCGAACAGCGCGTTGTGGGCGACCAGCACCCGGTCGCGCAGCCGCTCGGCGAACTCGGCGGCGACCTCCGGGAAGGTCGGCGCGCCCGCCAGGGTCTCGCTGGTCAGGCCGTGGATCCAGACCGGGCCCGGGTCCCGCTCGGGGTTCACCAGGGTGTACCAGTGGTCGGTGATCTCGCCGTCCGGGTCGAGCTGGTAGACGCCCGCCGAGATGACCCGGTCGGAGCGGCCGAGACCGGTGGTCTCCACGTCGACCACGGCGAACCCGCGCCCGGCGTCCCCGCCGGGGCCGGTGCGCGGTGCCGGGAGCGGCGAGGTCGGGAATGGCGCGTACATAACGCACCACTTTACGGGGAGCGGCGGGCGGCCCGGCACGGGGCGCGGGCGGAGCCGCCGGTTCCGGACGTCGGCTTACAGTGGGGAGCGCGGGCGCGGACGCCCGCGGCACCCGTACGACGAAGGACTTCCCTCATGCGCGCCACCGTGATCCACGGCCCCCAGGACATCCGGATCGAGGAGGTGCCCGACCCGCGGATCGAGCGCCCCACCGACGTGGTGGTGCGGGTGCTGAACGCCTGCATCTGCGGCAGCGACCTGTGGGCCTACCGGGGCGTCGCCAAGCGCAAGCCCGGGCAGCGGATCGGGCACGAGTTCCTCGGCTTCGTCGAGGAGGCGGGCGCCGAGGTGCGCGGCTTCGCGGTCGGCGACCTGGTGGTGGCCCCGTTCGTCTGGTCGGACGGCGTGTGCGAGTACTGCCGCGAGGGCCTGCAGACCTCCTGCCCGCACGGCGGGTTCTGGGGCACCCCGGGGTCGGACGGCGGGCAGGGCGAGGCCGTCCGGGTGCCGTTCGCCGACGGGACGCTGGTGAAGCTGCCCAAGGAGGCGGCCGGCGACGAGAAGCTGCTGCCCGGGCTGTTGGCGCTGTCCGACGTGATGGCGACCGGGCACCACGCGGCGGTCTCGGCGGGCGTGCGGCCCGGCGCGACGGTCGCGGTGGTCGGCGACGGCGCGGTCGGGCTGTGCGGCGTGCTGGCCGCGCGGCGGCTCGGCGCGGGCCGGATCGTCGCGCTCGGCCGGCACGGGGGCCGTACCGCGATCGCCCGCTCGTTCGGCGCCACCGACGTGGTGCCCGAGCGCGGCGAGGCGGCCGTCGAGGCGGTCCGCGAGCTGACCGGCGGCCGGGGCGCGCACGCGGTGCTGGAGGCGGTCGGCACCGAGGAGTCGATGCGCACCGCGATCGCGATCGCCAGGGACGGCGGCGCGGTCGGCTACGTGGGCGTGCCGCACGGCGGCAGCGCGGGCGTGGACATCGGCCGGATGTTCGACCGGAACGTGCGGCTGGTCGGCGGCGTCGCCCCGGCCCGGGCGTACATCCCCGAGCTGCTGCCCGACGTGCTCTCCGGCGCGATCGACCCGGGTGCGGTGTTCGACCGGACGGTGGGCCTGGACGGGGTGCCGGAGGGCTACCGGGCGATGGACGAGCGGACGGCGCTGAAGGTGCGGATCGCGTTCTGACCGGAGGCCCGCGGGGCCGCCAACCGCCCCATGAGCAGGGATAATTGAATGATCATCGCACCGGGGTGGCCGCAAAGCGGCCGCCCCGGTGGCGTGTTCCGGTCACTTTTCGGCCACATCGCGTGGGGGAGCTTCTCGGCACCCGCTCCTCGATCTACCATGCAGCGCACCCAATGTGACGTCACTCACGTCCATCTGATCGTCCGTCGCACCGAAGACGTCAGGAGACCCCGCGTGGCACCCCCGCCCGAGCCAGTCCCCGAATCGTTCCAACGTATCGAGGAATCCCAGGAGTTCCGGCAACTCCGCAGCTCCTTCCGGAACTTCGCATTCCCGGTCACGGCCGGATTCGTCCTCTGGTACCTGCTGTACGTCCTGCTCAGCTGCTACGCCCCCGGCTTCATGAGCACCAAGGTCGTCGGCAACGTCAACCTCGCGCTGGTGCTCGGCATCCTGCAGTTCGTCAGCACCTTCGCCATCGCCGCCTGGTACGCCCGGTTCGCCGACCGGCAGCTCGACCCGCGCGCCGCCGTCATCCGCGGCCGCGCCGACGCCACGCTGCCCGCGCAGGCCGCCGACCACACCGCCGTGGCCGAGGAGGCCGCCGAATGACCCAGCTGGCCACCTCCGCGAGCGACCACCGCACCCTGATCATGTCGCTGTTCGGGGTGTTCGTCCTGACCACCCTCGGCATCACCCTGTGGGCCGGCCGCAGCACCCGGGACGCCTCCGACTTCTACGCCGGCGGCCGGAGCTTCACCGGCTTCCAGAACGGCCTGGCGATCTCCGGCGACTACATGTCCGCCGCGTCCTTCCTCGGCATCACCGGCGCCATCGCGCTCACCGGCTACGACGGCTTCCTCTACTCCATCGGCTTCCTGGTCGCCTGGCTGGTCGCCCTGCTGCTGGTCGCCGAACCGCTGCGCAACTCCGGCCGCTACACCATGGCCGACGTGCTGGCCTTCCGGATGCGCCAGCGCCCGGTCCGCACCGCGGCCGGCATCTCCACCATCGTGGTGTCGATCTTCTACCTGCTGGCGCAGATGGTCGGCGCCGGCTCGCTGGTCGCGCTGCTGCTCGGCGCGCAGAGCGACGCCGCCAAGCGCTGGACCATCATCGCGGTCGGCGCGCTGATGGTGCTGTACGTCGTCGTCGGCGGCATGAAGGGCACCACCTGGGTGCAGATCATCAAGGCCGTGCTGCTGATCGCCGGCGCCGGGCTGATGACCGTCCTGGTGCTCGCCAAGTTCCACTTCAACCTGTCCGAACTGCTCGGCGCCGCCGCCAAGGCCAGCGGCAGCGGCGACAAGTTCCTGCAACCGGGCCTCAAGTACGGCGTCAGCGGCACCACCAAGCTCAACTTCCTCAGCCTCGGCATCGCCCTGGTGCTCGGCACCGCCGCGCTGCCGCACATCCTGGTGCGCTTCTACACCGTGCCCACCGCGCGCACCGCCCGGAAGTCGGTGCTCTGGTCGATCGGCATCATCGGCGTCTTCTACCTGATGACCCTCGCCCTCGGCTTCGGCGCCGCCGCCCTGGTCGGCCGCAAGGCGCTCGCCGCCGACAAGTCCGGCAACACCGCCGCTCCCCTGCTCGCCGAGCACCTCGGCGGCGGCGCCGGCACCACCGGCGGCGCGGTGCTGCTCGCGGTGATCTCCGCGGTCGCCTTCGCCACCATCCTGGCCGTGGTCGCCGGACTCACCCTGGCCTCCTCGTCCTCCTTCGCCCACGACCTGTACGCGAACGTGATCCGGCGCGGCAAGGCCACCGAGAAGGAGGAGGTGGCCAGCGCCAAGCTCGCCGCCGTCGCGATCGGCGCGGTCGCCATCCTGCTGTCGATCTTCGCCGACAAGCTGAACGCCGCCGCGCTGGTCGCGCTGGCCTTCGCCGTCGCCGCCTCCGCCAACCTGCCCACCCTGCTGTACTCGCTGTTCTGGAAGCGGTTCAACACCACCGGCGCGGTCGCCTCCACCTACGCGGGCCTGGTCACCTCGGTCGCCCTGGTGGTCTTCTCGCCGGTGGTCTCCGGCAACTCCAAGACCTCGCTCTTCCCGCACAGCGACTTCTCCTGGTTCCCGCTGGAGAACCCCGGCCTGGTCTCCATCCCGGTCGGCTTCCTGGCCGGCGTGATCGGCACCTACCTCGCCCGGGACAAGGCCGACCCGGCGAAGTACGCCGAACTCGAGGTCCGCTCGCTCACCGGCCTGGGCGCGCACTGAGCCGCCCGCCGACCGGTCCGCGCCCCGGATCCGTCCGGGGGCGGCGCTAAGCTGGCCCGGCCGCCGTACGGTGGCCGGGCCGGTTCTGTTTTCTTCGACCTCCAGGGAGGCGGGCGCCGGATGCTCCTCGACACCTACGGCCGGCAGGCGGTCGACCTGCGGGTCTCGCTCACCGACCGGTGCAACCTGCGCTGCACCTACTGCATGCCCGAAGAGGGCCTCGACTGGCTCGGCAAGCCCGACCTGCTCACCGACGAGGAGATCGTCCGCCTGGTCGCCCTCGCCGTCGGCACGCTCGGCGTCCGCGAGGTCCGCTTCACCGGCGGCGAACCGCTGCTCCGGCCCGGACTGGTCGGCATCATCGCGGCCTGCGCCGCGCTCGACCCCCGGCCGGAGGTCTCGCTCACCACCAACGGCATCGGCCTCGCCCGGATCGCGCCCGCGCTGCGCGACGCCGGCGTCGACCGGGTCAACGTCTCGCTCGACACCCTCGACCCCGACACCTTCGCCCGCCTCACCCGCCGCCGCCGGCACCAGGACGTCCTCGACGGCCTCGCCGCCGCCGAAGCCGCCGGCCTGCGGCCGGTCAAGCTCAACGCGGTCCTGATGCGCGGCGTCAACGACCACGAGGCCGCCGACCTGCTGGCCTGGGCGATCGAACACCGCTACCAGCTGCGCTTCATCGAACAGATGCCGCTGGACGCGCAGCACGGCTGGGACCGGAGCCGGATGGTCACCGCCGAGGAGATCCTCGCACTGCTGCGCACCCGCTTCGAGCTGACCCCGGAACCGTCCGCCGCCCGGGGCGCCGCCCCCGCCGAACGCTGGCTGGTCGACGGCGGACCCGCGACCGTCGGCGTCATCGCCTCGGTCACCCGGCCGTTCTGCCGCGCCTGCGACCGCACCCGGCTCACCGCCGACGGGCAGGTCCGCAACTGCCTGTTCGCCACCGGCGAGACCGACCTGCGCGGCGCCCTGCGCTCCGGCGCGAGCGACGCCGAGCTGGCCGAGCTGTGGCGGGCGGCGATGTGGGGCAAGAAGGCCGGCGCGGGCATCGACCAGCCGGAGTTCCACCAGCCGGAGCGGCCGATGTCGGCGATCGGCGGCTGAGCCCGGCCCGTCAGGGGAACAGCGCGAGGGCGGCCGCGACCCGGGGGGCCACCGGCCAGTCGAGGGCGGCGAGCTCCGCCAGGTGCGGGCGGAGCAGGACGAGGAACAGCCCGGCACCCCCGTCGGCGCGGAGGCCGGCCACCAGGGGAGCGACCTCGGCCTCCGTGGTCAGGAGGCCGAGCAGCAGGGTCCGGAACGCCCGGGTGACCCGGTCCGGCGGCTCCTCGGCCGCGAGGGCCGCCGTGAACGCCTCCCAGGCGGCCGCGGCCCCCGGCCAGCCGACCTCGTACAGCTGCTGGACGGCCTCCCCCAGCAGCAGGTCGACGTCGGTCGGATCCAGGGCGGCGGCCTCCCGCAGGGCCGCCCGGGCCGCCGCCGGGTCGCCCCGGAGGCGGAGGAACGCGACCAGGTCGACGCGGGCGGCGAGGTTCGACGGATCGGCGCCGACGGCCGTGCGCAGATCGGCCACGGCGTCGTCCGGGCGGCCGGCCAGCTGGGCGGTCAGCGCCCGGTAGCGCAGGGACTCGGAGTCGGCGGGGGCGACGGCGAGCGCGGCGTCGAAACCGGCCGAGGCGTCGTCCGGCCGGCCGGCCAGCAGGTGGGTCAGGCCGCGGGCCCGGAGGGCCTCGACGTCGGTCGGGTCGGCGGCCAGCAGCACGTCCAGGTCGGCCAGCGCGAGGTCCGGCCGACCGGTGAGGAGGTGCGCCGTGACCCGCTCGCCGCGGGCGGCGGTGTGCGCCGGATCGGCGGCGAGGAGCGGGTCGAGGTCGGCGAGGGCCGCGTCCGGGCGGTCGGCGAGCCGGTGCAGGCGGGCCCGGTCGTAGCGGGCCGCCAGGTGGCCGGGGTCGAGGGCGAGGACCCGGTCGAGGTCGTGGAGGGACCGGTCGGGGCGGTCGGCGAGCTGGTGGGCGAGGTGCCGTTCGTACAGCGTCCAGGCGTGGTCGGGGTCGAGGGCGAGCGCGGCGTCGAGGTCGGCCAGGGCCCGCTCCGGGTCGCCCAGCAGCCGGTGCGCCTTGCCGCGCCCGGCGAGCGCCGGGACGGAGGCCGGGTCCGGGGAGAGGGCTTCGGTGTAGTCGGTGATCGCCCCGGTGAGGTGACCGGCCTCGGTGCGGGTGGTGGCGCGTTCGGTCAGCGCCCAGCTGTCACCGGGGACGAGGCGCAGCGCGGCGTCCAGATCGGCGATCGACTCGTCCCACCGTCCCGCCTGCCGGTGGGCCGCGCCGCGGCCGGCCAGTGCGAGGGGGGAGCGGGGGTCGGCGTCCAGGACGGCGGTGTAGGCGGCCGCGGCCTCGTCGGGCCGTCCGGCCAGGCGGAGGGTCTCGCCGCGTTCGTACTGCGGCCACGCCTCGTCGGGGTCGAGGGCGAGGGCGGCGTCGAGGTCGGCCAGGGCCCGCTCCAGCCGTCCCGCCTCCCGGTGGGCCGCGCCGCGGCCGGTCAGCACGGTGGTGTTCCCGGGTTCGACGTCCAGGGCGGCGGTGTACTGCGCCACCGCCTCGTCCGGACGTCCGGCCAGGCGGAGCGTCCCGGCGTGCTCGTAGCGGGCCTCGACGTGGTGGGGGTCCAGGTCGTGCCCCGCCGCGAAGTCGGCCAGGGCTTCGGGCAGCCGGTTCGCGTCACGGTGCGTCATCGCCCGGAAGAAGTGGGTCGTCCCCTGCTCCGGATCGAGGGCGAGCGCCGTGGAGAGGTCCGCGAGGGCCTCGGGCAGCCGGCCCTGCTGCCGCCGGACGTCGCCCCGCAGGGCCAGCGGCCGCCAGTCGTCCGGGTCGAGCACGTGCGCCGTGCCGCAGTCGGCCGCCGCCGGGGCCGGCCGACCCGCCAGGGCGTGGCACAGCGCGCGGTGCAGGACGGCCTCGGAGGCGGACGGGTCGAGGGCGATCGACGCGTCCAGGTCGGACAGCTGCCGCTCGGGCCGGTCGAGCCTGCCGTGCACCCGGGCCCGTTGGAACCAGGCCTGCGCCGAGCGGGGGGCGAGCAGCACCGCCCGGTCGAGCAGGGCCAGCGCCTCGTGCGGGTCGTCGAGCAGGTCGTGCTCCCGTGCGCCCAGCCAGGTCAGGGCCTGGCCCCGGACGTAGGACGGCAGGCCGGGGGCGGACAGCGCGGTGAGGAGGGTGGTGGCGGCGGCCGGGTCGTCGGCGACGGAGCGCAGCAGGGTGGCCCAGTGCAGCAGGCCGGGGTCGTCGGTGCCGTGCGCGGCCAGGTCGAGGACGCGGGTCCAGGACGGGAGGGTGTCGGGGTGGCGGCCGACCGCCTCGGCGAGGTGGTCGAGCGCGGCGGGGAGGTGGTCGGCGGGGTCGAGGCAGAGCAGGTGGTAGGTCTCGTCGAGCAGGTGGCGGCGGCGCGGGGCGTCGCCGCTCCAGCCGTCGGCGGGGAGTTCGGCCTCGCGGGCCTCGCGGGCCTCGGCGTGGTGCCGGGCCAGCCTGGCGTGGCCGGCCCGCCACTCGCGGGGGGAGTGGTCGCGGCGGTGGCGCAGCAGGCTGGCGCGGACGACCGCGTGGTACTGGCGGTTGGTGACGAAGGGCTGGTCGAGCAGCCAGTCCCAGCCGGTGGCGGACGGGTCGCCGACGGCGAGCCGGAACAGCTCGGGGTCGAGCCGGGGCGGCAGGGCGGCGGCGAGGACGGTCTCGCGCAGCTCGGGTTCGGGGATCCAGCGCAGGAAGCGCCGGACGGCCTCGTCGACGGCGTCCGTCCCGGCGTCGGCGACGTCCTCGGCGGAGTCGGGCCGGGTGCCGGCCAGCAGGGCGAGCAGCAGCGGCAGGCCGAGGGACATCCGGACGATGGCGTCCACGGCGTCGGCGTGCACGTCGCGGCTCGCCAGCAGGTCGCGGGCCTCCTGCTCGGTGAAGGCGTCGAGCGGGAGGTCCACCACGGCGGGGCGCAGCTCGGTCCAGTCGCGTTCGGCGAGCTCGTCGCGGCCGGCCAGCACGACGACCACGTCGAGCGGGAGGTCGCCGTGGGCGCCGGTGAGCAGGTCGCGCAGCCAGCCGTCGAGGTGCCGGCCGGTGATCTCCCAGGTGTCCAGGAGGAGCACGGTCCAGGGGGCGGTCCGCTGTTCGCCCAGGCGGCCGAGGCCGGTGACGAAGGCCCGGCCGAGGGCGGCGAGTTCGCTCTCGCCGCCCGGTCGGCGGCGCATCGCGCCGAACAGCCGGTCGGCGCCCTGGGCGGGGACCTCGGGGGCGGCGAAGGCGTCCCGGGCCCGGCGGTGCTGTTCCAGCGCCCGCTCGAACTCCCGGAACGGGGCGCCCGGTCCGTCGAGCCGGGCGGCGAGGGCGGCGAGCGCGGTGTCGACGCCCTGGACGTCGTTCTCGTCGATCAGGGCGGTCCGGGCGCCGAGCCGGTGGGCGGCCTGCCGCCACTGGGCGAGCAGGGTGGACTTGCCGATCCCGCCGACGCCGCGGACGTGGAACAGGAAGTCCCCGTCCGGGTCGGGGCCGCGCTCCAGGGCCTCGACGAACCGGGAGACCTCCGCGCGGCGCCCGACGAACCGCGCCGCGCCGCGCCGCCGCAGGGCCTCGGCGCGGGACATCCCCCTCGGTGTGCTCGTCATGGCTGCCCCCCCAGCGGTGTCTCGTGCCGATCGCTCGGGACCGACGCTACTGCGCGGGCGGGGCGGCGTCCGGCGTTACTCCGGGACGGGCCCGGGGAAGGGTTCGGTCTCCTTGAGGAAGCCGCGGACGGCGAGGAACTGGCTGAGGCCGTCGCGGTGGGCGTCGCAGGCGAGCCAGGTCTTGCGGCGCTCGGGGGTGTGCAGCTTGGGGTTGTTCCACAGCAGGGACCAGGCGGCGAGCTCGCGGCAGCCCTTGGCGGAGCACTTCGGGGGGCCGGCGGGGCCGCCGGGGCCGGAGGGGGTGCCGAAGAGGGGGTGCGCGGTGTCCATGGGGACCGATCCTATGCCCGGGCATGACGACGCCGGGCAGCCACGGGGGGAGCTGCCCGGCGTCGGTCTGTCGCTCCGACGGGGGATGCGGAGCGCTAAGGAAGTATGGCACGGCGGAGGGGGCCTGGGTGGGCCTGTCCGGTGATGAATTTGAGGATCGTCTGAGCTTTCCGACGGTCATACCACCGTATGAACGGACATACCGGGCGCGAGGGTTGAGGGATTCTCAGCTCTGTGGCCGGTTCTCGCCGTTCGCGGTGGTCCCGGCCCCGGCGGCGGCCGCGCCGCCGCCGCCCTTGCCGCCCGGGCCGAGCATCAGCGGGGTGTCCGGCGCGAAGGCGAAGGTCGAGGGCAGGCCGGGGGCGCGCTCGCGGCCCGCGTTGGCGATCAGCACGGCGAAGTAGGGCAGCAGGATGCCGCCGGCCAGCGCCGCGAAGGCGAGCCAGCGCTGGACGTCCCAGAGGATCACCGCGAGCAGCACGCAGGCGGTGCGGACCAGCATCGAGACGACGTACCGGCGCTGGCGCCCCCGGACGTCCTCGGTCAGGCTGCTGCGGGCCCCGGTGATCCGGAAGACCTGGCCGTCGTCCGCGTTCTTGGGCATGTCGTCCCCATCCAATCCTCGGGTCGGTTCGCGGCCCCCACGGTCGACCACGGTAACCCCGCTGACGCCGATCGGACCCACCCGGGTCCGGTCGGCGCGCGGCGGGCGTTCAGGGCGTGCGGCGCAGGTACTCGACGGGGACGGCGTCAGTGAGCCAGACGCCGTTCGCGGACACCCGGAACTCGTGCCCGTCCCGGGCCATCGCCGCCGCGTCGACCGCGAGCACGACCGGGCGGCCGTGCCGGGAGCCGACCCTGACGGCCGTCTCGGTGTCGGCGGAGAGGTGCACGTCACGCCGGCTCATCGGGCGCAGGCCCTCGGCCAGGACGTACCGCAGCGTCCGCTCGGCGGTGCCGTGGAAGAGCACGTCGGGCGGGGTGGTGGCGGGCAGGCCGAGGTCGACCTCGACCGTGTGGCCCTGGCTGGCGCGGATCGAGCGGCCGTCCTCGGAGTAGGCGAAGCGGCGCTTGTTGTTGGTCGCCACGACGTGGTCCAGCTCGGCGCGGCTCAGCGGGCGGCCGTGCCGGGCCAGGGCGGCGAGCAGGGCGTCGACCTCCACCCAGCCCGCCCCGTCCAGGGTGACCCCGACGGCGCCCGGGTCGTGGCGCAGGACGCGGGAGAGCAGCTTCGACGTCCTGACGGTGCGTTTCTCGTCCATCGGGGTCCCCCCAGGGGTCTCCGGCCGGTCAGGAGGCCTGACTGACCGAGCTCATGTTGAAGTCCGGCACCCGGACCGGCGGCATCGCCGCCCGGGTGAACCAGTCGCCCCACTCACGGGGCAGGCAGCGCTCGGTGCGGCCCACTTCGGTGATCCGGCTGAGCAGGTCGACCGGGGACTCGTTGAAGCGGAAGTTGTTGACGGCACCGACCACCTCGCCGTTCTCGACCAGGTAGACGCCGTCCCGGGTGAGGCCGGTGAGCAGCAGGGTGGCCGGGTCGACCTCGCGGATGTACCAGAGGCAGGTGAGCAGCAGGCCGCGTTCGGTGCGGGCGACCATCTCCTCCAGCGTCGGCGCGCCCGGGGCGGAGGTCTCCAGCACCAGGTTGTCGACCGGCGGGGTGAGCGGCAGGCCGGCCAGGGCCGCCGAGTGCCGGGTGGTCAGCAGGTGGGCGAGCCGGCCGTCGCGCAGCCAGTCGGTGGCGGCCAGCGGGGAGCCGTTGTCGAACACCGAGTCGTTCTCGCCGGAGGAGTGCGCCAGGACGAACGGCGCGGCCTGCAGGCCGGGCTCGGCCGGGTCGGAGCGCAGGGTCAGCGGCAGCGGGCTGAGCCGCTCGCCGATCCGGGTGCCCCCTCCCGTCCTGGAGAAGACCGAGCGGCCCTCCACCGCGTCCCGCGCGCCGGCCGACCACGAGAGGTAGACCATCAGGTCGGCGACGGCCGAGGGCGGCAGCAGCGTCTCGTACCGGCCGGCCGGCAGGTCGATCCGCTTGCGGCCCCAGCCGAGGCGGCGGCTCAGGTCGGCGTGCAGGGCGGTGACGTCGACGTCGGTGAAGTCCCGGGTCGCGGCGCCGGCCCAGGCGGAGCCGGACAGGTCGGCGGTCTTGGCGTTCAGCTCGACGGTGCCGGTGGGCTGGTCGTGCCGCAGCCGCAGGCCGGTGGAGCTGCCCAGGTAGGAGGTGGTGCGCTCGTGCCGGGCGAAGCCGTACAGCAGCTCGCCGCACGCGCGGGCCCGGGCGAAGGCCTCGCCGAGGGCCGGGGCGAAGGCGGTGAACACGCCGATGTCGGTGGTCTCCGGGGCCTCGGTGAAGCGCGGGTCGGCCGCCCGGCCCCCGATCAGCGGCTGGGCGTCCTCGGCGGGCTCGGCGGCCCGGGCGGCGGCCTCGGCGGCGCGCACCAGCCGCTCGACCTCGTCGAGCGTGACGGCCTCCTGGGCGACCACGCCGGAGGCGGTGCCGGTGGCGCCGGCCACGGTGGAGACCACGGTGAGCCGGCGGCCGCGGCTGACCCCGTTGGTGGTCAGGCCGTTGCCGGCCCAGCGCAGGTTGGCGGCGGACTCCTCGTCGGCGATCACCACGCAGCCGTCGGCGCGGGAGAGTTCGAGGGCGCGTTCCACCAGCTCGTGGGGGTGCGTGAGGGACATCAGTGACCCGCCTCCTGCTGGGTGTTGAGGACGTTGACCTGGCGGAACAGCGCGGACGGGCAGCCGTGGCTGACCGCGGCGACCTGGCCCGGCTGGGCCTTGCCGCAGTTGAAGGCCCCGCCGAGCACGTACGTCTGCGGGCCGCCGACGGCGCTCATCGAGCCCCAGAAGTCGGTGGTGGTGGCCTGGTAGGCGAAGTCCTTGACCTGGCCCGCGAGTTCGCCGTTGCGGATGGCGTAGGCGCGCTGGCCGGTGAACTGGAAGTTGTACCGCTGCATGTCGATCGACCAGGAGCGGTCGCCGACGATGTACAGCCCGTTCTCCACCTGGGAGACCAGGCCCGCGGTGTCCGGTCCGCCGGCGGCCGGGCGGAGCGAGACGTTGGCCATCCGCTGCACCGGCACGTGCGCCGGGGAGTCCGCGTAGGCGCAGCCGTTGGAACGGCCGAAGCCCTTCAACTGGGCCATCGGGCGGTCGAGTTGGTACCCGACCAGGACGCCGTCGCGGATCAGGTCCCAGGACTGGGTGGCCACGCCCTCGTCGTCGTAGCCGATGGTGGCCAGGCCGTGCTCGGCCGTCCGGTCGCCCGTGACGTGCATCAGCTCCGAGCCGTACCTCAGGCTGCCCAGCCGGTCGAAGGTGGCGAACGAGGTGCCCGCGTAGGCCGCCTCGTAGCCCAGCGCGCGGTCCAGCTCGGTGGCGTGGCCGATCGACTCGTGGATGGTCAGCCACAGGTTGGACGGGTCGACCACCAGGTCGTAGCGGCCCGCGGCGACGCTCGGCGCCCGCATCTTCTGCGCCAGCAGCTCGGGCAGCTCGGCCAGTTCGGCGTCCCAGTCCCAGCCCGTGCCGCGCAGGTACTCCCAGCCGCGGCCGGCCGGCGGCGCGATGGTGCGCATCGAGTCGAACGCGCCCGTCCGCTCGTCCACGCTGGTGGCCTCCAGCCAGGGGTGCAGCCGCACCCGCTGCTGGGTGGTCACGGTGCCCGCGGTGTCCGCGTAGAACTTGTTCTCCTGCACCGTCAGCACCGCCGCCGACACGTGCGACACGCCGTCGGCGGCCAGCAGCCGGGACGACCAGTCGGCCAGCAGGCCGGTCTTCTCCGCGTCCGGCACGTCGAACGGGTTCACCTCGTACGCGGAGACCCACTCGGCGGCCGGGTACACCGGCTCGGGGGCCAGCTCCACCCGCTCGTCCGAGCCCGCCGCGCGGCTGATCCCGCCCGACAGCCGGGCCACCGCCACCGCCTGCTCGGCCACCGCCTCGGCCGCCGCCGGCGTCAGGTCGACCCCCGCCGCGAACCCCCAGGCGCCGTCCAGCAGGACGCGGACGGCGAAGCCCAGCTGCACCGTGTCCGACGAGCCGGCCGGCCGGGCGTCCCGCAGCCGCCAGGACGCCGAACGGACCCGCTCCAGGCGGAAGTCGGCGTGCGAGACGCCCAGCCGCCGGGCCCGCGACAGGGCCGCGTCCGCCAGCGGGCGCAACGGGTAGGAGAGGAACTGAGGGTCCAGCGCGGAGGGGGGCATCGGGCTCCCTGGGTCGAGGGTCACGTCGAGGGTCACGACGCGTCGGGCCGCCCCCGGCCGAGGGCGCACCCGCTCGCATCATCCCCGCCCGCACGGCGTTCGGCCAGCAAATATCCACCGCGCCGCACTGACGCCCCGTCAGCCGACGGTCACCCGAGGACCTCCCACCAGCCGTCCGGCTCCGGCGGGTTGGCGGTCTCCACCCGCTGCCCCGGACGCGGCACCGCCACCGGCACGCCCTGCTGCTTCGCCTCCGCCAGCAGCCGCTCCACCGGCTCCGCCCAGCGGTGCGGCGCCAGGTTGAAGGTGCACCAGTGGATCGGCAGCAGCAGCCCGCCGCGCAGCTCCAGGTGCGCCCGCACCGCCTCCTCCGGGTTCAGGTGGATGTCCGCCCAGGCCGCGTCGTACGCGCCGATCGCCATCAGCGCCGCGTCGAACGGGCCGTGCTGCTCGCCGATCCGGGCGAAGCCCTCGAAGTAGCCCGAGTCACCGGTGAAGAACACCTTCCGCTCCGGGCCGGCCACCACCCAGGAACCCCACAGCGTGGTGTTCCGGGCCAGGCTGCGGCCGGAGAAGTGGTGCGCGGCGGTCAGCGTCAGCGTCAACTCGCCGAGCGTGCACGTCTCGTCCCAGTCCAGCTCGATGATCCGGTGCTCCGGCACGCCCCAGCGGCGCAGGTGCCCGCCGATGCCCAGCGGCACCGCGAACGGCGCCGACTGCAGCTCCACCAGCCGGCGCACCGTCGCCATGTCCAGGTGGTCGTAGTGGTCGTGCGAGATCAGCACCGCGTCGACCTGGGGCAGCTCGGCCAGCTCCACCGGCACCGGGTGCAGCCGCTTCGGACCCGTCAGCTGCGAGGGCGAGCAGCGCTCCGACCAGATCGGGTCCACCAGCACCCGGCAGCCGTCCAGCTCCAGCAGCGCCGAGGCGTGCCCGAACCAGGTCACCGCGACGCCCCGGGACGCCTCGCCCGCCACCTCGGGCACCGCCAGCGGCACCGGCCCGGCCGGCACCCGGCCCTCCTTCTCGAACAGCATCCGGCGCAGCGTCGCGCCGTCCGGCCGGCCGGGAGCCCCCGCCGACACCTCGGACGGCGCGTTGTGGAACACCCCGTCCCGGTACTGCGGGGACGCCCGCAGCCGCGGGTCCGACGCGTCCGGCCGGCGCCCGAACTGGGCCGGCACCTCGCGCAGCGCCCACGCCGCCGCGCCCGCCAGCACCAGCGCCGCCGCGGCCGCCAGCCGTCGACGGGCCCTCAGGCCCGGGTGTGCACCACTCATCGCGTCCGCTCCGATCGGCTCGCCTCGAATCGGCGCCCCGGACTCTCCGGAACACCTCCGGGGCAACGCCCGCCGACGGCGCGGCGTTCCCCGCCCCCCTGGGAACGCCCCCGTTGTGGGAAGGCGACAGAACTCGCCGGACGCCCCTGTCGGAGGCCGCTTCGCCCCGGCTCGCACCCTACCGATAGCGTCGCTGGTGGACTGCGGGCGCGGCTGCGCGCGCACAACGACAGAAAGGTGGAACCTTGAGCCGCTCGGTACTGGTCACCGGAGGTAACCGGGGCATCGGCCTGGCCATCGCCCAGAGCTTCGCCGAGGCGGGCGACAAGGTCGCCATCACCAGCCGCAACGGCGAGGTCCCGGAGGAACTCGCCAAGTACGGCGTCCTCGCCGTCCGCGCCGACATCACCGACACGGAGCAGGTCGACGCCGCCTTCACCGAGATCGAGGCCGCCCACGGCCCGGTCGAGGTGCTGGTCGCCAACGCCGGCATCACCAAGGACACCCTGCTGCTGCGCATGTCCGAGGACGAGTTCACCTCCGTCCTGGACACCAACCTCACCGGCACCTTCCGGGTCGTGAAGCGCGCCGCCGCCAAGATGCTCCGCGCCCGCAAGGGCCGGGTCGTCCTGATCTCCTCCGTGGTCGGCCTCAGCGGCTCCGCCGGACAGGTCAACTACGCCGCCTCCAAGGCCGGCCTGGTCGGCTTCGCCCGCTCGCTCGCCCGCGAACTCGGCTCGCGCAGCATCACCGTCAACGTGGTGGCGCCCGGCTTCGTGGACACCGACATGACCGCCGTGCTCAGCGAGGAGCGACGCAAGGAGATCGTCTCCGGCGTCCCGCTGAACCGCTACGCCGCCCCCGCCGAGATCGCCTCGGCCGTGCGGTTCCTGGCCTCCGACGAGGCCGCGTACATCACCGGAGCCGTCATTCCCGTGGACGGCGGATTGGGCATGGGTCACTGACCATGACTGGAATTCTCGAAGGCAAGCGCATCCTGATCACCGGTGTGCTGATGGAGTCCTCCATCGCGTTCCACACCGCCAAGCTGGCCCAGGAGCAGGGCGCGGAGATCATCCTCACCGCCTTCCCGCGCCCCAGCCTCACCGAGCGCATCGCCAAGAAGCTCCCCAAGCCCGTCCAGGTCCTGGAGCTCGACGTCTCCAGCGCGGAGCAGCTGGCCGGCATCGCCGACAAGGTCCGCGAGCACCTGCCCACCCTCGACGGCATCGTCCACTCCATCGGCTTCGCGCCGCAGGACGCCCTCGGCGGCAACTTCCTCGAAACCCCGTGGGAGTCCGTCGCCACCGCGATGCACGTCTCCGCGTACTCGTTCAAGTCGCTCACCACCGCGCTGCTCCCGCTCATGCAGGACGGCGGCTCGGTGGTCGGCCTGACCTTCGACGCGCAGTTCGCCTGGCCGCAGTACGACTGGATGGGCCCGGCGAAGGCCGCCCTGGAGTCGACCAACCGGTACCTGGCCCGCTACCTCGGCGCCCGCGACATCCGCTGCAACCTGGTCTCGGCCGGCCCGATCGGGTCGATGGCCGCGAAGTCGATCCCCGGCTTCCCGGACCTCGCCGCGACCTGGGACACCCGCTCCCCGCTCAAGTGGGACCTCAGCGACCCGGAGCCGGCCGGCCGCGGCGTCGTCGCGCTGCTCAGCGACTGGTTCCCGAAGACCACCGGCGAGATCGTGCACGTGGACGGCGGGCTGCACGCGATCGGCGCCTGAGCGCTCCGCCCCGCGCCGCCCCGCCGACGGGCGCGGCCGTCCTCCGGACGGCCGCGCCCGTTCGCGTCCCGGGCCGCCGTCCCTCCCCGGCCGCGGTTCCCCGGGCCCCGGACGGGGCCTTCGTCAGGGGTTCTTCTTGCAGAAGCCGATGGCGCGGCCGGCCTCGTCGGCGGCCCGGTCGGGGTCGCCGGCGCGGACGGCGTCGAGGATGGCGGTGTGCGGGACCCAGCGGTGGGGGAGCAGGTCGGGGCCGACGTCGTGGCGGAGGTGGGCGCGCAGGACCTCGCCGAGGTCGGCGTAGACGGCGGCGAGGACGTCGTTGTGGGCGGCGGCGACCACGGCCTGGTGGAAGGCGGCGTCGGCCTGGATGAAGTCCTCGGGGACGCCGGCGTGCCAGGCGGCGTCGCGGCGGGCCAGGGCGGCGTCGAGGAGTTCGAGGTCGCGGCCGGTGCGGCGGAGGGCGGCGAAGCCGGCGGCGGAGGTCTCCAGGGTGGCGCGCAGTTCGGCGACCTGGTCCTGGTCGGCGTCGGCGAAGCGGCGGTGCAGGACGCCGGCGAGCTCGCTGGTGGCGAGGACGTAGGTGCCGGAGCCCTGGCGGATGTCGAGCAGCCCGTTGTGCGCGAGGGCGCGGACGGCTTCGCGGACGGTGTTGCGGGCGACGCCGAGCTGGTCGACGAGCTCGGCTTCGGTGGGGATGCGGGATCCCACCGGCCACTCGCCGGAGGTGATCTGCGCCCGCAGCTGGGCGATCACCTGGTCGGAGAGCGGGGTGCGGCGAGTGGCCGACAGCGCCAAGGTCCTGCTCGCTTTCTTCTGTGGTCTACGTCATCAGGATACCGGCGTGCGCTAAGTCATCCCATGATTCTATGATTACGCCATGCCTACCGCAGCAGACCCCTCCGCGACCGGAACCGAGAGCCGCCCACCCGTCCCCGCGCCTCCCACCGGAACCCCCGCCGGGGCCCGGGCGAAGACGCCCGTCCGCGACGCCGCCGCCGTCCTGCTCGCCGTCGCCGTGGCCGCCGCCGCGGTCAACCTGCGTCCGGTGGTCACCAGCCTGGGCGCGCTGCTCGACCCGGTCCGGGACGGGCTGGGGATGAGCGCCACGACGGCCGGCCTGCTGGCCGCCGTGCCGCCGCTGTGCTTCGCGGTGCTGGGGATCTGCGCCCCGGCGCTGGCCCGCCGGACGGGGCCGATCGCGGTGGTGACGGCCGCGCTGGCGGCGATCACGGCGGGCGTGCTGGCCCGCTCGTTCACCGGCTCGGCCGTGGTGTTCCTGCTGCTGACGGCGCTGGCGCTGGCGGGCGTGGCGCTGGCGAACGTGCTGATCCCGGTGGTGATCAAGCGGTACTTCCCGGACCGGGTGGCGCCGATGATCGGCCTGTACTCGATGGCGCTCTCGGTGGGCACCTCGCTGGCCGCCGCCACCACCGTCC
This sequence comes from Kitasatospora sp. NPDC015121, assembly GCF_055562955.1. Taxonomy (NCBI): domain Bacteria; kingdom Bacillati; phylum Actinomycetota; class Actinomycetes; order Kitasatosporales; family Streptomycetaceae; genus Kitasatospora; species Kitasatospora sp. NPDC015121. Next base: position 291,163 of record NZ_JBVHEH010000011.1, read on the forward strand.
CGCTGACGGACGCGATGGGCGGCAGCTGGCGGCTCGGCCTGTGCGTCTGGGGCCTGCTCGCGCTGGCCGCGCTGGTGCTCTGGCTGGTGGTGCTGTTCGTCCGCCGGGAGCGGGGCGGCCAACGGGCCGCGGCCCCCGCCGCGCAGGCGAAGCTGCCGATCCTGCGCAGCCGCACCGCGTGGGCGCTGGCCTTCTTCTTCGGCCTGCAGTCGACCAGCGCCTACAGCGCGATGGGCTGGCTGCCGAAGATCTACCACGACGCCGGGGTCTCGGAGTCCGCGTCCGGCGTGCTGCTGGCCCTGGTGATGGTGGTCAGCGTCCCGGTCTCCTTCCTGCTGCCGAACCTGGCGGCCCGCCGCGGCGACCAGCGGCTGTACGTGGTGGTGCTCGGCCTGGCCGGGATCGCCGGCTTCCTCGGGCTGATGCTCGCCGCCGGCACGGTGCCGTGGCTGTGGGCGGTCCTGGTGGGCCTGTCGATGTGCGCGTTCCCGCTGGCGCTGACCATGCTCGGCCTGCGCGCCCGCACCCCGGGCGGGGTGACCCAGCTGTCGGCGTTCGCGCAGAGCCTGGGCTACCTGATCTCGATCCCGGGCCCGATCCTGATGGGCGCGCTCTACCAGGGCACCGGCCGCTGGTACCTGCCGCTGGGCCTGCTCGCGCTGCTGCTGGTGCCGCAGATGCTGGTCGGACTGCGGGCGGCCCGGGCCCGGCACATCGAGGACGAGGCCGTCGGTTAGGCTCGCGACATGCCGGTACTCGACCCGAACCCGCAGGGCGGGCAGAAGAAGCTGCTGCAGATGCTCGGCCTGATCGCCGGCATCGTGGTGGTGATCGCGATCGTCGCCAGCTTCGCGAACGCGATGGGCTGAACCGGCCGCCGCTCCCGGTCGCCGCTTCCCGTCCGCCGCTCCCCGTCCGTCCGCGCGGGTGCCGGGCGGCCGCCACCCCTGCGGGTGGCAGCTTCCCGGGCCACGCGACCGGGCGGCGGTTTTCTGCGAAGCTCTAGGGGTATGAGCGCCGACAACCCCCGTAGGATCATCGTCCTCCGCCACGCCCGGGCGGACTGGCCCAACCAGGTCAGCGACCACGACCGCCCGCTCGCCGACCGGGGCCGCGGCCAGGCCGTCGACGCGGGCCGCTGGCTGGCGGACTCCGGGGTCAACCCGGACCACGTGCTGTGCTCCACCGCGCTGCGGACCAGGGAGACCTGGAAGCTGGTCGCCCACGAGCTCCCCAAGCGGGCCCGCCGGACGGTCTACGAGGACCGGGTGTACGAGGCCCAGCCGGGCCGGCTGATCGAGGTCATCCAGGAGACCCCCGACGAGCACGCCGACCTGCTGCTGGTCGGCCACAACCCCGGCGTGCTCGGCCTGACCCAGGTGCTGGCCGGCGACGAGGGCGACGCCGAGGCGCTGAACCGGCTGCGGCTGAACGGCTTCCCGCCCGCCGCGGTGGCCGTGCTCAGCTTCGACGGCCCGTGGAAGCTGGTCGAGCCCGGCGTCGCCCGGCTCGACTCGTACTTCATGCCGCAGGACTGAGCACGCGGGAGGGGCGGCACCCGGAGTCCGGGTGCCGCCCCTCCCGTCGTTCCCTCAGTCCCCGGTGGGCGTGCCGTCCAGCTCGTCGGCCGCCTCGACCTCCTCGCGGGTCACCCCGAGCAGGTACAGCACGGTGTCCAGGAACGGCACGTTCACGGCGGTGTCGGCCTGCTCGCGGACCACCGGCTTCGCGTTGAAGGCGACGCCCAGACCGGCCGCGTTCAACATGTCGAGGTCGTTGGCCCCGTCGCCGATCGCCACCGTCTGCTCCAGCGGCACCCCGGCCCGCTCGGCGAACCGGGCCAGCCAGCGGGCCTTGCCCGCCCGGTCGACGATCTCGCCGGTGACCCGGCCGGTGAACCTGCCGTCCTCGACCTCCAGCGTGTTGGCGGCCGCGAAGTCCAGACCCAGGCGCTCCACCAGGTGGTCGGTGACCTGGGTGAACCCGCCGGAGACGATCGCCACCTGGTAGCCGAGCCGCTTCAGGGTGCGGATCAGCGTCCGGGCGCCCGGGGTCAGCCGGACCTCGGCGCGGACCTTCTCGGTCACCGCGGCGTCCAGCCCCGCCAGCAGCGCGACCCGGGCCCGCAGCGACTCGGCGAAGTCCAGCTCGCCGCGCATCGCCTGCTCGGTCACCGCGGCGACCTGCTCCTCGCAGCCCGCGTGGGCCGCGAACAGCTCGATCACCTCGTCCTGGATCAGCGTGGAGTCGACGTCCATCACGATCAGGCGCTTGGCCCGCCGGTGCAGGCCCGAGCGGACCACCGCGACGTCCACCCGCTGGACCGCGGCCTCCGCCGCCAGCACCGTGCGCAGCTCCTCGGTGGGCACCCCGGAGATGGTCAACTCCACCGCCGTCACCGGGTACTTGGCCAGGCGGAAGACCCGGTCGATGTTGCCGCCGGCCGCCGAGACCCGGGAGGTCAGCGCCGCCACCGCGGCCGCCGTCAGCGGGCTGCCGAGCACCGTCACGTGCGAACGGCCCTCCCCGCGCGCCCGGTTGTCGCCGGTGCCGGAGATGATCTCGGCCTGGAGCTTCAGCTCCTCCGCCCAGCGGTGCACCGTCACCCGCAGCGCGCCCTCGGCGCCCGGCGCGGCCGGCGGGGTGACCAGCGCGCACAGCGTTATCCGGCCACGGGTCACCACCTGCTCGATGTCGATCACCTCGACGTCGAAGCCGGCGAGCCGGTCGAACAGGCCCGCGGTGATCCCGGGGCGGTCCTTGCCGAACACCTTGACCAGCAGCGTGCGCTCGGCGTCGGTGCGCGCGGGCGGCGCGGCGGAGAGGGCCTGGGCGGCCTGGGCGGTTGCGTTCATGGTGCCCCCCACGCTACCCGGCCCGACCCGGCCGCCACCGCAGGCGTCCGAGAGCTGGGACGCCCCGCGGACGCCCCGCGGGGCGTCCCACCGGTGCCCGGCGGGGGCTCCGCGCGGCCCCCGCGATCCCCTCGCAGGGGCCCGCCGGGGGATCGGCCGAGGTCGTGACGTGGTCCTGCCGAGGCACCGGGCCGGTTGCCGGGCGGTCACAGATGCCCGGCCCGACTTCCGAGTACCCCGGCCGGGCTGGAATGATCCCCCTGTCAGATGCAACATCCTGGGGGAACCGGAGAGCGGGGCGGGCGGAGAGTTGCCGCAACTCGTACTTGAAATCGACGGCCGGCAGCGGGTACTCGAACCCGGCCGCGCCTACACCATCGGCCGTGATCCGGCGTCGGACTTCCCGTTCGACGACGCCAGGGTCTCCTGGCGGCACGCCGGGCTGAGCTTCGACGGCGCCACCTGGCAGCTCGTCGACCACGGCTCCACCAACGGCACCTTCGTCGCCGGGGCCCGGGTCGGCCAGGCCGCGGTCCACCCCGGCACCGTCGTCCACCTCGGCAACGGCCAGAACGGCCCCCGGCTCGCCTTCACCGCGCTCGCCGCGGCCCCCGTCCCGCAGGGCGGCATCCACGAGGCCGCCACCAGCCGGGCCCCCGGCCCGCAGCCGGGCCAGGCCCCGTTCCAGCCGCCGCCGTTCGGCCCCGGCCCGGCCGCCGCGCCGCAGGGCCACCGCCCGCCGCCGGTCGACCAGCCGATCCCGCAGGGCTGGGACGCCCCCACCCCGCGCCCCGGCTTCCCGCAGCAGCAGTCCGGCGCCACGCCGGTCCAGCAGCCCCCGGTCCAGCAGCCCCCGGTCCAGCCCCCGGTGCAGCAGCCGTACCAGCAGCAGCCCGTGCCGCCGCAGTTCCAGCAGCACCCCCCGGCGCAGCAGCCGTTCCAGCAGCCGCCGGTGCCGCAGCAGGCCGCCCCGGCCGGTGCCCCGGTCGGCGGGCTCGGCAACCCGACGATGATCCGCAGCCTGGCCGGCGGCCGCACCATCCGGATCGGCCGCGCGCTCGACAACGACATCGTGGTCTCCGACCTCCAGGTCTCCCGCCACCACGCCGAGCTGCGCCAACTCCCGGACGGCCGCTGGGAGATCGTCGACCTCGGCAGCCACAACGGGATCTTCCTCAACGGCCAGCCCACCCGCCGCCAGCTGATGGGCCCGCAGGACCGGCTCACCGTCGGCCACTCCTCCTTCGTGCTGGTCGGCGACCAGCTCCAGGAGTTCGTCGACAACGGCGCCGTCTCCTTCTCCGCCCACCACCTGACCGTCGAGGTCGACTTCAAGGGCGGCAAGAAGGTCCTGCTCAACGACGTCAGCTTCTCCGTCCCGGAGAAGTCCCTGGTCGCGGTGATCGGCCCGTCCGGCTCCGGCAAGTCCACCCTGCTGCGCGCCCTCACCGGCTACCGCCCCGCCGACCGGGGCGACGTGCTGTACGACGGCCGCAACCTGTACCGCCAGTTCGCCGAACTGCGCTCCCGGATCGGCCTCGTCCCGCAGTCCGAGATCCTGCACAAGGAACTCACCGTCCGCACCGGCCTCAAGTACGCGGCCCGGCTGCGCTTCCCCGGCGACACCGAGGCCGCCGAGCGCGACCGCCGGATCGACGAGGTGCTGTACGAGCTGCGCCTGGACAAGCGCGCCGACAACCGCATCACCGCGCTCTCCGGCGGCCAGCAGAAGCGCGTCTCGGTCGCCCTGGAGCTGCTCACCAAGCCCTCGCTGATCTTCCTGGACGAGCCCACCTCCGGCCTCGACCCGGGCATGGACCGCGAGGTCATGCAGACCCTGCGCGGCCTCGCCGACGACGGCCGCACCGTCCTGGTGGTCACCCACTCGGTCGCCGAACTCGCGCTCTGCGACCGCCTGCTGGTGATGGCCCCCGGCGGCTCGGTGGCCTACTTCGGCCCGCCCGGCGAAGCCCTGCACTTCTTCGGCTACGAGACCTGGGCCGACGTCTTCCAGGCCTTCGAGAACTACCCCGACCACGACTGGGCCGGCCGCTACCGCAACTCCGTCCACTACCAGCAGTACTCGGCCAACGTGGACGCCGCGGTCTCCCAGGCGCACCAGCCCAACGCGCTCACCCAGCTGCGCCCGCCCAAGCCGCAGAGCTGGGGCTCCCAGCTGTGGACGCTGATCCGCCGCTACCTGTCGGTGATCGCCTCCGACAAGGGCTTCATCGCACTGTCCCTGCTGCTGCCGCTGGTGCTCGGCGCGGTCTCCGCGGTCATCCCCGACAAGTGCGGCCTGGCCGCCTGCGGCACCACCTCCGGCCGCAACGACGTCGCCCGGCTGATCCTGATGGTCGTCGCGTTCTCCGCCTGCCTCTCCGGCTCGGCGAACTCGGTCCGCGAACTCATCAAGGAACGCGCGATCTACGAACGCGAACGGGCCACCGGCCTGTCCCGGTCGGCGTACCTGATGTCGAAGTTCATCGTGCTCGGCGCGATCAGCTTCCTGCAGGGCGGGATCATCTCGGCGATCGCCTTCAAGGTGCGCGAGCTGCCCGCCGAGGGCCTGATCCTCAAGCACCTGCCCGCGGTCGAGATGTCCATCGGCGTGATCCTGCTCAGCTTCACCTCGATGATGGTCGGCCTGGCGATCTCCTCGCTGGTCAAGACCGCCGAGAAGACCATGCCGCTGCTGGTCATGTTCGCCATCGTCCAGATGGTCTTCACCGGCGCGATCTTCCAGCTCTTCGACAAGCCCGGCCTGGAGCAGCTCGGCTGGCTGATGCCCGCCCGCTGGGGCGTCGCCGCCAGCGGCAACACCCTCGACCTGGCGCACATCTCCCCGGTGGTGATCGCCAAGCCGCCGGAGACCGCGCCGATCGACTCGCTGTGGGACCACTCGGCGGGGATCATGTTCCTCAACTGGACGGTGCTGGTCCTCATCTCGGTCGGCCTGGCGCTGGCGATCCAGCGGTTCCAGAAGCGGCACGAGCCCGAGGTCATGCAGAACGGCTGAGAACGCCCCCGCAGGGGCCGGGGACGACACCCGTCGTCCCCGGCCCCTGTTTCCTTCCTCCCCCGCAGCGGCACGGACCGCCCGACGGGCCCCGGCACCCGGGTCCTCCGGCCTAGGCCCCGGGCCCGAGGTGGCGGGTGTGATCGCGGCGGTAGCGTGGGCGGCATGGAGAGTCCCCGGTGCGATCCGTCGCTGCAGGCGATCGAGGCGGTCAGCGCCGCGGTGCTGGCGATGTCCCGTCCGTTGGAGGTGCGGGAGGTGCTGCGGCGGATCACCGCGTCCGCCCGGACGCTGCTGGGCGCCGAGTACGCCGCGCTGGGGCTGCCGGACGACCACGGCGGGTTCGCGCAGTTCGTGGTGGACGGCGTGAGCGACGAGCAGTGGCGGGCGATCGGCCCGCTGCCGCGCCAGCACGGCGTCCTGGCGTCGATGCTGCACGACCGCGAACCGACCCGGCTCACCGACGTCCGCACCGCGCCCGCGTTCGGCGGCTGGCCGGACGCCCACCCCGACATGACCGACTTCCTCGGCATGCCGATCACGGACGAGGACGAGATCGCCGGCGCGCTGTTCCTGGCCAACAAGCCCGGCGGCTTCACCGACCAGGACGAGGAGCTGCTGCGGATCCTGGTCGCGCACGCCGCGCTCGCCCTCGGCAACGCCCGGCTGTACGAGCGCAGCCGCGAACTGACCCTGTCCGGCGAGCGCGCCCGGATCGCGCACGACCTGCACGACGCCGTCTCGCAGAAGCTGTTCTCGCTGCGGCTGACCGCCCGCGCCGCCGCCCGGCAGGTCGACCGCGACCCGGCCCGGGCCCGCGAGAACCTGGCCGAGGTGGCCCGGCTCGCCGCCGAGGCCGCGGACGAGCTGCGCGCCGTGGTGGTCGAACTGCGCCCCGCCGCGCTGGAGGAGGACGGCCTGGTCGCCACCCTCGCCTCGCAGGCCCAGGTGCTGGACCGGGCGCACAGCGCCCGGGTCGCCTTCACCGCCACCGGCGTCCGCGCGCTGCCCGCCGCCCAGGAGGCGGCCGTCCTGCGGGTCGCCCAGGAGGCGCTGCACAACGCGCTGCGGCACGCCGGCGCCGAGACCGTCACGGTCACCCTGACCGGCACCGCGCCGCGCGGCGCCCGGCTGACCGTCCGCGACGACGGCCGGGGCTTCGACCCGGAGTCGGTGCGCCGCGCGGGCCGGCACCTCGGGCTGGTGTCGATGCGCGACCGGGCCGCCGCGGTCGGCGGCCGGCTGTCCCTGGAGTCCGCCCCGGGCCGGGGCACCCTGGTCGAACTGGAGGTCCCCGGTGCCTGACACCCCGCCCCCGATCCGCGTGCTGCTGGTGGACGACCACCAGGTGGTCCGCCGCGGCCTGCGCACCTTCCTGGAGGTGCAGGACGACATCGAGGTGGTCGGCGAGGCCGCGGACGGCGCGGAGGCCGTCGAGCGGACCGCCGAACTCGCCCCCGACGTCGTCCTGATGGACCTCAAGATGCCCCGGGTGGACGGCATCGAGGCGCTGCGCCTGCTGCGCGAGCGCGGCAGCGCCGCCAAGGTGCTGATCGTCACCAGCTTCACCGAGCACCGCACGGTGGTCCCGGCGCTGCGGGCCGGCGCCGCGGGCTACGTGTACAAGGACGTCGACCCGGAGGCGCTGGCCGGCGCGATCCGCTCGGTGCACGCCGGCCACGTCCTGCTCCAGCCCGAACTGGCCGCCGCCCTGCTCGCCGAGGACGTCCCGGCCCCGCCGCAGGGCCGCGGCGGCAGCCTCACCGACCGCGAGCGCGAGGTGCTCTCGCACATCGCCGACGGCCGCTCCAACCGGGAGATCGCCCGCACGCTGCACCTGTCGGAGAAGACGGTCAAGACGCACGTGTCGAACATCCTGATGAAGCTGGACGTCGCCGACCGCACCCAGGCCGCCCTCTGGGCCGTCCGCCACCAGGCCCGACCGGAGGAGCGGCCCTAGCCCCGCCCCCGCTCGTCCACCGCCGCGTTGTACGCCGCGACCTGGGCCCGGCGGGCGGTGCGGTCGAGCGGGGCCAGGGTCTCCCGGCGGGCGGCCATCTCGCCGGCCGAGACGGCCGCGCCGTGCCCGCCGGAGGCGATCTGCAGCAGCGCCGACACCTGCCGGGCGGACTCCAGCACCCGCACCGCGCGCTGCGGGTAGCCGGGCGCCAGCAGCTCGCGGTGGCCCTGCTTGCGGTAGGACTCCAGGGCGCGCAGGGTCTCCGGCCCGGCGCCCGCCACGTCCAGGCGGACCAGCGCGGCGGTGGCCTGCCGGAGCCCGTCGGCGAGCTCCCGCTCGGCCTCGTCCAGCGAGGGCACGTCGGCCGGCGGCGCGTCGTTCACCGGCAGGCACTGCCACAGCACCCGGACGCCCTGGTCGCCCTGCGGCCCGTACACCTCGACCTCCGGCACCAGCCCGTACGGGAGGCCGACCGCCAGGACCGCCTCGCCCGCGCCCAGCGCCAGCGCGTTGAACGCGGGCGGCCCGGTCAGCCCCAGCGGGTGGCCGGCCACCGGGAGGGCCAGGCGCAGCCCCCGCGCGCCCAGCGCGCGCAGCCGTCCCAGCGCCCAGGTCAGCCCGTGCAGCGAGTCCGGCGCCTCGCCGGGCAGGCCGGTCACCCGGTGGGCGTCGTCCGTGCCCTGGACGGCCTCGGCCGCGTCGTCGGGCGAGGCGGCACCGGCCAGCAGGGCGTTCCCCCAGGCGGCGAGCCGCCCCGAACGGGGTTCTTGGTACGGATTGTCGGCAGGAGTGGCGAGCATCGGACCAGCCTACGGACAACTGCGCCGGGCGGGTGGCGTAGGTTTGCCCTGACACATGGTGGACCGCACCCCGAGGACCGCACGCCCAGGTCCACGGACGGCCGGAATCTTGCATTTGGGGAAGGCGTAGGCATGAGCGACGTTCTGGAGCTGGTGGACGTTTCCGTGGTCCGGGAGGGACGCGCACTCGTCGATCACGTGTCCTGGACGGTCAAGGAGGGCGAGCGCTGGGTGGTGCTCGGGCCGAACGGCGCGGGCAAGACCACGCTGCTCCAGATCGCGGGCGCCTACCTGTTCCCGAGCTCCGGCGACGCGGTGGTGCTCGGCGAGAAGCTCGACCAGGTCGACGTCTTCGAGCAGCGCGCCCGGATCGGCCTGGCCAGCGCCGCGATGTACGACAAGCTGCCGACCGGCCAGACCGTGCTGGAGACCGTCCTGACCGCCGCGTACGGCCAGACCGTGCACGGCAAGGAGACCTACGAGGCGCCCGACGAGGCCCGCGCCCTGGTGCTGCTCGACCGCCTCGGCATGGCCGGCTTCACCGGCCGCAAGTTCGGCAGCCTCTCCGAGGGCGAGCGCAAGCGCACCCTGATCGCCCGCGCCCTGATGACCGACCCCGAGCTGCTGCTGCTCGACGAGCCCGCCGCCGGCCTCGACCTCGGCGGCCGCGAGGACCTGATCCGCCGTCTCGCCGCGCTCGCCGGGGACGAGTACGCGCCGTCCATGGTGATGGTCACCCACCACGTGGAGGAGATCGTCCCCGGGATGACCCACGTGCTGATGATCCGTCAGGGAAAGGTCATGACGGCCGGTCCGATCGAGACCACCCTCACCGCCCGCAACCTGTCGCACTGCTTCGGCCTGCCGCTGACCCTGGAGCGGCGCGGCGACCGGTGGACCGCGCAGGGCCTCCCGCTCGGCTGACCGGCGCCGCCGCGGCGGACGGCGGGAGCCGGTCGCACACGCGGCCGGTTTCCGTTGCCCCACCTGCGGGAAGCTACGCGGGGAGAGCACCGACTTCCCTAGGATGGAGCCCGTGGACAGCTGGATCTGGTGGCTGCTGCTCGCCGTCGCCCTGGGCATACCGCTGGTGGTCACCGCGATGCCCGAGTTCGCCATGTTCGCGGTCGGCGCCGGCGCCGCCGCACTGACGGCGGGCCTGGGCGGTGGGGTGGTCCCGCAGTTCCTGGTGTTCGTCGGCGTCTCGGCGGCGCTGCTGGTCTTCGTGCGCCCGATCGCGTACCGCCAGCTGAAGAAGGGCCCGGGGTACCGCACGGGCGTGGAGGCGCTGACCGGCGCCACCGCGGTGGTACAGGAAACAGTCGACGGGGGAGAGGGCGGACGGATCAAGCTGAACGGCGAGATCTGGTCGGCCCGCGCGCTCCACCCGGGTTCGGTCTTCGAGCCGGGGCAGCAGGTCGACGTCGTCGAAATCCAGGGCGCGACCGCCCTGGTCGTCTAGGGGAGAAGCGTTGGAACCCGTCCTCATCGTCTTGATCGTCCTGGTCGTGGTGGCCTTCATCGCCCTGATCAAGACGATCCAGGTGATCCCCCAGGCCAGCGCCGCGATCGTGGAGCGCTTCGGCCGCTACACCCGCACCCTCAGCGCCGGCCTGAACATCGTCGTCCCGTTCATCGACACCATCCGCAACCGGATCGACCTGCGCGAGCAGGTCGTCCCGTTCCCGCCGCAGCCCGTCATCACCTCGGACAACCTGGTCGTCAACATCGACACGGTCATCTACTACCAGGTGACCGACCCGCGGGCCGCGACCTACGAGGTGGCCAGCTACATCCAGGCCATCGAGCAGCTCACCGTCACCACCCTGCGCAACATCATCGGCTCGATGGACCTGGAGTCCACCCTGACCTCCCGCGAGGTCATCAACGCCGGTCTGCGCGGCGTCCTGGACGAGGCCACCGGCCGCTGGGGCATCCGGGTCAACCGGGTCGAGCTGAAGGCGATCGAGCCGCCGACCTCCATCCAGGACTCGATGGAGAAGCAGATGCGCGCCGACCGCGACAAGCGCGCCGCGATCCTCACCGCCGAGGGCGCCCGGCAGGCCCAGATCCTGCGCGCCGAGGGCGAGAAGCAGGCCGCCGTCCTGCAGGCCGAGGGCGAGGCGCAGGCCGCCGTCCTCAAGGCCGACGGCGAGGCCGCCGCGATCCGCACCGTCTTCGAGGCCATCCACGAGGGCGACGCCGACCAGAAGCTGCTCGCCTACCAGTACCTGCAGACCCTGCCCGAACTCGCCAAGGGCGACGCCAACAAGCTGTGGATCATCCCCAGCGAGGTCGGCGACGCGCTCAAGGGCCTCGGCGGCGCCTTCCAGGGCGTCACCGGCGGCGGCGCCGCCCCGGCCGCCCCCGCCCCGGTCCAGCCGCCCGCCGCCCGCGTCCCGGTCGACCCGGCCGCCGGCCCCCGCCCGGTGGACACCGAGAACAAGGCCGCCCGCCCCCGGGTCGAGCCCACCCGGCAGTACCCCAAGATCGACGAGTAGCCCGCCGCCGCTCCCGCCCGGGCCCCGCCCGACCCCTCCGGTCGGCCGGGGCCCGGGCGCGTTCCGGCGCGTTCCGGCGCGCCCGCCGTTCCGGATGCCGGAAACGACGGTCCGGATGGCGGACCACCCCTCGCCAAGCCGCCCACCGCTCCGGCATGATCGACGGCGCCCGACAGGAGCCGACCAGGGGGAAGCCGATGACGCTGTGGGAGATGACCGCCGTCCTGCTGGCCGGCGTCGCCGCCGGAACCATCAACACCATCGTCGGCTCCGGCACCCTGATCACCTTCCCCGTGCTGCTCGCCGTCGGCCTGCCCCCCGTCACCGCCAACGTCTCCAACACCCTCGGCCTCGTCCCCGGCTCGCTCACCGGAGCCATCGGCTACCGCACCGAACTCGCCGGCCAGCGCCACCGCCTGATCCGCTACGGCACCGCCTCGCTCACCGGCGGACTCGTCGGCGCCGCGCTGCTGATCACCCTCCCCGGCAGCGCCTTCGCGGCCGTCGTCCCCGTCCTCATCCTCACCGCCCTCGTCCTGGTCGTCATCCAGCCCCGGGTCGCCCGCGCGATGGCCGCCCGCCGCGCCGCCGGCACCGCCCCCGCCGCCACCGACGGCGGCCCGCTGCTGCTCGCCTGCATCGGCCTCACCGGCGTCTACGGCGGCTACTTCGGCGCCGCCCAGGGCGTCCTGCTGCTCGCCCTGATGGGCATGCTGCTCCCCGACGACCTGCAGACGATCAACGGCATCAAGAACGTCCTCGCCCTGATCGTCAACGGCGTCGCCGCGGTCTTCTTCCTCTTCACCTCCCACATCGACTGGACCGCCGCCCTGCTGATCGCCGCCGGCGCCACCCTCGGCGGCGTGCTCGGCGCCCGGATCGGCCGCCGCCTCCCGCCGGTCGCGCTGCGCGCCCTGATCGTGCTGGTCGGCCTCGCCGCCGTCACCAAACTGCTGCTCACCTGAACCCGGCCGCCACCGCGACGTAGGCTCGTCCCCGACAGCCCGCGCAGCACCCGGACCCCGGACGGAGACCGCCATGAGCCGCGACCGCCTCAACGAGGAACAGCTCGCCAACGCCCTCGCCGAACTCCCGCAGTGGACCCGCACCGGCGACGCGATCACCCGCACCGCCGAGACCGCGAGCTTCCCCACCGCCGTCAAGGTCGTCGACGCCGTCGCCGAACAGGCCGAAGCCCTCGACCACCACCCCGACATCGACATCCGCTGGCGCACCCTGACCTTCCTCCTCACCACCCACAGCGCGGGCGGCCTCACCAGCCTCGACATCACCCTCGCCCACCTGATCGACCGCGCCCTCGACGCCGCCGCCTGACCCGCCGCCCCGCCGCCCGGGCCGCACCGCCCGCGAAGCCCGCGCAAATCCCGTCCCCGCGCCGTGAGATGCTGGCCCCTTGCCAGACCGCAGTCGGGACGGACGGAACGCATGGCTCAGGAACCTCCCACGACACCCGGGTACGACCAGCAGCAGCCCTGGTACCCCCAGCCGCAGGACTACGGCCACCCGGAGCAGGTCGCCCAGCAGCAGCAGGCGTACGGCCAGCCGTTCCCGCACCAGCAGCAGGCGTACGGGTACCCCGACCAGCAGCAGGCGTACGGCCACCCCGAGCAGGCCGCCCAGCAGCAGGCGTACGGGCAGCCCTTCCCGCAGCAGCAGGCGTACGGGTACTCCGAGCAGCAGGCGTACGGCGACCCGCAGGTCTACGGCTACCCGGAGCAGGCCGCCGCCCAGCAGCAGCCGCACGCCCCCGCCGAGCCCGCCGAGCCCGGCCCCGCGTCCTACGGGAGCGCGTACGAGGCCCCGTACGCGCCGCCGGCGCCGGCCGCCGAGCCCGGCCCCGCCGGTGCCGCCGACTACCCGCGGACCAGCGCCGAGGACCCGTTCGCCCCCGGCTCCGACGGCGCGTCGGCCGCCGCCATCAGCGCCGCCGCGGCCGCCGGTGACGTCCCCGGCCGGGAGCGGCCCGCCCCGCGCGGCTTCGCCGCCAGGGCCCGCGCCGCGGTGCTCTCCGGCGAGGGCGCGCCCAGCCGCCGGGGCCTGGCGATCCGGGTCGGCGCGGGCGTCGCCGCGCTCGCCGTGCTGGTCACCGCCGGTGTGCTCGCGGTCTCCGACGAGGACGAGGACACCCCCGCCGGCAAGGGCGCCCAGGCCGGCGGCCAGAACATCTCCGTCGCCCACACCAAGGCCTGGACCGTCGCCGCCGACCCCGCCACCGCCGCGCAGGGCACCGACGACACCCTGGTCGGCAGCTGGCTGCTGGCCGACACCGTGGTCCGCGCCGACGGCACCGGCGTGCACGCCTACGGCCTCGCCGACGGCAAGCCCACCTGGACGCTCAAGGCCCCCGCCGACGGCGCCGTCCCCTGCGGCCTCTCCCCGGCCGTCAACGCGGCCGGCCTCGGCGCGGTCGTCTACCGCCCCGCTGCCGACCCGAAGAGCCCGTGCAGCACCGTTGCCGCCGTCGACGCCAAGTCCGGCCAGGCGGTCTGGACGAAGACCCTCTCCGACGCCAAGGAGAACTACACCGCCCGCGTCGCCGTCACCGACGACAAGGTGATCGCGGTCGGCGAGGACAAGGCCTCCGCCTGGGCCGCCGCCGACGGCGCCGAAGCCTGGCAGTACACCGGCCAGGGCAAGTTCTGCACGCTCTCCGGCAGCGCCGGCGCCTCCGTCGTGCTGCTGCACAGCGCCTGCGCCGACAGCACCCCGAACGACCAGGCCGTCGCGCTCAACCTCGCCGACGGCAAGGTCAAGTACTGGCGCGGCCTGAACAACCGGCCCACCACCGTCACCGTGCTCTCCGCCGAACCCGCCGTCGTCCTCACCACCGGCGCCAAGCCCGAGGACGAGCGGGTGTTCGCCTGGGGCGCCGAGGGCGACCCCGCGGCGGAGATCCCGCTCGCCGTCGAGGGCGGGGGCCGGCTCGACGTCGACCACGGCAGCTTCGCCGCCGTGCCCGGCACCTACTTCCAGGGCAGCACCATGTTCGCCCCGGTCGTCCCCGAGGCCGGCGGCAACCCGACCGCGATCGCCGCGTACGACCTCGGCACCGGCAAGTCGCTGTGGCGCACCCCGATCGCCGAGAAGGGCAAGGCCCAGCCCGTCGGAGTGGACGCCGGCGGCCTGGTCGTCGCCGTCGACGAACGCACCGGACAGCCCGCCCACCTCAGCCGCTTCGCCCTCGCCGGAGGCCAGGAGACCCAGGGCGGCGCCTTCCCGCAGGGCACCGGCTCGCTGCTCACCGCCGGCCGGGTGCACAACGCCGCCGGCCACCTGGTCGCCGTCCCCGAGCACGCCGGCAACTACGGCATCGCGACCGCCTTCAGCAGCAAGGGCTGACCCTCCCGGTCCGCCCCGTCCCGGTCCGCCCCGGTCCTCCGCGCCCCGTACGCACGGCGACGGGCCCGACCTGTCCCCTGATCAGGTCGGGCCCGTCGGCCCCTCACGCGCTCGCGGCCGCGTCCGCGGGCTCCGGCAGCCAGGCCGCCAGCTCCCCCAGTTCGCCCGCCCGCAGCCCGAGCGCGAGCATCAACGTCGCCTCCGGCGTCGGCTCGAACGGCCGCCGCAGCAGCCGCATCCCCGCCTGCTCCGGCGTCCGGTCCGCCTTGCGCTGGTTGCACTCCGCGCAGGCCGCCACCGTGTTCAACCAGCTGTCCGCCCCACCGCGCGACCTGGGCGCCAGGTGGTCCACCGTGGTGCCCCGCCGCGCGCAGTACGCGCACCGGAACTGGTCACGCGCCAGCACCCCCCGCCGCGACCACGGAGCCCGTTGTCGGAACGGCACCCGGACGTACCTGGTCAGCCTGATCACCCGCGGCACCGGGAGCTGCACCCCCGACCCGCGGACCACCCGCAGCGGGTGCGCCTGCTCGACCACCGCCTTGTCCTGCAGGACCAGCACCACGGCACGGCGCAGCGGCACCGTGCTCAGGGGTTCGTAGCTCGCGTTCAGGACAAGGGTGTTGCGCATAACGGGCCACCTCCAGTGCTCGCCCCGCCGCACGGCGGTGGCACCACTGTGAACGTCCGCCCCCCCGCCGAACAACGGAATTTCCGCCACCGCCCACCGACCTGCGCCGGAACCCCCCGACCCCGAGCGCGTAGGCTCTACCCCGCTGGAACCGTCCAGCCCGCTGCGTGACCGTCCCGGCGCACCACCCGCGCCGGAACAACCGACCGAAGGAGACGCGGGACCGTGACCGACATCGTCGACGAGCTGCAGTGGCGCGGGCTGATCGCCCTGTCCACTGACGAGGACGCACTGCGCAAGGCGTTCGCGGACGGCCCGGTCACGTTCTATTGCGGCTTCGACCCGACCGCGCCCAGCCTGCACCTCGGCAACCTGGTCCAGCTCCTCACCATGCGCCGCATCCAGCAGGCCGGGAACCTCCCGCTCGGCCTGGTCGGCGGCGCGACCGGCCTGATCGGCGACCCCAAGCCCACCGCCGAGCGCGTCCTCAACGACCCCGAGACGGTGGCCGCCTGGGTCGAGCGCCTGCGCGCCCAGGTCTCCCGCTTCCTCGACTTCGAGGGCGAGTACGCCGCCCGCATGGTCAACAACCTGGACTGGACGTCCGGCATGTCGGCGATCTCGCTGCTCCGCGACGTCGGCAAGTACTTCCGGGTCAACAACATGATCGCGAAGGAGGCGGTCGCCCGCCGCCTCAACTCCGACGCGGGTATCAGCTACACCGAGTTCAGCTACCAGATCCTCCAGGGCATGGACTTCCTGGAGCTGAACCGCCGCTACGGCTGCACCCTGCAGACCGGCGGCAGCGACCAGTGGGGCAACCTCACCGCCGGCACCGACCTGATCCGCAAGGCCGAGAGCCGCTCCGTGCACGCCCTCGCCACCCCGCTGATCACCAAGGCCGACGGCACCAAGTTCGGCAAGACCGAGTCCGGCACCGTCTGGCTCGACGCCGAGCTCACCACCCCCTACGCCTTCTACCAGTTCTGGCTGAACGCCGACGACCGCGACGTCGCCAAGTTCCTGCGGATCTTCTCCTTCCGCAGCCGCGAGGAGATCGAGCAGCTCGAACGCGACACCGCCGAGCGCCCCGCCGCCCGCCTCGCCCAGCGCGCCCTCGCCGAGGAACTCACCACCCTCGTCCACGGCGCCGAGCAGTACGAGCGCGTCGTCGCCGCCTCCAAGGCCCTCTTCGGCCAGGGCGAGCTCACCGATCTCGAACCCGCCACCCTGGCCTCCGCCCTCGCCGAGGTCCCGAAGGCCACGGTCGCCGAACTCGGCCAGATCGTCGACCTGTTGGTCGAGACCGGCCTGGCCCCCAGCCGCTCCGGCGCCCGCCGCACCATCAAGGAGGGCGGCGCCTACCTCAACAACGCGAAGGTCACCGATGAGGAGGCCGTCGCCACCACCGCCGACCTGCTGCACGGCCGTTGGCTGCTCCTCCGCCGCGGCAAGCGCAACCTCGCCGCCGTCGAACTCGCCGGCGCCTGACTTCTGCGCGCAGCCCAGCAGGCCTGAAACAGACCGCAGTTGACCTGTGGCAACAGCGAGTAGGGGCCGGATCCAGCCAGATCCGGCCCCTCGGTGTTTGACTCGCCCGCCGCAGCGTCCTAGAGTGGTTCGAGTCGCCTGAACCGGCTGAGACAGACCGGGAGGCGGAACCCCACCCCAACCCTGATGAGCGAATCGTCGCGCGTCCGTTCGGATTTTCGGATGGAAAAGCGGGCCGAATAACTCTGGTAGAGTTCGGGAGCGCCGAAAGGCGAAAGCGAATCGGATCG
This sequence comes from Kitasatospora sp. NPDC015121, assembly GCF_055562955.1. Classification (NCBI taxonomy): domain Bacteria; kingdom Bacillati; phylum Actinomycetota; class Actinomycetes; order Kitasatosporales; family Streptomycetaceae; genus Kitasatospora; species Kitasatospora sp. NPDC015121. The sequence continues at coordinate 308,070 of NZ_JBVHEH010000011.1, forward strand.
AATGAAACTCCGGAAAACGGAGCGGAAAACGTCTGATAAGCTGGGAACACGAAAGAACGAAGCGCCCGGAGGGTCCGCAGGAATGCGGCTCGAAGGAAGCGTCCGTTCCTTGAGAACTCAACAGCGTGCCAAAAGTCAACGCCAGATATGTTGACATCCCCGGCCTCGACGTTCGTCGGGGTTGGAGATTCCTTTATGAAGTAACACTAGCGAGGACGCAGTGCGCGGGGCCGCCTTATTCCGGTGGCCGCTGTGCCGCTCTCTCGTGGAGACA
>NZ_JBVHEH010000012.1:0-83032 GCF_055562955.1 Kitasatospora sp. NPDC015121
CCGACCCGTCACGGATCATCGAACTGGTTTCTCAGGGATTGGCCGCCCCGGGACCGTCCACACAGATGCGTGTCCGGTGCTCCCTGCCGAGCGACTAGTCGACACTACGCCGATCGGAGGACGGATGCAAACTCGCCCGTGCGGACCACCCAGTCGCAGGTCGCGCGGGTGCTCGCCACGTAGGCCGCGTTGGGCAGGTCGTTGCCGTCGATGCGCCGGCGGGCGGTCGCCTCGTCCTGGCCGCCGGCGGTGTGGCGGGTGAGCAGGCGGGTGTCGCGGGTGGTCTCGTCCGCGTCGACGTACCAGAGCTCGCGCAGTAGGGCGCGGGCCTCCGTCCACGGGGTGGTGGGGGCGGCGAGGTAGTTGCCCTCGGTGACGACGAGGCGGGTGTGCGGGCGGACGAGGTGGCGGGCGGCGACGGGTTCGTCGAGGGTGCGGTCGAAGTCGGGGGCGTAGACGTCGTGGAAGCGGTCGGTGGCGACGCGCTGGAGGAGGGCGAGGTAGCCGCGGGCGTCGAAGGTCTCGGGGGCGCCCTTGCGGGGGCGCAGGCCGAGGCGGTCGAGCTGGGCGTTGGAGAGGTGGAAGCCGTCGAGCGGGAGGTAGGCGGCGGTGTCGGGGCCCTCCTGGCGGTTGACCTCGTCGATCAGGAGGCGCGCGAGGGTGGACTTTCCGGCGGCGGGCGGTCCGGCCAGGCCGAGGAGGGTCCGTCCGGTGCCGCTGCCGGGGCCGCGGAGCAGGGCGAGGGCCCGGGTCACTGCCTGTTCCGAGGTGGCGGGCTGCTCGGGGGCGGGGGCAGTGGCGCTGGTGGGGGTGCCTTCGTCGTGCATGGTTCGAACCCTACGCGTCGGTAGGGCCGCTGAGGGCGGGCGCGTCGAGGGTGAGCGTGCCGGCGTCGGCGTCGAGGGTGGCCGGGACGCCGAGCGGGACGGTGATCGAGGACGGGCAGTGGCCGAAGCCGAGTTCCCACAGGACGGGGACGCCGAGCCCGCCGAGGTGGTCGAGCAGCACGGCGCGCACGCCGTCGGGCGGTCCGCAACCGTCCCAGGAGCCGAGGACCACGCCCGCCACCCCTTCCAGCGCTCCGCTGCGGCGGAGCTGGGTGAGGATCCGGTCGAGCTGGTAGGGCTGCTCGTTGACGTCCTCCAGGGCGAGCAGCCCGCCGGCGAAGGACGGGCGGGCGCCGGGGACGCCTCGGTCGGCCGCCAGCAGGGAGGCGCAGCCGCCCATCAGGACGCCGCGGGCCCGGCCGGGCACGAGCGCGGTGGCGTCGGGGCCGGTGAGGACGGTGGTGCCGGCGGGCTCGAAGAGGGTACGGCGCAGGTGTTCGGCGGTGGCGGCGTCGGTGCTGAAGACGGTGCTGCCGGGCATCGGACCGTAGAAGGTGGGGACGCCGAGCTCCCGGGCGACGGCTTCGTGCAGGACGGTGACGTCGCTGAACCCGACGAGCGGTTTGGGCGGGACGGCGCGCATCGCGTCCCAGTCGAGGAGGTCGACCATCCGGTGGGCGCCGAAGCCGCCGCGGACGCAGAGGACGGCGGCGACCTCGGGGTCGAGCCAGGCGGCCTGCAGGTCGGCGGCGCGGTGCGCGTCGGCGCCGGCCAGGTGCGCCAGCGCGGGGTGGGTGTCGTACAGGTGCGGGAGGGCGACCGTCTCCAGGCCCCAGGAGCGGAGGACGTCGACGCCGAGGGCGAGTCGGTGCGGGTCCACCGCACCGCTGGGGGCGACGAGGGCGACCCGGTCGCCGGGACGGAGCGGGCGCAGGGGCATCCGGTACTCCTCGGGGGTGCGCGGGGGGGGTGGGACGGGCGGGTGATGCCGGGGTCGGCGGGCGGCCGGCCGTCGTTCCGCCCGCTGACGGTATCCCCCGTCCGGGAACGCCCCACCCCGGCCGGGCCGCCGGCGTTCCGCGCCGACGGCCGGCGGGGCAGCGGTCAGTGGAGCAGCGGGGCAGGGGTCAGCGGGTGTCGGTGAAGGTGCCCATCGCGGCGCGCACTTCGGCCAGGGTCCGGTCGGCGATGTCGTTGGCGCGGGCGTTGCCGGCGTGCAGGACTTCGCGCAGGAGGGTGCGATCGGCGGCGAGTTTGGCGCGGCGGGCCCGCAGCGGGCGGAAGTGCTCGTTGACCGCCTCGGTGGCGGTGCGCTTGAGGAGGTCGGCCCCGCCGTCGCCGATCTCCTCGGCGACGTCGTGCGGGTCGCGGTCCTGGCAGAGTGCGGTCAGCAGCAGGAGGTTGGAGACGCCGGGGCGGTTCCCGGGGTCGTAACGGATGTGGCGCTCGGGGTCGGTGACGGCGCCTCGGAGCAGTTTGGCGGTCTCGTCCTCGCTCGCGCCGAGGGTGACGGCGTTGCCCCGGCTCTTGCTCATCTTGCCCGCGTCGGTGCCGAGCAGCAGGGGGGGCTCGGGAGAGCAGGGCCTGCGGTTCGGGGAAGAGGGTGGCGTAGCGGTCGTTGAAGCGGCGGGCGATGGTGCGGGTGAGCTCCAGGTGCGGCAGCTGGTCCTGGCCGACCGGGACGAGGTCGGCCTTGCAGAACAGGATATCGGCGGCCTGGTGGACGGGGTAGGTGAACATCAGTCCGCTGACGGCGCCCTGCCGGGAGTGTGCGATCTCGTCCTTGACGGTGGGATTGCGGGAGAGTTCGGCGACGCTGACCAGGCTGAGGAAGGGCAGCATCAGCTGGTTGAGCGCGGGGACGGCGCTGTGGGTGAAGACCGTGGCGCGCTCGGGGTCGACGCCGGCGGCCAGGTAGTCGAGGACCAGGTTCTCCGCGTGTTCGGCCGGGCGGTCGGCGCGGTCCCGGTCGGTGATCGCCTGGTAGTCGGGGATCACGATCATCAACTCGATCCCCTGCGCCTGGAGTTCGACGCGGTTGCGGAGCGTCCCGAAGTAGTGGCCGAGGTGCAGCGGGCCGGTCGGGCGGTCGCCGGTCAGGATGCGGCGGTGTCCGGCGGCGGTGGTGGCGACCAGCGGGTTCGCGGCGGTGCGGGGGTCGGCGGGGACGGTGGCGGTCATGGCTGCGGGTGCTCCTGGGTTCGCGGCTGGTGGCCGCCCGCCGGGATCCGCCCTGGTCCGTCCGAGGTCGTCGCACCGGGGCCGCCCTTGCGGACGGCCCTGGGGTCATGCGTGGGGGACGGCCGTCCTAGGACGGCCGCCAGCGCAGGCATGACGAGTGGGACACGCCTCCGACCCTAGCTGCGTTCCCGGAACCCGCAACGGGTTTACCTCGGGGCCGGAACCATCGGTTGTCCACCCACGTCCCTTGGCCGGGCCCGCGTCGGTGGTGCAGGATCGGGCGAGCTCGGAATTCGGAGGGCACAGTCATGACCTCGCTCGACCAGAACGCGTCGGACCGGCCGCACGCGGACGCCGACCGCCGTCCGGCGCAAGCTGGTTCGGCGGGCGGACCGGTGGCGGACGGGCGGCCGGCGGACGCGGGTGCTCCCGGGGCGGTCGAGTGGTCGGCGGGGTCCTGGGGGGTCGGTGGGGCGGCGGGTCGGGTGCGGCCGCCCCGGCGGCCCTCGCCCTCGCGGCGGCTGAGCCAGGTCCGGGCGGCCCCTGCGGTGCCGGGCGGGTACGGCGCGGCCGTGGAGGAGGTCGTGGTGGAGGGGGTGCCGGCGGACCTGGCGGGGGCGCCGATGGGGGTGCTGATCGCCGGTTCGCCCGGGCTGGCCGAGGCCGTCGGCCCCGCCGGGCGGGCTCCGGACCGCCGGGTGTCGGCGCGGTTGCTGCGCTTCGGTTCCGGTACCTGCCAGGTGGTGCTGCCGGACTGGCGGCCGGCCATCGCCGTGTCGGTCCCCACGGAGCGGCTGCTGCGCTCGACCGGGTTGAGCCAGGAGGAGTTGCGGTCCGCCGTGCTGTCGGTGGTGATCAACCCGGAGGCGGTGCACGACCGGGAGCTCGGGCTGCGCGACTGGCGGGCCGAGGTGCCGGCGGCGCGCGGACGCCGGAGGGGCCGGCGCCCGGTCCGCTGAGCCGCTCCCGCACGGCGCCTCCGCGGGCCCGCTCCGCCTGCCCTCCGGGTCGCCTCAGACTCCTTCGGACGGTACGCGGTTGGGCACGTAGCCGAGGTGGACGGGTTCGATCGGGTCGGGTGCCGAGGCGCGGACGGCGGCGAGCAGGTCGGCCAGGTTCGGCGGCCAGATCGGGTCCGCGTCCGGCGCGGCGAGTTCGGCCGGCGTCCACCAGTGCCAGCCGAGGATGCCGTCGACCCGGTGGACCGCCGCCACGTCCCCCGGCTCGCGGCGCGGGCCGTGGGTCAGGAAGATGTGCTCGTGCTGGCGGACCGGGGTGCCGTGCCAGGTGAAGTCGTGCTCCCAGGTGCAGATGAGGGGGCCCGGTCGGAGGTCGGTCCAGCCGGTCTCCTCCCGCAGTTCCCGGAGGGCGCCCTCCAGCGGGGACTCGCCGGGCTCCAGGCCGCCGCCCGGGGCGTTCCAGTGGAGCCCGACCTCGGAGTTGTCCGAGCGGAACAGGAGCACCTCGCCCTCCGGGGAGAGCACCACCGTCCGGGCCGCCCGGCGGGGCCGCCGTTCGCCGCGCTCTTTCCGACGTCGTGACATCCATCGCATGCAGGGATCCTGGCAGGGCCCGGAAGGGGGTGTCGACCCGGTTTCCGGGCGGGTTCCCGACCCGGTTCGCGACCCGTTTTCCGGGCGGGCCGACGTGCCGGGGCGGGCGGATTCCGGGCCCTGCCCCGGGTGGTGGACCTAGTCTGGGCCGCATGGTCGAACCCGCCGTCATCCTTCCGTCCGACCCGCTCCTCCCCCGACGGGTCGACCCGCACTTCGCCTGGGAGGTCGCGGCGGTCCGGGCGGCGGGCGGCGAGCACGGCCTGCTCGACCACGACGCGCTGCTCGCCGGGGACGTCGAGGCGGCGGTCCGTCGCGTCCCGCCCGGCCGGGGGCCGCTCTGGTACCGGGGCTGGATGGTCCCCACCGCCCGGTACGCCGAACTCGCCGAGGTCCTGGCGGCTCGCGGCCGCCCGCTGCTGACCGGACCGGCCGCGTACGCGACCGCTCACGAACTCCCCGGCTGGTACCGGACGTTCGCCCCGCTGACCCCGGCCAGCAGTTGGCTTCCGGGCACCGGCTGGGACCGCCGGTCACTGGCTGCGGCCGCGGCCGAGCTGGGCGGCGCCGGCCCGGCGGTGGTCAAGGACTACGTGAAGTCCCGCAAGCACGAGTGGGCCGAGGCCTGCTACGTGCCCGAGCTGGCCGACCTCGACGCGCTGGAGCGCGTGGCGTCGCGCTTCGCCGAACTGCAAGGCGACTTCCTGGCCGGCGGGCTCGTGGTGCGCCGCTTCGAACGGTTCGTCCGGGCTGCGGACGGGCGGACGGAGGAGGCCCGGGTGTGGTGGCTGGACGGCGAGCCGGTGCTGGTCGGCCCGCACCCCGACGGCCCGGCGCACCGGCTGGTGCCCGACCTGTCCGCCGTCCGTCCGCTGGTCCGGGAGCTGGGGTGCCGGTTCGTCACCACCGACCTGGCCCGCCGCGCCGACAGCGACAGCGACGCCGACACTGGCGCCGGGGGCGGGGGACGGTGGCGGGTGGTGGAGGTCGGGGACGGTCAGGTCAGCGAGCTGCCGTCCGGGGTGGACGTGGAGGCGCTGTTCCGGGCGCTGTTGAAGGCGTAGCCGGCGCTGCCGAGGTGCGGGAGCAGCAGGTAGAGGCCGGCGGCGGTGCCCGAGGTGGCGAGTAGGGCGCGGACGGTGGTGCGGGTCGGGCCGAGGGCGGTGACGCACCCGGCGAGCAGCAGGGTGCTGCCGAGGGCTCCGGCCTGGGTGGTGGTCAGGCCGGGGTGGCCGGTGAGGCGGCCCACCAGGGTGGGCAGCAGGTAGGCGGGCAGTTGGCCGGCCGCGTAGGGGGCGACCGTGGGTGGCGTGGACGCGCATGGGCGTGGCCTCTCGACCCGGTGACGGGGGTGGTGCTCCCGTCCCCTCGATCGGTCACCCGTTCTGTGTACCAGGAGGTTCGCCGGTGGTGGTCCGTGGCCGAGCCGCGACCGGTGAGTGGCCCGGTCGCGTCCCGCTGGAGACAGCTCCGCCAAGGACCCGGACGGCTCCGCACCCGCCGCCGGGTGCGGAGCCGTCCGGTCGCTCAGCCGAGGGCGGGTGTCGGGTGCCCTTCCGCGATGAAGGCGCTCCACAGCTTGGCGTAGGCGCCGTCGCGGTCGAGCAGTTCGGCGTGGGTGCCGTCCTCCACTATTCGGCCGTGGTCGAGGACGACGATCCGGTCGGCGCGTTCGGCGGTGGTGAGCCGGTGGGCGATGACCAGGGTGGTGCGTCCGCCGCTGAGCCGGTCGGCGGCGTGGTTGACGGCGGCTTCGGTGGCGAGGTCGAGTGCGGCGGTGGCCTCGTCGAGGAGCAGGATGTCGGGGTCGACCAGCTCGGCCCGGGCGAGGGCGATGAGCTGGCGCTGGCCGGCGGAGAGGTTGCGGCCGCGGGGTGCGACCCGGTGGCGGTAGCCGCCGGACAGCTTGGTGATCATGTCGTGGGCGCCGACCGCCTTGGCCGCCGCTTCGACCTCGGGGTCGGTCGCGTCGGGTCGGCCGTAGGCGATGGCGTCGCGGACCGTCCCGGCGAAGAGGTAGGCCTCCTGCGGGACGACGCCGAGCCGGTGCCGGTACCCCTCCAGGTCGTAGCTGGTGAGGTCGGTGCCGTCGACCCGCAGGGTGCCGCCGGTGGCGTCGTAGAACCGGGCGACCAGTTTGACCAGGGTGGACTTGCCCGCCCCGGTCTCGCCGACCAGGGCGACGGTCTGGCCCGGCGGGATGTGCAGGTCGATGCCGGAGAGCACCTCGGGGTTGCCCTCGCCCCCGCCGTTGTAGGCGAAGCTGACGTTCCGGAAGTCGACTTCGCCGCGCAGCGCGCCGACCGGGACCGGGTTCTCGGCCTGCGGCGTGCTTGTGGGGGTGCGCAGCAGGTCGCGGATCCGGCCGAGGCCGACGGCGGCCTGCTGGTAGCCGTCGAAGATCTGCGAGAGCTGGTTGACCGGGGCGAAGAACAGGTCGATGTAGAGCAGGTAGGCGACCAGGGCGCCGATGGTGAGGGTTCCGTCGTCGACCCGGGAGGCGCCGGCGATCAGCACCAGCGCGGAGGCGACGCTGGAGAGGAACTGCACGAACGGGAAGTACAGCGAGATGTAGAACTGGGCCTTGGCCCGGGCGTGCCGGTAGGCGAGGCCGCGTTCGACGAACCGCTCGGTGTTGGCGTCCTGGCGGCGGAAGGCCTGGACGATCCGCATCCCGGCGACGTTCTCCTGCAGGTCCGCGTTGACGGTGCTGATCAGGTCCCGGGAGACCTGGTACTGCTGGGCGGACTTCCGGCGGAACACCAGCGTGGCGACGATCAGCGGCGGGAGCACCGCGAAGACCACCAGGGCGAGGCCGGGGTCGATCACGATCAGGGCGGCGAAGATGCCGAGGAAGGTGAAGACGCTGACCACCGCGGTGACCACGCCGGTCTGCAGGAACGAGGAGATGGAGTCGACGTCGGTGGTCATCCGCGTCATGATCCGGCCGGTCAGCTCGCGCTCGTAGTAGTCGAGGCCGAGCCGGTTGAGGTGCGCGAAGATCTTCAGGCGCAGGGTGTAGAGGACGCGTTCGCCGGTGCGGCCGGAGACCCGGCTCTCGGTGGCCTGCACCAGCCAGTCGAACAGGACGACGGCGAGGGCCAGCAGGGAGGCGACCGCGACGCCGCCGAGCGCCGCCTTGCTGACGCCGTCGTCGATGCCGTGCCGGATCAGGACCGGCAGGGTGAGTCCGGCCGCGGTGTCCAGCGCGACCAGGAGCAGGGCGAGCAGCAGCGGGCCGCGGAACGGGGTGAGCAGCCGGGCGAGGCTGAACCGGGGGTCGGCGGCCTCGGCCTGTTCGACGGGGACCTCGGGGGCGTCCGTGGCGGGCGGCAGCGCGGCGACCTTGGCGAGCAGTTCGGCGTCCGCGCCGGGCTTCTCGGCGGCCGGTGCGCCGTCCGCGGTGGCGGCGGCCCGCTCGGGCGCGGCCTCCGGGGCCGGGGTCGGGGCCGGGGCCGGGGCGGCCAGCGCGTCCGGGTCGGTGATGAGCGACCGGTAGCGCGGACATCGGGCGGTGAGCTCCTCGTGCGTGCCGAGGTCGATCAGCCGTCCGGCGTCCAGGACGGCGATCCGGTCGGCGAGCTGCAGGGTGGAGCGGCGGTGGGCGATCAGCAGGGTGGTGCGGCCGGCCATCACGCTGTGCAGCGCGTCGTGGATCTCCGCCTCGATCTGCGGGTCCACCGCGGAGGTGGCGTCGTCGAGCAGCAGGAGGCGCGGGTCGGTGAGGACGGCCCGGGCGAGCGCGATGCGCTGGCGCTGGCCGCCGGAGAGGGTGAGTCCCTGTTCGCCGACCTTGGTGTCGTAGCCGTCGGGGAGTTCCCGGATGAAGCCGTCGGCCTGGGCGATCCGGGCGGCGGCCTCGATCTGCTCCTCGGTGGCCTCCGGGTGCCCGTAGGCGATGTTGGTGCGGACGCTCTCGGAGAACAGGAAGCTCTCCTCGGGCACGATGCCGATGGCGGCGCGCACCGAGTCGAGGGTCACCTCCCGGACGTCCTGCCCGAAGAGCCGGACGGTGCCGGAGGTCGGGTCGTAGAAGCGGGGCACCAGCTGGGCGACGGTGGACTTGCCGGAGCCGGAGGCGCCGACCAGGGCCAGCGTCTCCCCCTGGGCGAGCCGCAGGCTGAGGCCCTCCAGCACCGGGACGTCGTCGGGGACGCTGCCCGGCTCCGGGTGCTCCTCGGCGCGGTAGTGGAAGTCGACCCGGTCGAGTTCCAGCGCGGGGGTGCCGGCCGGCGCGGCGGCGGGGTCGAGCGGTCGGGCGTCGGCCGGGTCGGAGACCAGCGGACGCTGGTCGACCAGCTGCAGGACGCGCTCCACTCCGGCGCGGGCCTGCTGGCCGACGGTGATCACCATGGCGAGCATCCGGACCGGGCCGGTCATCTGCGCCAGGTAGGTGGAGAAGGCGACGAAGGTGCCGAGCGTGACGTCCCCCCGGACGGCCAGCCAGCCGCCGACGGCGAGCACCGCGACCTGCCCGAGCGCGGGGACGGCCTGCATGGCGGGGGTGTAGCGGGCGTTCAGCCGGATCGACCGCAGCCGGGCCGCGAACAGCCCGCGCGAGGCGCGTTCCAGCTTGCCCCGCTCCTGGGCCTCCTGGCCGAAGCCCTTGACCACCCGGACCCCGCCGATCGCGGCGTCCACCACGCCCGCGACCTCGGCGGCCCGCTGCTGGGCGTCCCAGGTGGCGGGGAAGAGGCGTTTGCGGCTGAGCGTGGCCAGCCACCACAGGACCGGACCCATCACCAGGGCGATCAGGGTGAGCGGCACGGACAGCCAGAGCATGACCACCAGCGACATGCCGAACATCAGGGCGTAGCCCGTCATCATCGGCAGCATCGACAGCAGGCCGTTGACCAACTGCAGGTCGGAGGTGGCCCGGCCGACCACCTGGCCGGTGTCGAGCCGGTCCTGCCGGTGACCGTCGAGCCTGGTCAGCGAGCGGAACAGGTCGGCGCGCATGTCGTGCTGAACGTCCAGCGCGAGCTGGCCGCCGTAGTAGCGCCGGATCTGGGTGCAGAGGAACACCGCCGCGGCCGCGACCAGCAGCAGCACCGCCCACGGGGTGAGCGGGCGGCTGTGCGTGGTGATCACGTCGTCGATGATCAGCTTGGTGATGAGCGGGACGATCGCGGTGATCGCCATGCCCACCAGCGAGGCCCCGAAGGACAGCAACAGGTTGCGACGGTAGCGCCAGCAGTAGCCACCGAGTCGGCGGAGCCAACTGCGCTCTGGAAAACCATGAGTCTCGGGCATATTTAGTGATGCTAACCATTCGGCCGGTCAAGCGTCCATCGGGTTCGAGGGCGCACGGGAAGCTGAACGACCTCGGGTCGAGCTTCCTTCCCGTCTACAGGTTGCCCGCGTTGCGCGGTGGTGCGCCTCGGACGATCGACCAGGCCCGGATCGGCCGATCGACCTAGGCGGGGTGCGGCCGGCCCCGCCCCGGCCGGTCGCGTAGGACACGCGCCCGCAGGTCAACCGGCCCGCCGGGGCGGAGCTGCCTTCAGGCGGAGCTGCCTACAGGTCGCCCGCCCCGCCCGCCTTGTCGGACTCCTCCGGCCGCTCCGACCGCTCCGCCGCTCGGGCTCCCCCGGTCTCCGCAGCGGCCGCGAACGCCCCCTGGGCGAGGGCACGGAGCAGGGCGGCCATGCGGTCGCGGGCCAGCCCGGACCGCTCGGGGCCGGAATCGGTCTGGGTCTGGGCCTGGCTTTGGGTCTGGGCCTGCTGCGGCGCGGCGCTGTGCGGGGTGGAGTTGAGCAGGCCGAACACCGCGTGCACGGCGGCGCGGGCGACCGGCTCCGCGTCGGGCGCGGCCAGCGGCGGGAACGCCTCGCGCACCACCGAGACCCAGAGCTCGACGTAGCCGCGCTGGAGCCGACGCACCCGGCGGCGGTCCGCCTCCTTGAGGTGGAGCAGTTCGCGGTCGTGGAGGGTGATCAGGTCCCGGTCGTCCAGGGCGAAGTCGATGTGCCCGTCGATCAGGGCGTCCAGTGCGGCCCGCGGCCCGGCGGCCTCGCCCTCGCGGCGCCGTCCCTCCTCCAGCAGGCGCTCGCTGATGCCCACCAGGAGGTCGGCGAGCATCGCGTCCTTGCCCGCGAAGTGCCGGTACAGGCCGGGACCGCTGATGCCGACCGCCTTGCCGATCTCGTCGACGCCGACCCCGAGGAAGCCGCGCGCCGCGAAGAGCCTGGCGGCCTCTTTCCGGATCTGGTCACGGCGTGGGAGCGCGGGGGTGGTAGTGCGGTTGGGCATGCTGCCCATCGTAGACAGTCGGGTTATCGATGGTTAACCTGGCCACAGAGTTAACGCTCATTAACACGGGCTGGCCGGCTCGCCCTCCGGCCTGCCCCGATCCGAATCCGAGGGGCAAGGGAGCTCTTGGGATGGTCCTCTCTTCGGCACAGACCCCTCCGTGGTCCGCCGCCCCTTCGCGGGGAACCGCACCCGCCGCACCGCCGTTCAGCGCCGCGGACGCGCCGGCCCCCCGCCTGGAGGGCGCGGCCGACCCGTCCGCCCCGGCCGGCCTGGCCAACGCGCGGGCCCACCGGGAGCTGGTCGCCGAGCTGCGCGGCAAGCTCGCGGCGGCGGCGCTCGGCGGCGGCGAGAAGGCGCGCGCCAAGCACGTCGCCCGCGGCAAGCTGCTGCCCCGGGAGCGGGTGGACAGCCTGCTCGACCCCGGCTCGCCGTTCCTCGAACTGGCGCCACTGGCCGCCGACGGGCTGTACGACGGAGCCGCCCCGGCCGCCGGGGTGATCGCCGGCATCGGCCGGGTCGCCGGCCGCGAGGTCCTGGTGGTGGCCAACGACGCCACGGTCAAGGGCGGCACGTACTACCCGATGACGGTGAAGAAGCACCTGCGGGCGCAGGAGGTGGCCCTGGAGAACCGGCTGCCCTGCGTCTACCTGGTGGACTCCGGCGGGGCGTTCCTGCCGATGCAGGACGAGGTGTTCCCCGACCGCGACCACTTCGGGCGGATCTTCTACAACCAGGCACGCCTGTCCGCCGCCGGGATCCCGCAGATCGCGGCGGTGCTCGGCTCCTGCACCGCGGGCGGCGCGTACGTTCCGGCGATGAGCGACGAGGCGGTGATCGTCCGCAACCAGGGCACCATCTTCCTGGGCGGCCCCCCGCTGGTGAAGGCCGCCACCGGCGAGGTGGTGACCGCCGAGGAACTGGGCGGCGGCGACCTCCACTCCCGCACCTCGGGCGTGACCGACCACCTGGCCGAGGACGACGCGCACGCGCTCTCCATCGTCCGCACCATCGTGGCCGGGCTGGGCCCGCGCGCCGCCAAGCCGTGGCCGCTCGCCCCGGTCGAGCCGCCTGCGGTCGACCCGGCCGGGTTGTACGGCGTGGTGCCGGTGGACCCGCGCACCCCCTACGACGTGCGCGAGGTGATCGCCCGGCTGGTGGACGGTAGCCGGTTCGCCGAGTTCAAGGCCGAGTACGGCACCACCCTGGTGACCGGCTTCGCCCGGATCCACGGCCACCCCGTCGGCATCGTCGCCAACAACGGCGTCCTGTTCGCCGAGTCCGCGCTCAAGGGCGCGCACTTCATCGAACTGTGCGACCAGCGCGGCATCCCCCTCCTCTTCCTGCAGAACATCACCGGTTTCATGGTGGGCCGCCAGTACGAGGCCGGCGGCATCGCCAAGCACGGCGCCAAGATGGTCACCGCGGTGGCCTGCACCCGGGTGCCCAAACTGACCGTGGTGATCGGCGGCTCGTACGGGGCGGGCAACTACTCGATGTGCGGCCGGGCCTACTCACCCCGCTTCCTGTGGATGTGGCCGAACGCGAAGATCTCCGTGATGGGCGGGGAACAGGCGGCCTCCGTGCTGGCCACCGTCCGCCGCGACCAGCTGGAGACCCGGGGCGAGCAGTGGTCCCCCGAGGACGAGGACGAGTTCAAGCGCCCCGTCCGCGAGCAGTACGAGCGGCAGGGCAACGCCTACTACGCCACCGCCCGACTGTGGGACGACGGTGTGATCGACCCGCTGCAGACCCGCTCCGTGCTCGGCCTGGCACTCACCGCCTGCGCCAACGCCCCGCTCCCCGAGGCGCGCCCGTTCGGGGTCTTCCGGATGTGACGCCCCGCCGGGGCCGCCGCCGCAGGCCCGGCCCCACCGGCCCCGGCCCGGCGGCGGCCGCCCGCAGGCCCCCGTCGGTCCCGACGGGCCCGCCGACCCCGACGGGCCCCGGAGGCGACAGAGCCGCCCGGGCCACCACTGGTGACGCAACGCCAATTCGCTCACCGTTCCCTTCGTGACGGAGGAACACCTCTCATGTTCGACACCGTGCTCGTCGCCAACCGAGGCGAGATCGCGCTACGGGTGATCCGCACCCTCCGGCGGCTGGGCGTGCGCTCGGTCGCCGTGCACAGCGACGCGGACGCCGACGCCCCGCACGTCCGGGCCGCCGACCTCGCGGTCCGGATCGGGCCCGCCGACCGGAGCGACAGCTCGGCCGCCGAGACCTACCTGCGCGCCGACCTGATCCTGGACGCCGCCCGCCGGACCGGCGCGCAGGCCGTCCACCCCGGCTACGGGTTCCTCGCCGAGAACTCCGCGTTCGCCGAGGCCTGCACGGACGCCGGCCTGGTCTTCATCGGCCCGCCGCCGGCCGCGGTGGAACTGATGGGCGACAAGATCAACGCCAAGGAGGCCGTCCGGGCCGCCGGAGTGCCGGTCGTCCCCGGCAGCGAGGACGGCTCGCCCAGCGACGAGCAGCTGATCGAGGCGGCGACCCGGATCGGCTACCCGGTGCTGCTCAAGCCCTCGGCCGGCGGCGGCGGCAAGGGCATGCGGCTGGTCCGCGACCCGGCCGAGCTGCCCGCCGAGCTCGCCGCGGCCCGCCGGGTGGCCCGCACCGCGTTCGGCGACGACACCCTGCTGCTGGAGCGCTGGGTCGACCAGCCCCGGCACATCGAGGTCCAGGTCCTGGCCGACACCCACGGCCGGACCGTCCACCTCGGCGAGCGCGAGTGCAGTCTGCAGCGCCGCCATCAGAAACTCATCGAAGAGGCCCCTTCCGTCCTGTTGAACCCTCGGACCCGCGCCGCGATGGGCGCGGCCGCGGTGCGCGCCGCCGAAGCCTGCGGCTACACCGGCGCCGGCACGGTCGAGTTCATCGTCCCCGGCGGCGACCCGGCCGGGCCGGACGCGGACGACGTCCTCGACTTCTTCTTCATGGAGATGAACACCCGCCTCCAGGTGGAACACCCCGTCACCGAACTCGCCGTCTCCGTGGACGGGCCGGACGGCCCGCAACGGCTGGACCTGGTGGAGTGGCAGTTGCGCGTCGCCGCGGGCGAGGCACTGCCGTTCGCTCAGTCGGACGTCTCCTTCCTGGGCCACGCGATCGAGGCCCGCATCTGCGCCGAGGACCCGGAACGGGACTTCCTGCCCACCGGCGGTGAGGTACTGCTGCTGGACGAACCCTCCGGGGAGGGCGTCCGGGTGGACTCCGGAATCGCACCCGGCGACCGGATCGGCAGCCTGTACGACCCGATGCTCGCCAAGGTGATCGCGTACGGGCCCGACCGCCCGACCGCGATCCGTCGGCTGCGGGCCGCACTCGCCGAGACCCGCATCCTGGGCGTCACCACCAACACCGGCTACCTGCGCCGGCTGCTGGCTCAGCCCGAGGTGACGGCAGGACGGCTCGACACCGGGCTGGTGGAACGCAGCGCCCAGCAGGACGCCTCCCTGCTGAGCTCCCCGTACACCCGTCCCGAATCGGTCGACCTGCTCCACTTCGCCGCCGCGCTGCTGCGACAGCTCGAACTCGGCCGCGCCGCCGCCTCCGACGGCTGGACCGACCCCTTCTCCCTCCCTTCGGGCTGGCGGCTCGGTGGCGAGGCCGCGTGGACCACGCACCGGCTCCGGCTGCCCGGCCGCGAACCGGTCACCGTGAGCTGTCGAATGATTACCAATGGTGAATTCGAGAGCGCTAGCGGTTTTTCCGCGACGGGTTCGCCCGAGTGGGAGGTCCGCCTGGACGGCGGGCCGGTCCGGAAGGCCCGGGCGGGTCTCGACGGAACCCTGCTGCGCCTTGCGGTTGACGGCCTGCAGGCCACTTTCACGGTCGCTTCGGAACGCACGCCGGAGGGGGTCACCCACTGGCTCGGCGTGGACGGCGACGCCTGGCCCGTTCACCCGTTCGACGCAATCGCCGAACGCGCCGCGGCCAGCACCGCCCACCACGGCACCCTCACCGCACCGATGCCCGGCACCGTCACCGTGGTCAAGGTCGAGCCCGGCGAACCCGTGCGCCGCGGCCAGGCGCTGCTGGTCCTGGAGGCCATGAAGATGGAGCACGTCATCTCCGCGCCGCACGACGGCACCGTCGAGGACCTGCGGGTCTCCGCCGGCGCGACCGTCGCGATGGACGCGCCGCTGGTGACCGTCACGGCGGCCGAGGAGCCGTCCGAGCCCGTCGCGCCCCTCCCGGAGGCGGCCCGATGAGCGCCTCCCCGACCGCCCCCGGCCCCTCCACCCCGGCCGACCCGACCGTGCTGGAACTCGGCCTGCCGCAGCCGGTCCGCGATCCGGAGCTGCCCGAACGGGTCCGCATCCACGAGGTCGGCGCGCGCGACGGGCTGCAGAACGAGAGCGCCCTCGTCCCCGTGGAGGTGAAGGCCGAGTTCATCGCCCGGCTCGCCGCCGCCGGGCTGCGCACCGTCGAGGCCACCAGCTTCGTCCACCCCAAGTGGGTGCCGCAGCTGGCGGACGCCGAGGAGCTGATGCCCCGGCTGACCGGGCTGCCCGCACGGCACCCGGGCCTGCGGCTGCCCGTCCTGGTGCCCAACGAGCGCGGGCTGGACCGGGCGCTGGCGCACCACGCCACCGAGATCGCGGTGTTCGCCAGCGCCACCGAGACCTTCGCCAGGCGCAACCTCAACCGCTCGGCGGACGAGGCGATGGCGATGTTCCGCCCGGTGGTCGAGCGCGCCGCGGCCGCCGGAGTGCCGGCGCGCGGCTACCTGTCGATGTGCTTCGGCGACCCCTGGGAGGGGCCGGTCCCGCTCGACCAGGTGGTCCGCCACGGCCTGACCCTGCTGGAGATGGGCTGCACCGAGCTGAGCCTCGGCGACACCATCGGCGTCGCCACCCCCGGCCACGTCAACGCGCTGATCGGCGCGTTCACCCGTTCCGGCGCCCCGGTCGAACGTTTGGCGGTGCACTTCCACGACACCTACGGGCAGGCGCTCGCCAACACGCTGGCGGCGCTGCGCTCCGGCGTGACCGTGGTGGACGCGTCGGCCGGCGGCCTCGGCGGCTGCCCGTACGCCAAGAGCGCGACCGGCAACCTCGCCACCGAGGACCTGGTCTGGATGCTGCAAGGCCTGGGCGTGGAGACCGGCGTGGACCTCGCCGCGCTCGCCGCGACCAGTGGCTGGATGGCCCGTCACCTCGGTCGCCCCAGCCCGTCGAGGACCGTACGCGCCCTGCTCGGGCCGACGGACTGACCCCGACACCCCTCCGACCACCCGCCCCCACCAGGCCCACCAGGCCGCGATCCCGGGAGGATCAGCCGTGCTCGACCACCGCCTGAGCAGTGAGTACGAAGAACTCCGCCGCACTGTCGCGGAGTTCGCCAACGACGTCATTGCGCCGAAGATCGGCGAATACTACGAGCAGAACGAATTCCCGTACGAAATCATCCGGGAGATGGGACGGATGGGCCTGTTCGGGCTGCCCTTCCCGGAGGAGTACGGCGGCATGGGCGGCGACTACTTCGCGCTCTGCCTGGTCCTGGAGGAGCTGGCCCGGGTCGACTCCTCGGTGGCGATCACCCTGGAGGCCGCGGTCTCGCTGGGCGCGATGCCGATCCACCTCTTCGGCACCGAGGAGCAGAAGCGCGAGTGGCTGCCGAAGCTGACGTCCGGCGAGGTGCTCGGCGCCTTCGGCCTGACCGAGCCCGAGGGCGGCACGGACGCGGGCGCCACCCGGACCACCGCGCGCTACGACGAGGCGACCGACGAGTGGGTGATCAACGGCAGCAAGTGCTTCATCACCAACTCCGGCACCGACATCACCGGGCTGGTGACCGTCACCGCACTGACCGAACCGCTCACACATTCGAGTGACGTCTCGTCAAATCACTCGCCCACCAGGGAGATCTCCTCCATCATCGTTCCCACTGGGACCCCCGGGTTCCAGGTGTCGAAGAAGTATTCGAAGGTCGGGTGGAACGCCTCCGACACCCGGGAACTGTCCTTCACCGACTGCCGCGTGCCCGCCGCCAACCTGCTCGGACAGCGGGGCCGCGGTTACGCCCAGTTCCTGCGCATCCTCGACGAGGGCCGCATCGCCATCGCGGCCCTGGCCACCGGCCTGGCCCAGGGGTGCGTCGACCAGTCCGTCCAGTACGCCGGGACCCGCCGCGCCTTCGGGCGGCCGATCGGCGCCAACCAGGTCATCCAGTTCAAGCTCGCCGACATGGAGACGCGCGCCCACACCTCCCGCCTGGCCTGGCGGGACGCCGCCTCCCGGCTGCTGCACGCCGAGCCCTTCAAGAAGGAGGCGGCCATCGCCAAGCTGTACGCCTCCGAGGCCGCGGTCGACAACGCCCGCGAGGCGACCCAGATCCACGGCGGCTACGGCTTCATGAACGAGTACCCGGTCGCCCGCATGTGGCGCGACTGCAAGATCCTGGAAATCGGCGAGGGGACTTCGGAGGTCCAGCGGATGCTCATCGCACGCGAACTCGGCGTGACGTCCTGAATTCGGCGCACCGTCCTGACCGGTGAGACGGGTCCTCACCACACCGGTCAGGGCCGGAGCGAGGGCGGGGCCGGCCGCCCGGCGTCGCCGTCGATCTGGTCATAGCGCTCCAGCGCCAGCTGGAACGCCGTCGGTTGAACGCGCACCGCACCGGAGAACGGCCCGCTCATCACCGCCACCATGCTCACCCCGAACGCCACGGAGGCGCCCACGAAGCACATCAGCACCAGATTCCGCGGATTGGAGGTCAGCCCGATCACCGAGGGGGTGGCCAGGACGAACACCGCCCCCACCAGCAGGCCGCCGATCGCCAGGACGGGCACCGACGCACGGAGATCACCCAGCCGCGCGTTCCGCTTGGCGTTGACCTCGGACAGGCTCCGCAGCACGTCGGTCCGGGCGCTCGCCTCGGCCTGGCTGTGCACCGCGACCTGGTCGACGGCGGCCCGCACCTGGTCGATCGCCCGCCAGGCGGTCTGACTTCCGGTGCCGTGCTGCATGGTGGCCCACTCGTCGTCGATCACCACCCCGGTGTAGGTCCGCAGCCTGGTCCGCACCACGGGACGGTCGGCGTCGGGCAGGCCGCCGGCCGTCCAGTACGCCTCCGTGAGAGCCCGCGACTCCTCGTAGGTGTGCTGGCGCGCCGCGTTCAACTGCTGCCAGGTGCCGGCGATGCTGAAGCCCAGGAAGAGCGCGAAGAAGCCGAGGATCGCCGCCCCGGCGAAGGACATCGCCTGCGGTGTCGTCGTCCCTTCCCGCGCCCGCCTGGTCCGCCCCAGCAGCAGGCCGATCACCAACGCCAGCACCGCGCCCGACACGGCGGCGATGGCAACGGTCAGCATTGCGGCCCGCCCATGCCCGCCGCCACACCGGTCCGGTCCTCGACGTCCACCTGCGGGCCCGCCCGCCCGCCGGTCCCAGGAGTCCGCTCCGAGCTGATCCTTGACTCGACAACAGGTGCGTCAGCAGCACCAGCGCCCGTACCCGCGCCCGCCTGCGGCGCGCTGCCCCGCGCCGTCGCCATCGCCACCGGCCCTGCCCCCGTCGACACCGTCCCGGTCACCGCCGCCTCCGGCCCCGACCGCGGGTGGTGAACGCCGCCGCCAGTACGCACAGCACCGGCAGGACGATCGCCAGCATGAGCATCATCACTTCGGTGCTGTCCCAAGGGTCGTCGTCCTCCCCGGGTGGCCAGTCCTCCTCCGCGTACTGGCTCTCCGCCCGCCCCTCCGGGGAGCGGCCTGCGGCGGATGCCGTCTGCTGCGGGCTCGCAACGGTGCTCGTCCCCTGCGTGGCTGCCCGGCTCGGACCCGGGGAGGCCGCCGCCTGGAGGCCCGCCACGCCCCCGAGGTTCGCCACCATGCCACCGACCTGGCTTCCGGCCCGGGGCGCCGCCGCACCGGCCGGCCCCTGGGCGGCGAAGGGCGAGGCAGGCCTGGCGAAGGCGGTCCCGCCCGGCAGCAGGGCGGGCGCCTGCCCGGGGAGGAAGGGCGCGAGCACCTGCCCGGCCAGGGCCGGGGCACCGACGGCCGCGGACTGCCCCGGCCCCACGGCCCCGGGCTGCTGCCCGGGCGCGGCGACCAGTGGCTGGGAGGCGGGCGGGACGGACACCGGAAGGAGTCCCGGCGGGACGGAGTCCCCCGAGGACGCCGGCGGCATGCCCGCGTTCCCGCCGCCCCCTCCCGCCGCTCCGGGACCGGTACCGCCGCCGGGGGCCGCACCGGCGCCGGTGCCGGTGCCGGTGCCGGTACCGGTCGAGATGCCCGGGCCCTGGACCTGGCCCGGTCCCGTCCCGGTTCCAGGGCCGGAGCCGGGGCCGCTCCCGTCGCCAGGACCGGGGCCCGCGCCAGGCCCCGCACCCGGGCCTGTACCTGGGCCCGTTCCGCTGCCCGGACCGGCGGAGGTGGGTGCGGTCGGCTCCGGGGACGGAGTGGTCGGCCGCAGACCCTCGTAAGCTCCTTCAGCCTCGGCGAAGACCCGGCGGGGGGCTTGGCGGCTTCCGTCGGGGCCGACAGTCGCGTCGTCCGCCAGGCCGCCCGCGCGGGCCGTGCCGGTCTGGCGACCCGGGCGAGCCGTGCCCGTCGCCCGGCAGTCGACGGCCCTCCCGGGAGTGAGGGTGTGGCTGCCGTCGAAGCCTTCACAGCTCACCGCGCCCAGGCCCGGCAGCCCTTCGGTGATCGAGGCGGCGGTGATCGGGACATCACCGAACGCCTCCAGGCGGTACTGGAGTTCGACGGTTCCGCCGACGCCGGACACCATCCTGGTCGCGCGCCTGGAAGAGGCCTCGGCAGGAGCTCGGGCCGGGGCTCCGGCCACGGTTTCGGGGGTGCCGCTCGGAGCCGTGCGGGCCGCGGTTCTGCGGGACAGGCCCGTGCCGGAGGGGGTGCCGACCCGGGTGAGGCGGAGGCCCGCCGTGATGCCCAGATAGCCGGTGGAGGCGTCGGCGTGCGCCTGTGGCAGGCGGCCCGGCGCGTCGGCGACCGCCGTGACCCGGGCGGTCTGCGGCCCGGCCGCGACAGTGAAGGTGGCGGTGCAGTCGATGGCGCCGCCGGGCGGGATGCTCCGGTCCGCTCCGCAGGAGAGACGCCCGCCGGGCACCTGCGGATCGTCCAGCGCCACGTTGCCGAGCGGGTACTCGGCATGGTTGCTCAAGTGGTACGTCCGGGTCGCCGGCTCCCCGGCACGGAGCCGCACTCCGGGGTCGGTGCCGGCGTTGGTGGTGACGCTCAGCCGCAGCTCGTTGTGCACCTCGCCGCCGCGCTTGGCAGCGGGCTCCGACGTCCCGGCGCCGAGGAGCGCGGGTGCCAGCAGCGCGGCCCCGAGCACCGCGGGCACGGGGCGGCGGGGTGCGGCCGCTGCGATGCGTCGCACGGCTGTCAGTACGTCGATATGACAATTGGTCACCTTGGCATGATCACTCAAGCGATCGACCGGTCACCGCCACGGCGCACCGGTACGCCCCGGAACGACTCGATCGGCCGATAGCACCGGCTGCCACCGGGGCGGCCCCGCGATGGGCTCCGCAGGCCCCGTTCCGTCTCCGCCCCGGGCCCGGGCCCGGATGCGGGCACCGGCTCGGGCACCGGCGGCGGCGGGCGTTCGGGCCGGTCAGGGGATGACGATCACCGGGCGGTTGGCGCGGCGGGCGAGGCGACCGGAGACAGAGCCGAAGATCTTGCCGAGCAGGCCGTGGGTGCTGCCGACCACGATGGCGTCAGCGGCGTACTCGCGGCCGACCTCCTCGATCTCGTGGCAGATGTCCCCGCCGCGTTCGACCAGGATCCAGGGGACGCCGGAGAGGAAGTCGGCGCAGGCGAGTTCGAGGCCGAGGATCTCGGTGCGCTGGTCCGGGAGGTCCACGAAGACGGGCGGCTCGCAGCCGGCCCAGACGGTGGTGGGGAGCCGGTTGGCGACGTGGACGATCACCAGGCCGCAGCGGGAGCGGCGGGCCATGCCGACGGCGTAGGCCAGGGCGCGCTCGCTGGAGAGCGAGCCGTCGAAGCCGACCACCACGCCGTGCTGGAACTGCGGGTCGCAGGCGCGCGAGCCGTGCTCCTGCAGCAGAGGCTCGCCGTCGTGGCGGCCGGTGGCGGGACGGGATCGGTCGGTCATCGCGTCCTCCGCTGTGCCGGGTCGAGGTCCGGCGACGGCGTCGGCCGCCGTTCCGGGGGTGTCGCGTGCGGGAACGTCGTGCTCGGGGACGTCCCGATCAGGGGTGCCGTAGTCGGGGCCGACATCTGAATGGGGCGGCTCGCGGTGAGGGGCGCCGGGCCGGCGGGAGCGACCGGCGAGCGGCGGGACGCCGCGGGCCTCAGCGGCGGGCCCGGCTGGAGGCGGGCTGCCGTGCGGGGAAGCGGAAGGCTCTTGACCGGCCATGGCTCAAAACTCTTCGACTGAAGCGGGCCTACACGAGGGGACGCGGCGGCGGACCGCCTGGCCCCGGTGACAGGGACGGGAGCGATGGTGACGCGTCCGGAAACGACTACCACCGTTGGCGACCTGTGCCTTTCAGAGTACGGCTCGAAACGGGCCCCGCCCAGCGGCGGCGCCCTCGTGCGATCAGGTTCCCGCTTGCGGGGGAAGCAGACGCCCGGGCGTGCGCCCCCGCGCGGCGGGTTCCCAGGAGCTTGACCGACGGGACGCGCTGTGCGCAACAGGGCACCGACACAACGTGACCCGACTGTCATCGCCCCTGCCCGCAGGTGGTGCAAGGCAGTTGTCATAGCCAAGCGTCCGCCCGGCGCCCGGCCGAGCCCTGTCCGTCCCCACCCGGGCCGCCACGGGCTGCTCCGCGGTCCACCTCGTCCCGTCTCGGCGCGGCCCCGCAGGGAGGACGGCACGGGGGCGGGCACAGGAGGCGGTCATGCACCGACAGTCGAGGAGAAGATCACGTCGGGGATCGCGGCCGGGGATCGATTTTCGGATCATGATCCGGGTTGCGTGCTTACCATTCGGATTCGGCCAATTCGCGGAAATTCCATTCGCCTTTGGCAATTGCCAGGTGCATACGAGGTGGCCGCTGGCAGCATGCTCGGCATGCCGCTGCTCCTGCTCGACCTCGACAACACCTTGCTGCCCAGGGATGCCGCGTTCCGGGCTTGGGCGGAGGACTTCCTCGCCGAGAACGACCTGCCCGCCGGGGACCTCGACTGGCTGGTCACGCTCGACGGCAGCGGCTACGTACCGCGCAGCACGGTACTGGGTGCGGCGAAGCGCCGCTACGGCCTCGACCGGTCGGTCGAGGCGATGCTCGCGCACTACCGGCTCGGGATCAACTCGCACATCCAGTGCCCGGATTCGCACGTCGCGGCGCTCCGGGAGGCGCGCGAGGCGGGGTGGACGCTGGGGATCGTCAGCAACGGCGGGACGGTGGCCCAGCTGGAGAAGATCCGCCGGACCGGGCTCGCCTCGTTGGTCGACGGCTGGGTCATCTCGGAGGAGGCCCACTGCCTGAAGCCGGATCCGTTGATCTTCGAGATCGCGGTGCGCCGGTGCGGGTTCCGGCCGGCCGGGGAGTGGCGAACGCAGACCTGGATGGTCGGCGACTACGGTCCGGCCGACATCGCGGGTGCGGCGGCGACGGGGCTGCGCAGTGCGTGGCTGCACCACGGTCGGCCGTGGGCGGAGCGGACCTACCGTCCCACGGTGAGCGCACCGAACCTGCCGGAGGCGGTACGGGTGATCATCGGCGCGGGCGCGACCGAACGCCCCGTCGCCGGACGGGGGTTCGCCGCGGCCGGTCGTCCCCAGCGGGCGCACGGCCGCCTCGCCATCCCGGCCTCCCGGTTGGCGCCGGCGCCCGCCCGCGTCGCCCCCGGCGTCCCGGGAATGCCGGGGACGCCGAAAATCCCGCTCGGCCAGCCGGTCGCCCTGGCGAAGGCCGTCCCGCTCTCGCCGGTCGACCCCACCCCGGCCCCGGTCGGCGTCTCCGCCCAGGCCCGCTGGGGAGAGGCCACGACCGCCGCGGGGTGACCTGCCACCCCTGGCGGACACCGGGGCTGCCACGAGGGCTGCATGGTGGCCAGATTGCCTGCCAGCGACATGACTTGACGGAACGTCAGGCTGCCGCTGCACCTGCCTCGGCGCCCAGGACGCGCAGGAGGTCGAGGCGGCCCGCTGCGGAGTGCAGGACAGCTTTCCGGGAGCTGCGGCGCCCAGCGACCTCGGGGGCGGTGGCGCGGCGGCGGTGCAGGCGTTGGGCGATGTGGGCGCGGGCGATGGGCTCGTGCTGCTCGGGCGGGAAGCGGGTCCGAGTCCCGGGGATGGCGAACCAGCGCGGGGTGACGGTGCGGGCGGCGGGACGGCGGCCGCCACCGGGTTCCGGGCGAGCACGTCGCTGAGGCCGGAGATCACCTGCGCGGGGACGTCGCGAAGGTGGTCGACGATCAGCAGCAGCCTGGGGTGCACGTGGACCAGCGGGCTGGATCAGCAAGGGAGTTGGTGACCGCTAGGCGAATGAGGCGGCCTGGGCGGTCAACCGGGACACGGCCGTGGCGCCAGGCGGGGAGGCGGGATCTCGCGGCTCGCCCAGGTCAGCACGGATCCGGCGTACGTCCGGAGGCTCGGCCGGCCCACCGTGGAGGAGGACGTGCCGGCGCCGCACCCGACGCGGGGGGTGCGCGGCGGCGGGGGCGGGCCTGCGGGCGCTGCCGTTGGTGGTGGTGCGGCCGGCGTTCGTCGACGGGGTGCAGGACCCGCACCTGGAGCAGTCATTGGCCCGGCCGCGTAGTGGCCCGCCGAGCAGTGCCCGGCCGTGGCCGCCCCGGACGTCTCCGGGTGCGCCTTCAGCGTCCACCCGTCGGGGTTCGGCCGCCGGGGCGACGCGGCGGGGACGGCCGGGGCAGGTGTCGACCTCGGCGGCCCGGCAGGAGTCGGGGTGGCGTCCGGCGTACGCGTCGCCCTGGGGCGGGGCCGATGCGGGTGCGCCCGAGCCCGGCGGGCGGGTGGTGGAGCGGAGTGCGAGCGGCCGTCCCGGCGGGGGATCGGATTCGGACGAATGTGCGGCGTCCGGATCGGCGGGGTGGGTCGGTCGGGGCGGGGGCGGGTCGGTGGGGTGACGGGGAGGGCTGGGAGTCGTGGGGTGGGTGGGACGGAAGTGGAACGGAGGGGACGGAGTGACGGAGTGTGAGGTGAGGGGCGTTCAGGAGTGGCCGGTTCGGGTCGGATCCGGGGGCTGACGGGGCGCGGGGATCATGGCTCAGGTGTGCGCTGTGGCGCGTGGAAGGCGGTTTCACGCCCCCTATTCGAACCGCATGTTTTCGGCCAACTTGCTTCCCAACCCTGCCGTTCGGGCAAATCTGCAGCACAGAGCGGACGGTGGGTGCACCGTCGACGGGTGAATCGCCGACGGGTCGTGCGACAACCGGCCACCCTTGTCCGCGCCCCCTTCACAGCGGGGTCGACGGGTGCCACGCTTCGTGATCGAATGCTTCACGCCAAATTGCCATGTCGACATAGCGCCGGATGGTGAACTTGTCACAACGGCAACGGTCCACCAAGTAGATTCGATCTTGGCTCGCAGAGCGGCAGCCGAGACCACCACACCACCGAGGGGGCTGGAGCGCCTTGAGCAGGGTGAGCAGGAGCGACGCGGGTCCTGAGAACGGCCGCCAGCCTTCGTCCCATCCCGGTGGCGCGGCGAGACTCGGCAAGTTCGGTGGTGCTCCGGCCGGTTCGCCGGGCGGCGGTCAGTTCCAGGGCGGCGCCGCGATCCAGCCCTCCTCCCCCTCCCCCACGGTCTCCGGCCACGGCAGCCTCACTCCGGGCGGGCACGGTGGTCACGGCGGGCACGCCTCCCCCGGCGGCGCGGCCGCCGCGACGGACCTGCTGTCGGCCTCGGCCGGCCCCGGGGCGCTCCCCTCCCCGCGCAAGCTGGCCGGTCGGCGGCGGCGCGAGACGGTGGCGGTGCTGCTGTTCAGCGGGGCGCCGATCTTCGAGAGCTCGATCCCGCTGTCGGTGTTCGGCGTGGACCGGCAGGACGCCGGCGTCCCCCGCTACCGACTGCTGGTGTGCGCGGGCGAGGAGGGCCCGCTCACCACCACCGGCGGGCTGACGCTGACCGCCCCGTACGGGCTGGAGGCGCTCTCCCGGGCGGGCACCATCGTGGTGCCGGCCTGGCGCTCGATCTCGCAGCCGCCGCCGGTCGAGGCGATCGCCGCGCTGCGCAAGGCCCACCACGAGGGGGCCCGGATCATCGGCCTGTGCACCGGCGCCTTCGTGCTGGCCGCCGCCGGGCTGCTGGACGGGCGTCCGGCCACCACGCACTGGATGTACGCGCCGACGCTGGCGAAGCGCTACCCGCGGGTCCACGTCGACCCGCGCGAGCTGTTCGTGGACGACGGCGACGTCCTCACCTCCGCGGGCACCGCGGCCGGCATCGACCTGTGCCTGCACGTGGTGCGCAGCGACCACGGCGCCGAGGCCGCCAACGCGCTGGCCCGCCGGCTGGTGGTGCCGAACCGCCGCGGCGGCGGAGGTCAGGCCCAGTACATCGACCAGTCTTTACCGGAGGAGATCGGCAACGACCCGCTGGCCGAGGTGGTCACCTGGGCGTTGGAGAACCTCAACCAGCAGTTCGACGTGGAGGTGCTGGCGGCCCGCGCGTACATGTCGCGGCGCACCTTCGACCGCCGGTTCCGCACCCTGACCGGCAGCGCGCCGCTGCAGTGGCTGATCACCCAGCGGGTGCTGCAGGCGCAGCGGCTGCTGGAGACCTCGGACCTGTCGGTGGACGACGTCGCCCGGCGCTGCGGCTTCCGCTCGCCGGTGGCGCTGCGCGGGCACTTCCGGCGGCAGCTGGGGGTCTCCCCGGCGGCCTACCGGACGACCTTCCGGGCCCGGCGTCCGGCCGTCGGCGGGCCGGTGGGGCCGCAGTCGCAGGGCGGCGGCGCGGTCGAGCGCGGCCCGGCCCAGGGCGGGCACCCGCAGTCGTCCCACGGGACGGTGACACACGGCCAGCACAACCAGCACAACCAACACGGCCAGCACGCTCAGCAGGTGCCGGGCGGTGCCGGGTCGGGCGGGGTCGGCGCGGGCGGCGGGGCGAGCGGTCCCGGCGCGGGTGCGGCGGGGCGGCAGCGTCCGCGTCCGCTGGTGCCGCCGCAGGCCGGTCCGCCGCCGGGCGCCTTCGGCGCGCGGGCGCCGGAGCGGCCGGTCGACCCCCGGTACGCGGGCCGCGCCACCGGCCAGGCCGCTCCGGGCGGCCAGCCGGGCCAGTACGGCCACCCCGGTCAGTCGGGCCCGCACGGCCAGCAGCCGGCCCCGCAGGGACCGTCGCCCGCGCACGCGCACGCGCAGCCCTCGCCGGGGCAGCCGGTGCGGCCGAGCGCGGCGTACCCGGGCGGGCGCGGGTCGGCGGAGCGTCCGGACCGTCCGGTGGAGCACGCAATCGCGGAGGACGCCGACGGCGAGCACCCCGGTGCCCGGGGTCGGCAGGCGGTGGACCGTCCGGAGTCCGAGCCGGAGCGCGGGGCGCGCGGACCGGCGGACTTCGGCCCGGACGGGGCGCGTGCGGTGTCGGGGGCGCGTGATCGCGCCGTAGGGTGAAGGCGTGAATGACCGTCTGGTATGGATCGACTGTGAGATGACCGGCCTCGACCTCGATCGGGACGCCCTGATCGAGGTCGCCGCCCTGGTGACCGACTCCGAGCTGAACGTGCTCGGCGACGGCGTGGATGTGATCATCCGCCCGCCCGCCGAGGCGCTGGAGACCATGCCCGAGGTGGTGCGGCAGATGCACACCGCCTCGGGCCTGCTCGACGAGCTCGCGGACGGCCTGACCATGGCCGAGGCGCAGGAACGGGTGCTGGCGTACGTCCGCGAGCACGTGCCGGAGGCCGGCCGGACCCCGCTGTGCGGGAACTCGGTGGCCACCGACCGCGGCTTCCTGTCCCGGGACATGCCGGAGCTGGAGGGGCACCTGCACTACCGGATCGTGGACGTCTCCTCGATCAAGGAGCTGGCCCGCCGCTGGTACCCGCGCGCCTACTACAACAGCCCGCAGAAGGGCGGCAGCCACCGCGCACTGGCGGACATCCGCGAGTCGATCGCCGAACTGCGCTACTACCGCGAGGCGGTGTTCGTCCCGCAGCCCGGCCCGGACACCGACACCGCGCGGGAGATCGCCGCCCGCCACCAGTTGCCCACCACCTGACCAGGGATCCGGTCCGGTCGGTCGGGGAAACCCTGGCGCGAGCACCCCTCGGCATCCTGTAGAGTTCTTCCTGTCGGAGCGGGAACGCGAAAGCGGGAAAGCACCTGACAGATGGTGGGTGTAGCTCAGTTGGTAGAGCACCTGGTTGTGGTCCAGGTGGCCGCGGGTTCGAGTCCCGTCACTCACCCCAGAACGACGAAGGGCCCGGTCGAGGAATCGACCGGGCCCTTCGTCGTTCCCCGTCGCCTTCACCGAAGCGCCCTCCCCCGGAGCGCCGGTCGGCGGGCCGAGTCCAGCGGGCCCGGGCGGACCGGGCCGATCGCTCCCGCACCTTCCCGCACGGCGCTTCCGCGCCCGGCCCGGCCAACTCCCGCGCGCCCCTTCCGAGCCGCCCCTTCCGAGCCGCCCCTCCGAGTCGTCGGCCTGGGCGGCGGAGGGCCCGGGCGAGGCGGTGGGACGCCGGCCATGGACGATGAAGCTACCCGCAAGTAACATCTGGGCATGACCACTACTGCGATCGGCGAGCTGCTCACCTCCACCGTCCCGATGGTGAAGACCCTGCAGCTGGAGTACCTGGAGACCACCCCGGAGCGGGCCGTGCTGCGGCTGCCCGACCTGCCGGAGTACCGGAACCACGTGGGCGGGCCGCACGCGGGGGCGATGTTCACGCTGGCCGAGTCGGCCAGCGGGGCGATCGTGCTGGCGGCGTTCGGCGACCAGTTGGGGCGCGCGGTGCCGCTGCCCACGGTCGGCGAGATCTCGTTCAAGAAGCTCGCCCGCGGCGTGGTCACCGCCACCGCGACGCTCGGCCGCCCGGTCGCCGACGTGATCGCCGAGCTGGACGAGGGCAAGCGCCCCGAGTTCCCGATCACCGTGGAGATCACCCGCGAGGACGGCGCCGTCACCGGCGTGCTGGAGATCGTCTGGACGCTGCGCCCCCACTCCTGAGCCCTCCGGCCCGCCGAAGAGCGCACCGGACACCGGAACCCACCGGACAACCGGAGCGCACGCGGGCCGGAACGCACCCACGTCGAGCACCCGCGCGGGCGGCCGCGCCCCCGCGGGCGACCACGCCGCTCCCCCACCGCCCGTCCGCCCGCCCGTCCGCCCGCCGTCAGGCGGAGTCGCGGACGATCAGCTCGGTCGCCAGCACCACCTGCCGCCGGGCCCGGCCGCGTTCGTGGATCTCGTCGAGCAGCAGGCGGGCCATGGTGCGGCCCATCTCCTCGATCGGCTGGCGGACGCTGGTCATCGGCGGGTCGGTGTGCCGGGCGACGATCGAGTCGTCGAAGCCGATCACCGCGACGTCGTCGGGGATCCGCCGCCCGGCGGCCCGCAGCACCTGCATCGCGCCGGCCGCCATCACGTCGGAGGCGCAGAAGACGCCGTCCAACTCGGGCCTGCGAGCGAGGAGTTCGCGCATCGCGACCCGGCCGCCTTCCTCGGTGAAGTCGGCCAGGCCGACCAGCCCCTCGTCGTAGGCGTGGCCGGCCTCCTCCAGGGCCCGGCGGTAGCCGCCGAGGCGGGCCTGGGCGACCTCCATGTCGAGCGGGCCGGTGAGGGTGGCGACCCGGGTGCAGCCGCGCCGGAGCAGGTGGCGGACGGCCATCCGGGCGCCGCCCGCGTTGTCGGCGTGGACGTAGCTGAGCGGTTCGAGGTCGCCGCGCCGACCGGCCAGCACGGAGGGGATCTCCAGGCTCTCCAGCAGCCCGGGGAGCGGGTCGTCGCGGTGCACCGAGACGACCAGCACGCCGTCGACCCGCTGGGCGGTGAGGTAGGCCGAGAGCCGGTCGCGCTCGCGCTGGTTGCGGACCAGGATCAGCAGCAACTGCATGTCGGTCTCGGCGAGTTCGGCCGAGACGCCGCTGATGATGTCGGAGAAGTACGGCTCGGAGAACAGCCTGGTCTCGGCCTCGGGCACGACCAGCGCGATCGAGTCGGTGCGCGAGGTGACCAGGGTCCGGGCGGCCCGGTTCGGCACGTAGCCGAGTTCGGCGATGGCGGCCTGGACGGCTTCGCGGGCCTTGGCGCTGACCCGCGGGGAGCCGTTGATGACCCGGGAGACGGTGCCGCGGCCGACGCCTGCCAGCGCGGCCACCTCCTCCAGGGTGGGGCGCGCGGTGGCTCTGCCGCCGGCGCCCGGATGGAGCGCGTCGGGGCGCTGTGCGGTCGGGCTCATCGCTACACCTCTCGGTCTCTGGGACGGATGGAAGGATCCGCCGGACCCGCCCCGGGCCCGTGCGGACTGTTCATTGTGGCCGGTCCCGAGGTGTTTCCGGCCATCCGGGGCGCCCCGGAACCGGCCCCGGGGCAGCCTGCGGGCGCCAACGGCGGTGGTAACGAAGGCGGAAACGCTCCGGCAACGTTTATGTCACCACGTCTTGACACTCACCCCCGCGACACAGCAACCTTCCGGCATGCCCAGCTGTGGGAGCGCTCCCACACTGTAGCCAAGATTCAGCGCACCAAGAACACCCACGAAGCTCTCGTTTCCAGCCCGGCCAGACCCGCGGAAGACCCACGGAAGACACCCGGCAGCAATCCGGCAGCAACCCGGAAGGCCGCCGGGCAGGAACCCGGGCCGTCCCCGGACCATCCACCCGGACCAACCACCCGGACAAAGGAGTTCGCCCCCATGCGCACCACCTCCCGCCCCCGCAGAGCCGCTGTCGTCGCCACCGCCGTCCTCGCCGCTTCCACCCTGCTGCTCACGGCCTGCTCGTCCAGCTCGGACAAGGGCGGGGACAGCGGCAGCGGCGGGAAGTCCGACGCGAAGATCACCCTGAACGTCGGCGACTTCGGCACCTTCGGCTACAAGGAGGCCGGCCTGTACGACGAGTACATGGCCGCGCACCCGAACATCACCATCAAGTACGACACCACCCAGGACGGCCAGAAGTACTGGGACGCGCTGACCACCCACCTGGCCTCGGGCAGCGGCCTGGCCGACGTCCAGGCGGTCGAGGTCGGCTACATCGCGCAGGCCACCAACACCCTGGGCGACAAGTTCGTCGACCTCGGCAAGACCGAGGGCATCAACCCGGGCAACTGGCTGGACTGGAAGTCGAAGCAGGCCACCACCCAGTCCGGCGCGCTGATCGGCCTGGGCACCGACATCGGCCCGATGGCGATCTGCTACCGCAGCGACCTGTTCCAGCAGGCCGGCCTGCCCACCGACCGCGAGTCGGTCGGCAAGCTGTGGGCGGGCGACTGGTCGAAGTTCGTCGAGGCCGGCAAGCAGTACCAGGCCAAGGCCCCGGCCGGCACCTTCTTCACCGACTCCGCGTCGGGCCTGTTCAACGCCGTCCTGTCGGCCCAGCCCGAGCAGTACTCGGACGCCTCCGGCAAGCTCGTCTACAAGACCAGCGCCGGCGTGAAGACCGCCTGGGACCTCTCGGTCGCCGCCTCGCAGGCGAAGATCAGCGCCGGTCTGCGCCAGTTCCAGGACCCGTGGAACGCCGCGTTCGCCAACGCCAAGTTCGCCACCGTGGTCTGCCCGTCCTGGATGACCGGCATCATCAGCAAGTACTCCGGCGACTCCGGCAAGGGCAAGTGGGACGTCGCGGCCGCGCCGGTCGCCTCCAACTGGGGCGGCGCCTTCCTGACCGTCCCGAAGGCCGGCAAGCACACCAAGGAGGCCGCGGCCCTCGTCGCCTGGCTGACCGCGCCGGAGCAGCAGGCCAAGGTCTTCACCAAGGTCGGCAACCTGCCCTCGACCATCGGCGGCCTGCAGCAGCCGGCCGTCCAGGGCGCCAAGGCCGAGTACTTCAACAACGCGCCGACCGGCCAGATCTTCGCCGCGTCCGCCCAGTCCATCAAGCCGGCGCCGATCGGTGAGCAGGACGGCAACGTGAAGACGATCATCACCGACAACGGCATCCTCGACATCGAGGAGCACGGCACCGACCCGGCCAAGGCCTGGACCAACGTGACCAAGCTGGTCGACGACAAGACCGGCCACTGATCCGGGCCGGCGCCCGCCGCCGGCAAGCCGATCCCTACTGCCCGGCCGGGTCCGCCCACCCGGCCGGGCGCCGTTCCGCCGCCCCTCGCCACCCCCGGGAAGGAAACCCCAAGTGGCCACCCACGTCCGCGCCGAGGCCCCGCCCGCGCGCCCCGCCTGGCGCTCCCGCCTGTACCGGTTCGACCTCAAGGCGTCGCCGTACGCCTTCATCGCCCCGTTCTTCCTCTGCTTCGCCGCCTTCGGCCTCTTCCCGCTGATCTGGACGGGCTGGCTGTCGCTGCACTACGTCGACCTGCTCAAGCCGGACGTGATGGAGTGGAAGGGCTTCGGCAACTACACCCGGCTATGGTCCAACGACCAGTTCTGGACCGCGCTGCGCAACACCTTCACCATCGGGGTGATCTCCACCGTCCCGCAGCTGCTGACGGCGCTCGGGCTGGCCCACCTGCTCAACTTCCGGATGCGCGGCCGCGGTTTCTTCCGGGTCGCGATCCTCGCGCCGTACGCCACCTCGATCGCCGCCGCGACCCTGGTGTTCGTCCAGCTGTTCAACCCGGACTACGGCTTCATCAACTGGGCGCTGGGCGCGGTCGGGATCCACCCGAACTGGTACTCCGAGACCTGGCCCTCGCAGATCGCCATCTCCACCATCGTGACCTGGCGCTGGACCGGCTACAACGCGCTGATCTACCTGGCCGCGATGCAGGCTGTGCCGAAGGACCTGTACGAGGCGGCCAGCCTGGACGGGGCGAACCGGTGGCAGCAGTTCACCCGGATCACCATCCCGTCGATCCGCCCGACCATCCTGTTCACCATCATCGTCTCGACCATCGGCGCCACCCAGCTGTTCGGCGAGCCGATGCTGTTCGGAGGCGGCGTCGGCGTGTCCGGCGGCTCCGCGCACCAGTTCCAGACGCTCAGCCTCTACATGTACGAACTGGGCTGGCCGTCGCGCCAGTTGGGCCGCGCCTCGGCGGTGGCCTGGACGATGCTGCTGCTCCTGCTGCTGATCGGCCTGGCGCAGTTCCTGATCACCCGTTACCGCAAGCGCAACGAGCTGGGAGGCTGACATGGCCGCCACCCTGTCCACCCCCTCCTCCCGCGAGGCGAGGCCGGTCGAGCAGGACCGCCCGCGCGGCCTGTTCCGGCGCAAGGCGGGCGAGCACGACAAGGCCGGACCGATCGCGTACGTGCTGCTCGGGATCGCCGCGCTGGTCTCGCTGTTCCCGCTGTACTGGACCTTCGTCGCGGCCTCCCACACCGGCGAGCGGGTGGCCCAGTCGCCGCCGCCGATGATCCCCGGCGGCGAGCTGTGGAACAACATCTCGATCGCCTGGGACCAGGCCGACATGGGCACCGCGCTGCTGAACTCGACCATCGTGGCGGGCTGCGTGGCGCTGTCCACGGTGCTGTTCTCCACGCTGGCCGGCTTCGCCTTCGCCAAGCTGCGCTTCCGCGGCCGCAACGCGCTGCTGACCCTGGTGGTCGCCACCATGACCATCCCGCCGCAGCTCAGCGTGATCCCGCTGTACCGGATCATCACCAAGCTGGACTGGGGCAACCACCTGCAGTCGGTGATCCTGCCCTCGCTGGTGGCCGCGTTCGGCGTGTTCTTCATGCGCCAGTTCCTGTCCGAGGCGCTGCCGTTCGAGCTGATCGAGGCGGCCCGGGTGGACGGCGCGAACAGCCTGCGGATCATCTGGCACGTGGTGTTCCCGATCGCCCGGCCCGCCATGGCGGTGCTCGGCATGCTGGTGTTCGTGCAGTCCTGGAACGACTTCTTCTGGCCGTTCGTGGTGCTCACCCAGCAGAACCCGACCGTGCAGGTCGCGCTCTCCGCGATCGGCGGCGGCTCCGGGCACGACATCAACCAGGCCGTGATCATGACGGGTGCGCTCGTCGGCACCCTGCCGCTACTGCTGATCTTCGCCGTTCTGGGGAAGCACATCGTCGGCGGGATCACCTCCGGCGCCGTCAAGAGCTGACCCGCCCGGTACAGCAGCCCTGTCCACTCCTCAGCCATGGGAGCGCTCCCGTATGACCATGACCGATCCGACCACAGCCGCCCACGCCTCGGTGGCGGCCCCCCGGGTGGCCTTCCCGCCCGGCTTCGCCTGGGGCGCGGCCACCGCCGCCTACCAGATCGAGGGCGCGGCCGCCGAGGACGGGCGCACCCCGTCCATCTGGGACGCCTTCGCCAAGACCCCCGGCAAGGTGCTGAACGGCGACACCGGCGACGTCGCCGTGGACCACTACCACCGCTTCCGCGAGGACGTCCGACTGATGGCCGACCTCGGCCTCACCTCGTACCGGTTCTCGCTGTCCTGGCCGCGGATCCAGCCGACCGGCCGCGGCCCGGCCGTCGAGCGCGGCCTCGACTTCTACCGCGCGCTGGTCGACACCCTGCTGGAGCACGGCATCTCGCCGGTCGCCACGCTCTACCACTGGGACCTCCCGCAGGACCTGGAGGAGGCCGGCGGCTGGCCGGTCCGGGAGACCGCGTACCGCTTCGCCGAGTACGCGGCGCTGGCCGGCGCCGCGCTCGGCGACCGGATCCCGGTGTGGACCACCCTCAACGAGCCCTGGTGCAGCGCGTTCCTCGGCTACGGCTCCGGCGTGCACGCCCCCGGGCGCACCAATCCGGCAGACGCCCTCAAGGCCGCCCACCACCTCAACCTCGGCCACGGCCTGGCCGTCGGCGCGCTGCGCGAGGTGCTGCCCGCCTCGGCGAAGATCGCGGTCTCGCTCAACCTGCACCTGGTCCGCCCGCTCACCGACACCGACGCGGACCGCGAGGCGGCCCGCCGGATCGAGGCGGTCGGCAACCGGATCTGGACCGGCCCGATGTTCAAGGGCGGCTACGACGCCGACCTGAAGGCCGACACCGCGCACCTCGTCGACTGGGACGAGCTGGTCCGCCCCGGCGACGAGGCGGAGATCGGCCGGCCGATCGACCTGCTCGGCCTCAACTACTACAACCCGACCGTCGTCTCGGCGCCGGGCGACGCCGCGGTGGAGACCGCCGAGGCCGCGCGCAACGACGGCCACGGCGACAGCGAGTTCAGCTGCTGGCCGGGCTCCGAGGAGGTG
This sequence comes from Kitasatospora sp. NPDC015121, assembly GCF_055562955.1. Taxonomy (NCBI): domain Bacteria; kingdom Bacillati; phylum Actinomycetota; class Actinomycetes; order Kitasatosporales; family Streptomycetaceae; genus Kitasatospora; species Kitasatospora sp. NPDC015121. Next base: position 33,996 of record NZ_JBVHEH010000012.1, read on the forward strand.
GTCTTCCACCTCGCCAACGACGACGTCACCGCGATGGGCTGGCCGATCGACGCCACCGGCCTGTCCGACTCGCTGGTCGGCATGCACCACGACTTCGGCCTGCCGCTGCTGGTCACCGAGAACGGCGCCGCCTTCGAGGACGAGGTCGGCCCGGACGGCGAGGTCGACGACCCCGAGCGGCTGCGCTACGTCCGGCTGCACCTGGAGGCCGTGGCCGACGCGATCGCCGCGGGGGCGGACGTGCGGGGCTACTACCTCTGGTCGTTCCTGGACAACTTCGAGTGGGCGTACGGCTACAGCAAGCGCTTCGGCATCGTCCACGTCGACTACGACACCCAGCAGCGCACCCCCAAGTCCAGCGCCCGCTGGTACGCGGAGGTGATCCGGCGCGGCGGGCTCGCCTGACCCCCCGCGCGGGGGCCCGCCCGGACGCCCGGCAAGGGGCTCGCCCGGACTCCCGCACCCCCGCACAGTGTGACGGAGTGTGAGCGACGAGCGTGACCGCGGGGAGTCCCGCTCGTTCTCCCCTGGTGTGCGAACCAACCACGCGAAGCGACCGCGACGTTCGGACACCCCCCGGCAGCGGTGGGGACGGCCCGGGGCCCTGGCGGCGGGCGGCGTGCTCGCCGCCCAGGTGCTCGGCCTGGGCCTCGGCACGACCGACGCGAACGCCGCCGACACCGGGCACCCCCCGCACCACCCCGCCCGGGCCCTCGGCACGGTCGGCACCGCCGTCCGGCCCGGCGCGGACGACGGCGGGCCGCCGCTCGGCGGCGCGGTGGACGGCGCGCTCGACGGGCTCGCCCCGGCCGGCACCGTGGAGACCGCCGGCACCGCCGGCACCGTGGACGCCGCCGGGGCGGTCGGCGCAGCCGGGACGGCCGGAGCCGCCGGGGCCCGCCCGGCGCCGGGCCTGGGCGGCGTCCTGGACCAGCGCCTCGACCAGCAGCTCGGCACCGGCGAACTCCCGCTCCCCGGCCACCACGCCGACCGTCCCGACGCCTTCTCGCTCGCCGCCGGCCTGCTCTCCGCCGTCCCGCCGCAGCCCCGCGCCGAGGACGGCGCCCGTGCCTCCCGCTCCGGCCCGGCCAACGGCCGCGACACCGGCGGGAACGGCCCGAACGGCGCGAGCGGCCCGGCCGCGGCCCCCGGCACCCCCGAGGTCACCGTCCCGGCGCAGCGCGCCCCCGCCGCCGCCACCGCCCCGCTCCCGGCCACCGCGCCCGCGGCCGTCCCCGCCGCCTCGCCGCGCCCCGCCGCGCCCCGCCCGGCCCCGGCCACCGCTCCCCCGCTGCCCGTCGCCGCCCCCACCCGCCTCGCCCTGACCGCCGCCCCCGCCCGCCCGGCCGGCGGCGAGGGCGCCGTCGCCGTCCTGCTGCCGATCGCCGCCGGCCTGCTGCTCACCGCCGCCGCGCTGTACAAGCACCGCGGCCTCCCGCGCGGCCACTGACCCGGCCCGGCCGCGTCCCGGCAGCCGGGCGGGGGCCGGGGCGTTCCTCAGTCGAAGGCGCCCGTCGGCGGGGCCGGGGACGGAACGGCGGTGGTGTCGGTGACGGGGGTGGCGCCGGCGGTGAAGTCGGCGAGGTCGCGGCCGTGCAGGAGGCGGGCCTGGGCGGGGTCGGTGGCGAGGCGGCGGGTGAGCTCGGGGAGCGGGAGGGGGGTGCGGGCGGCGAACAGGACGAGGTTGCCGAAGCGCCTGCCGCGCAGCACGGCGGGGTCGGCGACCAGGCAGAGTTCGGGGAAGACGGCCAGCAGGGTGGCGGTCTGGGCGCGGGCGAAGGCGAGCGCGCCGCCGTCGGTGATGTTGGCGGCGTAGTGGCCGTCGGCGCGCAGGGCGCGGGCGGCGTGCCGGGCGAACTCGACGGTGGCGCAGTGCGCGGGGACACGGGCGCCGGCGAAGACGTCGACGACGAGCAGGTCGGTGGAGTCGTCGGGGGTGCGTTCGAGGACGGCGCGGGCGTCGCCGCCGCGGACCTTGAGCTGCCAGCCCCGGTCGAGCGGCAGTTGGGTGCGGACGAGTTCGGTGAGCGCGGTGTCGATCTCGGCGGCCTGCTGGCGGGAGCGGGGCCGGGTGGCGGCGGTGTAGCGGGCCAGGGTGAGGGCGCCGCCGCCGAGGTGGAGGGCGGTGAGGGGTTGCCGGGCGGGGGCGGCGAGGTCGATCAGGTGGCCGATCCGGCGCTGGTAGGCGAAGCCGAGGTGGGTGGGGTCGGCGAGGTCCACGAGCGACTGCGGGGCGCCGTCGAGCAGCAGTTCCCAGGCGTGCGGCCGGTCGCGGTCGGGGCGCAGCTCGGCGGTGCCGGAGGCGACGGCGGCGGTGAGCGGGCCTTCGGCGTGGGTGCGGCCGGGGACGGTGGCGGTGGGGGTGGTGCGTGGGCGGCCCATGGGGTCCATTATCGCCGGTCGGGCCGGTCGCGGCGGCGCGCGGTGACGCTGTGCGACGGCGGGTGCCCGCTGCGGGGTCGTCCGGTCCGCCCACCGAGACGACAGTTGCATGTCAACTGCCGGGTGGGGCAAGTTCTCTGATGAGGCGTCAGGAGAGGTCCGGGGACGCACTCAGAGCGGACCGAGGCCACCCGCGGTGAGGGTGGTGGCGGCCTCGCAGAGCGCGGAGCGCAGCACCCAGGCGTCGGTGGGGCGGGGGTACGGCTGGGAGCCGGAGGGCGGGATGATCCAGCGCGGGTCGGTGGGCGGGAGCAGCTCGGCCCCCGGCGTACAGGCGGAGCCGGCCAGGTGCCAGCGCAGCGCGGTGCCCGCCGGGACGAGGAAGGCGATGGCGTTGCCGCCGGCGGTCTGCTGGACGGCCCCGCAGGCCCGCCGCAGCCGGAGGATGTCGACCGCCTCCAGCCCGTGCCGGACCTGGACGGTGACGGTGTCGTACCGGACGACCCGACTGGCCGAGCTCACCGGCGGCGCGGCGGCGGGTGCGGCCGGGGCGGCGGGGGCGGCTGGGGCGGCCGCCCGTCGGTACTGGGGAACTCCGGTGGCCATGGGGGACCTCCTGTCGCCTCGGGTCGCGCGGAAACCGGGTGGCGCTCCGTCACCCGGTCGTGCGACGGGGGGCCGGTCCGGGAGGGGGCCCGTACCGCCGGTGTCCATGTATCAGGACAACGCGGGACCGGGCCCCCAGGCCACGGCCTCCGATACGGCAAGCCATGGCATTTCATGGCACAAAGCGGCAACTCGGTCCGGATTGTCCGCAATTGACCCACCCTACTCCGGCAACAACCCGTGTTCGCACGGTGACTCCCGGTACTGTCGTGGCGACGCGGCGGCCCTCCCCCCAGGGGTCGGCGCGGCCACCCCGGCACGACCTCGGAGTGCAGCATGGCAGCCACGCGAACCGGCGGGCCCCGTCCGGCGCCCGTTCCCAACCAGGCGATGCGCGAGCTGCGCGGCGCCCTCTCGCCGGGGGAGTTCGCCACCCTGGTCCGCCGGGCCGCCCGGGAGATCGGCGAGCACGTGTCCTGCGACGCGCGCTACGTCGGACGGGTCGAGTCCGGCGAGATCCGCTGCCCCAACTACGCGTACGAGCGGGTGTTCCGGCACATGTGGCCGGAGAAGTCGCTGGCGGAGCTCGGCTTCGCGCCGCGCACGGCGGTCCGCCGCCGGGCGCCGGCCGCCGGGCGGTCCGGCCCCGCGCACCCGCCGGACGCACCGCTCCGGTCTGACGAGGAGAACGACGACGTGCTTCGCCGTACGTTCCTGAACGGCGGTCCCACCGCCCTGGCAACCGTGCTCGGCCTAGACCAGGCCCCGCCGCCCGCCGCCCCGCCGCCCGCCGTCCCGCTCCGGTCAGAGCGCCGCCGGGTCGGCGCCGCCGAGGTGCGGGGGGTCGAGCAGGCGGTCCGGGACATCCGGCTGCTGGACGACGCGCACGGCGCCGACGCCCTGTTCGAGCTGGCCGGGCAGTCGCTGCGCAGCGCCTACGTGCTGCTCAACGACGGCGACTACAACGCCGCGACCGAGCGCCGGCTGCAGAGCGGGGCGGGCGAACTGGCGATCTCGGTGGGCTGGTTGGCGCACGACTCGAACCGGCTGACCGACGCCAGGTCGTTCTACTCGGAGGCGCTGGCCACCGCCCGGATGGCCCGCGACCCGCACCTGGAGGCGCACGTGTTCAGCAACAGCGCCTTCCTGGCCCGGGACGCCGGCCGCCCCCGGGAGGCGCTGCGGGCCGCCCAGGCCGGGCAGGCCGCGGCGGCCGGCCTCGGCTCGGACCGGCTGATGTCGCTGCTGGTGCTGCGCGAGGCGGGCGGCTGGGCGCTGCTCGGCGACCGGGCGGCCTGCGAGCGGGCGCTGTCCCGGGCGTACGCGCTGTTCGAGCGGGGCGGGCGGCCGGACGCCGACCCGGAGTGGATGTCCTTCTTCGGCGAGGCGGAGCTGGCCGGGCAGGAGGCGCAGTGCTGGTCGGCGCTGGGCGAGTGGGACCGGGCCAGCGTCCGGGCCGAGCGGGCGATAGGGCTCCAGGAGCCGCACTTCGTGCGCAACCGGGTGCTGTACACCGCCGAGTTGGCGCACGACCGGCTGGGCCGGGGCGACCTGGCGGGCGCGGGCGCGCACGGCGCGGCGGCGGTGGCGCTGCTCGGCCAGGTCCGCTCGGCGCGGATCCGCGGCATGCTGGCGCGGACCGCGGACCGGCTGCGCGGCCACCGCGCCGTGCCGGAGGTCCGGGACTTCCTGGACGGCTACGACGCGGCGGCCTGAGCCGCGGCCCGGGCCCCGGCCCGAGCGGGCGGGCCGAGCGGGCGGGCCGGGCCCCGGCCCGAGGCGGGGTCAGTGCCCCAGCTTCTCCAGGTGGCTGTGGTCGTTCCAGACCTCGACGGCGGGCAGCCCGTACTCCCAGGAGAGCACGCAGAGCGCGGCGGTGCCGAGCTTGAGCCGCTGGGCGTACTCGGCGGGCAGGCCGAGCCAGCGGGCGGTGAGGATCCGCAGCAGGTGGCCGTGGGCGAACAGGACGACCTCGCAGTCGGCGCAGTTCATCGTGGTGGTGTCGGGGTCGGGGGTGCCGTGCCGTCCGTTCACCTCGGCGAGCAGCGCGTCGACCCGGTCGGAGACCTGGGCGAGCGTCTCGCCGCCGGGCACGCCGTCGCGCCAGATCAGCCAGCCGGGCTGGTCGGTGGCCCGGATGTCGGCGCCGGTGCGGCCCTCGTACCGCCCGTAGTCCCACTCGAGGAGTTCGGGACGGTCGACGGCGCGGTCGCCGAAGCCGGCCAGTTCGGCGGTCTCCCGGGCCCGGGAGAGCGGACTGGTCCAGACGGTCGCGCCGGGCAGGCCGTTCCACGGGGCGCGGGCCAGGCGCTCGCCGAGGGCGCGGGCCATCGCGCGGCCCTCGTCGGTGAGCGGGACGTCGGTGCGGCCGGTGTGGCGGCCGGTGGCCGACCAGGAGGTCTCGCCGTGGCGGACCAGCACGATGCGGGCGGGCATGGTGGTACCTCGTTCGAAGGGGTGCGGTGCGGCGTCCCGGCGGCGGGGGCCGCTCCCCATGATCCTCCATCCGACCTGCCGACCCGACGGCCGGGCTCCGTTCTGTCGGCCGCGGATGCGAGACTGGGCCGCACCATGAACGTCTCGCACCTGGGGCAGGCCTCCCCGCCGCTGCGGCGGCTCTCCGAGTTGCGCGGCCCGGCGCCGCAGCGCAGCCTCGACGCCCGTGCCCTCGCCGCGCTCGCCGCCAATCCGGGCTGCCGCCGCCGCGCCCTGCTGGATGCCGCGGGCATCGACAAGACCGCGCTCGCCCGGCAGTTGGGCCGTCCGGCGCCGTTCGGCCAGTCGCCGTTCGCGATCCGCCGCGGCCTGGTGTTCGAGTCCCGCCTGAAGCGGGACGGCTACGCCGTGCTGCTGGAGCCGCTGCGCCGCCGACTGGGCGTCCCGGCGGACGAGGTGGCCTCGCTCGCCGTGCCCGACCTGCTGCCCTCGGCCTCCCCCGCGGTCCGCGCGGAGCGGACGCTGGCGGTGCTGGCCGAGGCCGCCGCCGACCCGGCGGCCTGGACGCTGCTGGACCACCCGATGCTCCGGCTGGAGGTGGCGGGCAGCCCGGCCTACCTGGAGCCGGACGCGCTGGTGGTGCACGGCGGCCGGTGCACCGTGGTGGAGATCAAGTCCTTCCCGGTGCTGGACGGTTCGGCCGATCCGGCGAACGTGGGCGCGGCCGCCCGGCAGGCCGCGGTGTACGTGCTGGCGCTGCAGGAGGCGGCGGCCCGGCTGGCCGGCCGGCCGGTCGCGGCGGATCCGTACGCCGTCCAGGAGCTGCCGGGGGCGCCGGAGTTGACGGTGCTGCTGGTCTGCCCGAAGGACTTCTCCTCCGAGCCGGTCGCCGTCCCGGTCGACGTGCGGCGCGAACTCGCGGTCACCCGGCGGCAGTTGTCCCGGATGACCCGGATCGAGCAGTTGCTCGCGGCGCTCCCCGAGGGCGTCACCTTCGACCTCGCGCGGGACGCCGAGGGCACCCCGACCCGGCCGGCCGGGGAGCTGGCCGAGGCGGTCGCCGCGGTGCCCGCCGCGTACGCGCCGGAGTGCATCTCCACCTGCGAGTTGGGCTTCCACTGCCGGGCGCAGGCGCGCTGCGCGGGCGGGGTGGAGCAGTTGGGCCGCGGCGTGCGCGGCGAGCTGGGGTCGCTGCGCACCGTCGAGGAGGCGCTGGCGGCCGCGGCGGCCGGCGGCGCCGCGGAGCCGGAGCCGGAGCCGGAGCCGACCGACGGGTCGGGGCCGGACGAGGCCGCCGAGCGGTTGGCGTACGCGGCTCGGCTGCGCGCGGAGGCGCTGGCCGCCGGGGGCGTGCGGTGAGCCTGCTGTCCACCCTGGCCCGGCTGGAGGCGGTGCGGGCGCAGCGGGCCCGGCCGCTGGCCACGGTGCGGCACCGGCAGTTGTCGGAGCGGCCGATGGTGCTGGTTCCGCTGGCGGCCGCGGGCGAGACGGGCGCGCCGCTGGCGGTGCTGCTGGGCACCGACCGGGAGGCGCCCCGGCTGCACTTCGTGCCGCAGCCGCTGAACCGCACCCAGCGTTCGGAGTTCCTGGCCGCGATGGCCCGGGACGTGGTGCCGTACCTGGAGTCCTTCACCGACGAGGTGGAGCTGCTGGAGGGGTCCGAGAAGGACCCGGTGAGCGGCGAGAAGGTGCCGGTGGTGCGGGAGTTGTGCGCGGACGCGCCGCAGCTGCTGGTGCCGAACGCGGGCGGGGTGGCGCACCTGGCGCTGCTCGGCCGGTCGACCAGGTTCCGCCGGACGGCGGACGACCCGGAGCCGGGCGCGTACCCGGCGCCGACCGAAGTCCCTTTGATGGGGCGGTGGTTGACGCACCTGACGGACCGGGCGCAGGTGCCGGGGTCGTCGATGCTGCTGGCGGTGACGGGCCTGCTGTCGCGGCACTGGGCGACCGGGCAGAGCAACCTGGAGGACCAGCACCTGGCGGCCCGGCTGGCCTGGCACCTGCCGCCGGTCGGTCTGGAGCCGGCCGCGGTCGGCGCGGCGGCCGCCGAGTGGGTGGAGTCCGCGCGGGACGGCGACGGGCTGCTGCTGCACCCGCCGGCCGGTCCGGCGACGGATCCGAAGTTCGACGAGCGGGTGCTGGCCCCGGCGATCCTGCGGCACGACGCGGCGGTGGCGGTGCGCGAGCGGGCCGAGGCGGCGCGGGACGACGCGGAGGTCCGCCGGGCGGCCGCGCTGGTCGCGTCGGCCCACGCCGAGCTGGGCCGGGTGCTGCTGGCGGCGACGCTGCCGGTCTGGCACGACGTGTGGCGGGCGGTCGACCTGCTGCGCGCGCTGCCCCCGGCCGGGCACCTGCCGGAGCGCTGGGAGGGCGACCGCTGGTCGTTCACCATGCACCGGGACCGGGTGGCGGCCGGCGAGCCGCCGCAGCCGCGCCGGGACGACGCGGTGACGGCGGCCCGGAAGCTCGCCCAGCGCGAGCGGGAGCAGGCGAAGCTGGAGGTCCAGGAGGCGCTGGACGACCCGCTGGCGATGGCGGAGCGGCGGCTGGCCGGCGAGGCGTTCGCGGGCGAGGTGGTGGACGTCGTCCCGGAGTGGTCGGCGGGCCGCTCGCCCAAGCCGCGGCCGCTGCTGGTGGTGCGCACCGACGACCGGCCGCACGCCGATCCGGGCCGCGAGGTGCACCGGGCGCACGCGGAGCCGGCCCAGCGGGCCGAGGTGGTGTCGTCCGGGCCGGGCGAGGTGGTGCTGCGGCTGCTGTCCGGGATGGGCCGCCGCAGGGACCCGGAGCCGGGCAGCGTGCCGGAGCCGGGCACGTCCGTGGTGTTCACCCTGTTCGAGTTGGCGCCCCGGCAGTCCGCGCCGCTGCCGGAGCCCGCCGACACGCCGTGGACGCACGGCGGCCCGCCGGTGGCCGTCGAGGATGCGCCGGTCGGCGCGGACGAATGGGAGTGACCAGCGACGTGAACCGCTCCGGAGCCGAAGACGCGCCGACCGGCCGGCCCGCCCCCGAGCCGTCCCCGGGCGAGGCGGCCGACCGGGCCGTGGCGGGGATCCTGGAGGCCGTGGTGCGCCCGGCGCCGGGCGCGCCGCGCGGCGTGGTGGTCGACTCCCCGCCGGGCGCCGGCAAGTCGACGCTGGTGGTGCGGGCGGCGCGCGAGCTGGTCGGCGCGGGCGAGCGGCTGATGATCGTCGCGCAGACCAACAGCCAGGTCGACGACCTGGTCGACCGGCTGGCGTCCAAGGCCCCGGGGATCAGCATCGGCCGGCTGCACGCGAGCGACGCCAAGCCCGCGCCGGAGGTGCTGCGGCACGCCAACGTCACCGCCAGGGACAAGGTCGCCGACCTGCTGGAGCAGGACGTGGTGGTCTCCACCTCGGCGAAGTGGCAGTGGGTGCGGACCGAGCAGCCCTGGCGGCAGGCCATCGTCGACGAGGCGTACCAGATGCGCTCGGACGCGCTGCTGGCCGTCGCCCGGCTCTTCGAACGGGCGCTGTTCGTCGGCGACCCGGGCCAGCTCGACCCGTTCACCGTGGTCGGCACCGACCAGTGGGCGGGCCTCTCGTACGACCCGTCCTCCTCCGCGGTGGTGACCCTGCTCGCGCACAACCCGGCGATCCGGCCGCACCGGCTCCCGGTCTCCTGGCGGCTGCCCGCCTCGGCCGCGCCGCTGGTCTCCGCCGCGTTCTACCCGTACACGCCGTTCCGGGCCGGGACCGGGCCGGACGACCGCACCCTGCGGCCGGGCAGCCGCGGCGACGGGTCGGCGGTGGACGCGGCGATCGACGAGGCGGCGGCCAGCGGCTGGGCGCTGCTGGAGCTGCCCGCCCGGCACACCGTCCGCACCGACGCGCAGGCGGTCGCCGCGGTCGCGGCCACCGTCCGGCGGCTACTGGAGCGCGGGCTGACCGCGCGTTCCGAGCAGGGCGACATCCCGCTCACCCCCGGCCGGGTGGCGGTCGGCACCGCGCACCGCGACCAGGCGGCGGCGGTCCGGGCCGAGCTCGGCCGGCTGGGCGTCCCGGTCGACCCGGTGGCCGGCGAGGCCGTCACGGTCGACACCGCGAACCGGTTGCAGGGCCGCGAGTACGACGTCACCGTCGTCCTGCACCCGCTCTCCGGCCGGCCCGACGCCACCGCCTTCCACCTGGAGACCGGCCGCCTGTGCGTCCTCGCCTCCCGCCACCGGCACGCCTGCATCGTGGTCGCCCGGGCCGGCATCCCCGAGCTCCTCGACGACCACCCCGCCACCGACCCCGTCCAGCTCGGCGTCGCCGTCAAGTTCCCCGACGGTTGGGAGGCCAACCACGCCGTCCTCGCCCACCTCGCGGCCCACCGCGTCCGGCTGTAGGCGCACGGGGGCGGAGCCGGGGGCCCGGAGCGCCACCGGGTCCCGGCGGTGGGTCCGGTGGTGCTCGGGGCCGGGGCGCGGCACCTGCGGCGGGCGCGCGGCGCACGGCTCGCGCCCCCGGCGGGGAATAGCGCTTGCGGGCGCACCGTTCCGGTTCTGGCGGTGCGCGCGCGACAATGGACGGCGGCCGTCTTTCCCCTCACCCCCGGAGGTGCCCCGTCATGCCCGACTCGCATCCGCAGGCGTCCGACCAGGGCGGTTCGCCGACTCCGGCGGTCGTTCCCTCGGTGCCGGGCCCGGCCCGGCGGATCCGGCCGGTCGAGTTGATCTTCGAGCCGGCGGGAGCGGAGCCGGAGCCGGAGCGGTTCTTCGACCTGGAGTCGATCGACGACCCGTCCGAACTGCTGTCGCGTTCCACCGAGTTGGCGCTGGCGTTCCGGGCCGCGGCGGAGCGGGCGACGGACTTCCAGGCGCTGGCGGCGGCGCAGCTCGCGGATCCGCGCCGGTTCGACGCGCTCTCGTCGGCGCAGATCGCCGAGCGGGCGGACTGGACGCCGGACTACGCGGCGAAGATGGTCGAGTACGGCCGTTCGCTGCAGCGCCGGGGCCCGGAGGAGTAGGCCGCCGGGGCGGCCCCGCCAGGCCACTGGCATATGCGGCGGGCGATGGTACGCCCCCGCACCCCCGGTTGTCCGGCGAACTCCGTTTTCCGCGCCCCTCGCCGGGCCGCCGGTCCACCCTTTCCGGGTGGACATCTGGACCTATCAATCCGTGGAGTACGTCAGCGTCGCCGGGGAGGCGTGGCTCGCCTCCGCCAGCGAGTACCCGAGCAGCATGCGCGCGCTGTGGGAGGCCCGGCCGTGGGCGCCGGCGGTGCTCCCGTGCGGCCGGGTGTTCGACGTGATCAGCCTGCCGGCGGTGTTCGGCCGCCGGGTGCTGGACGAGCTCTGGGCGTCGGGCCCGGGCTGCGGGCCGGTGGCGACCTACCGGGGGCGGACCCTGCTGTTCGTCCAGCCGGGGACGGCGGCCCGGCTGCGGACGCTGCTGGCCTGGGAGGAGTGGGCCCGGGACGTGCCGCCGCTGCTGTGCCACGGCCCGGGGGACGCGATCACGGTGCCGCCGGTGCAGCGGGCGGTCGACGAGCCGGAGACCTCGTCCAGCCGGTGGATCGTCGCGCCGGACACCAGCGAGCCGTGGCTGCCGGGGGCCTCGGTGGTGCTGTGGGCGTGCGTCCGGGCGGCCCGGGGGCGGGGCCGGGAGGCCGGCGACCCGGTGTCGAACGCGCGCTGAACGGGGGGTGCCGCCCGGGTGGGCGCGGGGTGCGCGACGGATTTGGGCTCCGGCCCCGGCCGCTGCTAGAGTCTTCCACGTCAGCAGGCGCCGCTAGCTCAGTTGGTTAGAGCAGCTGACTCTTAATCAGCGGGTCCGGGGTTCGAGTCCCTGGCGGCGCACAGACAGCGAAAGGCCCCCCTTCACCGGGGGGCCTTTCGCGTTGTCGGCGGCCTCCGGCCCGCGTAAAGGGCTGCTAATGTCCGGGCCATGGCCTCCGACGACCTGCACGCGGACTGGGCCGCCTGGCTCGACGCGGAGCTCGCCGAGTCCGAGGCGGCCGCCCTGCGCGCGCACCGGCGGGAGCGGCGCGGGCGGCGGCTGCGGCGCGCGCTGGCCTGGGCGGGCGCGGTGACGCTGGCGGGCGCGCTCGGCTTCGGCCTGGTGTACACGGCGCAGCACGGCCCGGCGCCGCGTCCGGCGGTCACCGCCTCCCCCAGCCCCACCGGCTAGCCGAGCAGGACGACCGCCAGGCGGCGCGGCCCGTGCACGCCCTTGACCCGGATCATCTCGATGTCGGCGGTGGCGGACGGCCCGCTGACGAAGGTGAGCGGCCGGGCGGGGTCGAGCCGGCCGAGGACGCCGGGCAGCGCGGAGCCGACCTGTTCGGCGCGGACGACGCAGACGTGCAGGTCGGGCAGCAGGGTCGCGGCGCGGCGGCCCTGGGCGGGGCCGCCGTCCAGGACCAGGGTGCCGGATTCGGCGACGGCGGCGGCGCAGCCGGTCAGGACGGCGTCGGTGGCGTCGAGCGCGGCGTTGCCGAGCGGCGGCCGGTCGGTCCGCCGTTCGCCGGTCCAGTCCGCGAGCCACTCCTCGGGGGTTCCGGCGGGGACGACCAGGCTGCGGGCGCCCTCGTCGTCGAGGGCGCGGGCGACGGCGGGTCCGGGGGTGTCGGCGCGCAGCACCCGGGCGCCGTACTCCGCGAGCCGTTCGGCGAACAGGGCGAGGACGGCGGGGCGGTCCTCGTCGGGGACGCCGGGGGCGTGGCGCAGGTGGTCGCGGGGCGGTTCGGGGGCGGGCGGGACGGCGGCGGCGCGGATCCGGCGGAGGATCTCGTCGCGGGCGGCGCCGGTCATGGGCGTTCTCCTTCGTTCCGCTTCCACCAGGTGCGGAAGGACTCCCGGGGGACGTCGGGCAGGGCCCGGTTGTCGGTCCAGCCGGGGACGGGGGTGCGGGCAGGCAGCAGCGGTCCGAGCAGTCCGGCGCCCTTGACGGCGGTCCGCCAGAGCGCGGGGCGGGCCATCACGGCGCCGACGGTGTTCAGCGCGGCCCGCTCGACGGGGTGCCCGCCGCCGTCGGCGACCTGGGCGCGCAGGTCGAGCAGCACGTCGGTGAACCGGATCCGGACCGGGCAGACCTCGTTGCAGGCGCCGCACAGCGTGGAGGCGTACGGCAGCGAGGCGGTCTGCGCGTCGTCGAGGCCGCGCAGCAGCGGGTTGAGGATCGCGCCGATCGGCCCGGGGTAGACCGAGCCGTACGCGTGGCCGCCGGTGCGCTCGTAGACGGGGCAGGTGTTCATGCAGGCGCCGCAGCGGATGCAGCGCAGCGCCTGCCGGCCGACCGGGTCGGCGAGGGCGCGGGTGCGGCCGTTGTCGACCAGGACGAGGTGGAAGGCGCGCGGGCCGTCGCCGTCGACGGTGCCGGTCCAGGTGCTGGTGTAGGGGGCCATCCGTTCGCCGGTGGCGTTGCGGGCCAGCAGTTGGAGGAGGACCTCCAGGTCGGTCCAGGTGGGGACGGTCTTCTCGATGCCGACGACGGAGATCAGGGTGTCGGCGAGGGTCAGGCACATCCGGCCGTTGCCCTCGGACTCGACGACGACCAGGGTGCCGGTCTCGGCGACCACGAAGTTGGCGCCGGAGACGGCGACCCTGGCGCCGAGGAACTTCTCCCGCAGGTGCAGCCGGGCGGCCTCGGCGAGTTCGGCGGGGTCGTCGGTGAGTCCGTCGGGGGCGGGTCGGCCGTGCCGGCCCATCTCGCGGACGAAGACGTCGCGGATCTCGGCGCGGTTGCGGTGCAGCGCGGGGACGACGACGTGCGAGGGCAGGTCGTCGCCGAGCTGGACGATGGCGGCGGCGAGGTCGGTCTCGCGGGCGCTGATCCCGGCGGCTTCGAGGGCGGCGTCCAGGCCGATCTCCTCGGTGAGCATCGACTTGACCTTGACGATCTCGCGTTCGCCGGTGGCCCGGACCAGGTCGGTGACGATCCGGTTGGCCTCGGCGGCGTCGCGGGCCCAGTGGACGGTGCCGCCGGCGGCGGTGACCCGCTCCTCGACCTGCAGCAGGTAGCCCTCCAGGCCGGCCAGCGCCCGGTCCTTGATCGCGGCGGCGCTGTCGCGCAGCCGCTCCCAGTCGGGGCGTTCAGCGACGAGCGCGGCCCGTTTGCCGCGGATGGTGTGGGTGGCGCGGCGGACGTTCTCGCGCAGCTGCCGGTTGCCGACCTCGCGGGCGGCGGCCTCGGGGAAGGCGGGCCAGCCCAGGAACGACCTGGTCATCGGACGGCCTCCACGACGGGGACGCCGGGCAGCGGCCCGTCCTGTTCGGTGCGGGCCAGGATCTCGGCGAGGTGCAGGACCCGGACGGGGTGGCCGTCCCTGGTGAGCCGGCCGCCGATGTTCATCAGGCAGGAGTTGTCGACGGCGGCGAGCACCGGCGCGCCGGTCTCCAGGACGTGCCGGGCCTTGTCGCCGTTCATCGCGCCGGAGACCGCCGGGTTCTTCACCGCGAAGGTGCCGCCGAAGCCGCAGCACTCCTCCTGGGCGGGCAGCTCGACGAGGTCGATGCCCCGCACGGCGCGCAGCAGCCGGTGGGGGCGCCCGCCGAGGCCGGTGGCCCGCAGGCTGTGGCAGGTGGGGTGGTAGGTGACCCGGTGCGGGAAGTACCCGCCGACCTGTTCGACGCCCAGCCGGTCGGTCAGGTACTGGGTCAACTCGTGGATCCTGGGGGCCAGTTCGGCGACCGCCCGGGCGAGTCCGGGGTCGCCGGCGGCCTCGGCGGCGAGCGGGTACGCCTCGGTGGCCGTCCCGGCGCAGGAGGCGGACGGGACGACGATCTCCGCGTAGTCGGCGAAGGTGTCGACGAAGTGCCGGGCGAGCTTCGCGGTCTCCCTGCGGTAGCCGGTGTTGAAGTGCATCTGGCCGCAGCAGCTCTGCGCGGCGGGGAAATCCACCTCGACGCCGATGCGGCGCAGCAGGGTGACGGTGGCGCGGCCGGTGCCGGGGAAGAGCGTGTCGTTCAGGCAGGTCACGAACAGGGCGGTGCGGGCGCGGGGTGGGTTCGGAGGCATGCCCGCATCATAGATGCAAGCTTAGATGCAAGGAGGGACGCGTGGCAGAATGCCCTGGTGACGACCGACGCCCTCCCCACCGCCGACCGGGCCTACCAGCACGTCCGCGCCCGCCTGCTGGACGGCAGCTGGCCCGGCGGCACGCTGCTCTCCGAGGGCGTCGTCGCCACCGAGCTGGGCCTGTCCCGGACGCCGGTCCGGGAGGCGTTCCTGCGCCTGCAGTCCGAGGGCTTCCTGCGCCTCTACCCCAAGCGCGGCGCCCAGGTCGTCCCGGTCGCGCCGGGCGAGGCGCGCGACGTCCTCGCCGCCCGGGTGCTGTTCGAGCGCGCCGCGGTCGACGCCCTCGCCGCCCGCGGCCCGGCCGCGCTGACCGCCGCCGGCGCGGAGCTGCTGGCCGCCTGCGAGCACCGCGACCCGCACCCCGTCGAGGCCGGCCGGCACTTCCACCTCACCCTGCTGCGGGCGGCCGGCAACCCCGTGCTGACCTCCCTCTACGAGACCCTCTGGGACCGCCAGACCCGCGTCTGGGCCGCCGCCACCGCGACCCCCGCCCACGCCGGGCGCGACCACGCCGAACATCTCGCGCTGGCCCGCGCCCTCGCCGCCCCCGACCCGGCCCGCGCCCGCGAACTGGTCACCGCCCACGCCGACTCGCTGCTGGCGCGGGCCACCTGAGCACGGGCCGGCCGAATACGGGGCACCCGAGCACGGGCCCGGCACGGGAACGCGGCAGGGGCCGGAGGCGACGACCCGCCTCCGGCCCCCGCCCCGTCACCCGCTACTCCCGGCCGCGCAGTTCGCGGTAGCGGCCGACCAGGCGGGCGGTGGAGGCGTCGAGCGCGTCGGTGCCCTCGCCGGTGAGCAGGACGGGCTCGATCTTCTTGGCGAGGACCTTGCCGAGTTCGACGCCCCACTGGTCGAAGGAGTCGATGTTCCAGACCGCGCCCTGGACGAACACCTTGTGCTCGTAGAGGGCGACCAGCTGGCCGAGGACGTGCGGGGTGAGCTCGCCGGCCAGGATCGTGGTGGTGGGGTGGTTGCCGCGGAAGGTCTTGTGCGGGACGAGCTCGGCGGGCACGCCCTCCGCGGCGACCTCCTCGGCGGTCTTGCCGAAGGCCAGCGCCTGGGTCTGGGCGAAGAAGTTGGCCATCAGCAGGTCGTGCTGGGCGACCAGGGCGGACGGCAGGTCGGCGACCGGCTTCGCGAAGCCGAGGAAGTCGGCGGGGATCAGCTTGGTGCCCTGGTGCAGCAGCTGGTAGTAGGCGTGCTGGCCGTTGGTGCCGGGGGTGCCCCAGACCACCGGGCCGGTCTGCCAGTGGACGGGGTTGCCGTCCCGGTCGACGGACTTGCCGTTGGACTCCATGTCGAGCTGCTGCAGGTACGCGGTGAACTTCGACAGGTAGTGCGAGTACGGGAGCACGGCGTGCGCCTGGGCGTCGAAGAACGCGCCGTACCAGACGCCGAGCAGGCCGAGCAGCAGCGGCACGTTCTCCTCGGCGGGGGCGGTGCGGAAGTGCTCGTCGACGAGGTGGAAGCCGGCCAGCATCTCCCGGAAGCGCTCGGCGCCGATCGCGATCATCAGCGAGAGGCCGATCGCCGAGTCGTAGGAGTAGCGGCCGCCGACCCAGTCCCAGAACTCGAACATGTTGGCGGTGTCGATGCCGAAGTCGGCGACGCCCTTCGCGTTGGTGGAGAGCGCGACGAAGTGCTTGGCGACGGCCTCGTCCCCGGCGCCGAGCTGCTCCAGCAGCCAGCCGCGGGCGACGACCGCGTTGGTGACGGTCTCGATGGTGGTGAAGGTCTTGGAAGCGACGATGAACAGCGTCTCGGCGGCGTCCAGGTCGCGGACGGCCTCGTGCAGGTCGGCGCCGTCGACGTTGGAGACGAAACGGACCGTCAGGTCGCGGTCGGTGTAGGAGCGCAGCACCTCGTAGGCCATCGCGGGGCCGAGGTCGGAGCCGCCGATGCCGATGTTGACGACGTTGCGGATCCGCTTGCCGGTGTGGCCGGTCCACTCGCCGGAGCGGACCCGGTCGGAGAAGGCGGCCATCTTGTCGAGGACGGCGTGCACGGCGGGCACCACGTTCTCGCCGTCGACCTCGACGACGGCGCCGCGCGGGGCGCGCAGCGCGGTGTGCAGGACGGCGCGGTCCTCGGTGGTGTTGATCTTCTCGCCGCGGAACATGGCGTCGCGCAGCTCGGCGACGCCGGTCGCGGCGGCGAGGTCGCGCAGCAGGTCGAGGGTGCGGTCGGTGACCAGGTTCTTCGAGTAGTCGACGTACAGGTCGCCGACCCGCAGGGTGTAGCGGGCGCCCCGGTCGGGGTCGGCGGCGAACAGCCCGCGCAGGTGCTGTCCGTCGAGTTCGGCCCGGTGCTTCCCCAGCGCGGCCCACTGCGGGGTGCGGTCCAACGGGGTCCGGCCGTTGGCGGGGGTGTCCGACATCGGTTGCTCCTAGCGTCGTACGGGTGCAGATACCGGCTGGTTCCGGCGGGAGGGTCGCGCTGGTCCGTGCGGGTACGTGTGCGTGTGCCGGCTCCGTCGACGGCCTTGCCCACCGCCAACCCTATGCCCTGCGGGCCGCCCGGCCGGGCGGCACCACGGGTGCCGCGGCGAGTGGTCGACGTCCCGTCACTTCCGGGCCGACTGGAGGTCGAGTGCGCGCAGCACCCGGTCGGCGACCTCGGGGTCGGCGCCGGCCTCGCCCCGGGCGGCGAGCACCTCGCGCCGGGAGGCGGCGATCATCTCCTGCTCGACGGCGAAGGCCTGCCGCCACTTCTTGCCCCGGCGCTTGGCCTCCAGCGCCTCCTCCTCCTCGTACTTCTCGGGGCAGAGCCGGGCCAGGCGGTCGTGCTGGCGTTCGCGCAGCCGTTCGGTGAGTTCGGCGGGGAGCTGGTCCTCGTCCTCCAGTTCGGCGAGCCGGTGCAGGCCGGCCCGGGCGGCGCGCCACCACAGTTCGCGGACGGCCTGCTCGTGCGCGTCGTGGTCGCTGTCCAGGCCGAGCAGCTTGACCACGTACGGCAGGGTCAGGCCCTGCACCACCAGGGTGAACAGGACGACGCTGAAGGCGATGAAGACGATCTCGCTGCGGGCGGGGAAGGGCAGTCCGTCGCGCAGGGCGAGCGGGATGCCGAGGGCGAGGGCGACGGTGGCGACGCCGCGCATGCCGGACCACCACAGGACGACGGTCTCCCGCCAGCTGATCGGCGTGTCCTCCTCGCCGTGGGTGACCCGCTTGGAGAGCCAGGCGGCGGGCAGCAGCCACAGCAGGCGCAGCAGCACGACGACGCCGAGGACGATCGCGGTGTCGCCGATCATGGTGTGCCAGGTGTCCTTGACGTCCTGCAGGACGGTGGACAGCTCCAGGCCGATCAGGCCGAAGGCGACGCCGGTGATCAGCGTCTCGACGATCTCCCAGAAGGCGTTGCCGACCAGCCGGTAGGAGACCTCGTCGGCGTCGGAGGCCCGGTCGGCGAGGTAGAGCGCGCAGACCACGACGGCCAGCACGCCGGAGCCGTGCGCCTCCTCGGCGAGCGCGTAGGCGGCGAACGGGACGAGCAGGTTCAGCGCGACCTGCTGGGTGGGGTCCTCCAGGAAGCCGGCGATCCTGGCGTTCAGCCAGCCGAGGCCGACGCCGACGGCGACCGCGACCACGGCGGACAGCAGGAAGCGCTCGACGGCCCGGCCCACCGACAGGTCGCCGTCGACGACGGCCTCGACGGCCAGCGAGTAGATGACGATCGCGGTGACGTCGTTGAACAGGCCCTCGCTCTCCAGCACGGCGGTCAGCCGGCGCGGCAGCCCGACCTCGCCGGCCACCGCGACGGCGGCGACCGGGTCGGGCGGGGAGACCAGCGCGCCCAGCGCGACGGCGGCGGCCAGCGGTGCGGCGGGCACCAGCCAGCTGAACACGCCGGCCACGGCGGTGGTGGTGACGACCACCAGGGCGACGGCCAGCAGCAGGATCGAGCGGATGTTGGCCTTGAAGTAGCGCACCGAGGAGCGCCGGGCCACCGCGAAGATCAGCGGGGGCAGCACCAGCGGCAGGATGAACTCGGGGTTGATCTGGACGTTCGGGATCTGCGGGACGAGTGCGAAGACCAGTCCCACCATGGTCATCAGTACCGGCTGCGGGATCCGGGTCCGGCGGGCCAGCGGCATCGTGACGACCGAGGCGAGCAGGACCAGGAAGAGCAGGGTCAGCTGGCCCACGGTGGATCCTCTCGGCAGGTGCGGGGTGCGCCGGCCTCAGCATACGTCGGGGCCCGTCCCGACCGATTGTGTGTTTCGGTCGCTGACCAGGTAGTGTTCTGCGCGTCAGCAGGCGCCGCTAGCTCAGTTGGTTAGAGCAGCTGACTCTTAATCAGCGGGTCCGGGGTTCGAGTCCCTGGCGGCGCACCGACAGTCCGAAGGCCCCCTCGCTCCGCGCGAGGGGGCCTTCGGCGTTCCGACCGGTTCCCGGTCAGGCCCCGGCGGGGACCTTGTCCAGGAAGCCCTGGACGCTCTTGATGCGGGCGGAGCCGTCCAGCGCGATCACGTCGAAGCCGATGGCGACGTTCTCGGTGGCGCCGGTCGGGACGAGCTCCCACTGGAAGCGCGCGATGTGGTGGTGCGCGTCGACGGTCCCGTACAGCTTGAACTCCAGGCCCTGGAACTGCTCGCGGGCGCCGGTGATCAGGGCCGCGACACCGGCGTGGCCCTCGACGTCCGCCAGCGGGTCGGTGTAGGTGGCATCGGCGGCGAAGAGGTCGGCGATCGCGGCCGCGCGCGCTTCGGCGTCCGCCTCGTTCCAGATGGACAGGTAACGCGTCACCACGTCGTGGAGATCACTCATTGCCGTTACTCCTTACATAAAGACGGGCAGCCCGGAGGCGTCGACCGCCCGTTGTCGGGCAGTGCCGCGTACGAGTCTTCCCCGGGGCGGTCGAGGGGTGGTGGACCTCCGCTGGAGGTGGGCGCGGGGCTGGTCAGCGGGGTGTCAGGGGAGGGTCAGGGGGGTTTGGTGGCATGGGTCCCGACCCGCCCGCGAGAAGAGGAGTCCCGTGATGAGTGCGCCCGCCGCCGTGGAGGCGCTGCTGGCCCTGCCGGAACCGGAGCGCCTGGAGCGGCTCCGCGAACTGGTGGTGGACGAGTTCCGGGCGAGCCTGCTGCTCGAACCCGGTGAGGAGCTGCCGCTGGAGCGCAGCTTCTTCGACCTGGGGATGACCTCGCTGCGGCTGACCGAGCTGAAGCAGCGGCTGGAGCGGCGCCTGGACTGCGCGATCAGCGCCAACACGCTGTTCAACGAGCCGACCGTCGCCCACCTGGTCACCTACCTGGCGGAGCTGGTGCTCCCCCGGGAGGAGGCGCCCGCCGCCCCCGCCCCCGCCCCGGCCGAGCCGGACGGCGAGCGGGCGCTGGTCGACCACCTGCTGCGCGACCTGTACCAGTCCTGAGCCGCACGTTCCGTCACGAGGGAGGGGAACCCATGCCGGAGACCGCCGCGTCCGCGGCCGACGAGCAGCTGCGGGTCGCACTGGAGACCGTGCGCGAGCAGCAGCAGACCATCCGGGACCTGATGCTGGAGAAGTACGAGCCGGTGGCCGTGGTCGGCATCGGCCTGCGCTTCCCCGGTGGCAGCGGCACGCCCGACGAGTTCTCCGCGTTCCTGCGCGAGGGCCGTTCGGGCATCGTGCCGTTCCCGGAGGACCGCTTCGACCTGGAGCGGTTCACCGCCCGGGACGGGGAGTCCGAGGAGGAGGCGACCGGCCGCATCCGCGCGGCCGGCGGCGGCTTCCTGGACCGGATCGACCTGTTCGACGCCGGTTTCTTCAACATCTCCCCCAAGGAGGCCCGGTACATGGATCCCCAGCAGCGGCTGCTGCTGGAGACCGCCTGGGAGGCGCTGGAGCACGGCAACATCGACCCGACGCCGCTGCGCCGCTCCAACGGCGGCGTGTTCGTCGGCGCCAGCTCGATCGACTACGCGCTGGAGCTGGACTCCCTCGACTACCCGGACCTGGACGGCCACCTGGCCTCCGGCATCACGTTCTTCCCGCTGTCGGGCCGGCTCTCGTACTTCCTGGGCTGGCGCGGCCCGTGCGTGTCGCTGGACGCGGCCTGCGCCTCCTCGCTGACGGCGCTGCACGCCGCGGTGGAGGGCCTGCGCCGCAAGGAGTGCGACATCGCGCTGGCGGGCGCCGTCAACGCGCTGCACCACCCGCGGATCCCGGTGATCTTCTCCAACGCGAACATGCTGGCGCCCGACGCGCAGTGCAAGACCTTCGACGAGTCGGCGGACGGCTACGTGCGGGCCGAGGGCTGCGCGGTGCTGGTGCTCAAGCGCTACTCGGACGCCAAGCGGGACGGCGACACCGTGTACGGCCTGGTGCGCGGTTCGGCGGTCGGCCAGGACGGCGACTCGGCGGGCCTGACGGTGCCCAACGGCCCGGCCCAGGAGCAGGTGATGCGGGCGGCGCTGCGCCGCGCGGCGCTGCGGCCGGCCGACGTGCAGTACGTGGAGGCGCACGGCACCGGCACGCCGCTGGGCGACCCGATCGAGATGGGCGCCATCGCGGACGTGTTCGCCGAGTCGCACACCCGGGAGAACCCGGTGACGGTCGGCTCGGTGAAGACCAACCTGGGCCACATGGAGCCGGTGGCGGGCCTGGTCGGCGTGATCAAGGCGCTGCTGCAGATGCGGGCCGGCACGATCTTCCCGCACCTGAACTTCCGCACGCCGTCGGGCCGGATCCCCTGGGACCGGTACCCGGTGACGGTGCCGACCGAGAACCGGCCGTGGGAGGCGGGCGTCCGCCGGGCGCTGGTGAACTCCTTCGGCTTCGGCGGCACGATCGCCGCCGTGGTGCTGGAGGAGCCGCCGGGCGCGAAGGCCCCGGCGGGGCCGGTCGAGGAGCGTCCCGAGGTGTTCGCGCTGTCGGCGAAGAACCGGCGCTCGTTGCGGGCCCTGGTGGAGCGCTACCAGGAGTTCCTGGCCGGGCGCCCGGAGCTCGGGATCGGTGAGCTGGCGTGGACGGCGGCGAGCGGCCGGGCCCACCACCCGCTGCGGATCGCCGGCGCGGTCGGCTCCCGCGAGGAGCTGGACAGCCTGCTGGCCAAGTCGCTGACCCAGCTGGACCGGCGCGCCCTGGACGTGCCGGAGCCGCGCAAGACGGCGTTCCTGTTCACCGGGCAGGGCTCGCAGTACCCGGGCATGGCCCGGCCGCTGTACGAGCGGCACCCGGTGTTCCGGGAGCAGGTGGACGCCTGCGAGGAGCTGTTCGCGCCGCTGCTGGGCCGCTCGGTGCGGGACCTGCTGCTGGGCGTGGGCGAGGACCAGGAGGCGATCCACCGCACCCGGTTCACCCAGCCAGCGCTGTTCACCCTGGAGTACGCGCTGGCCAAGCTGTGGCTGTCCTGGGGCGCCCGGCCGAGCGCGCTGATCGGGCACAGCATCGGCGAGGTGGTGGCCGCGGCCGTCGCCGGGGTGTTCACGCTGCGGGACGCGGTGGTGCTGGTGGAGGCCCGTTCCCGGCTGATGCAGTCGGTGACGGCGCCCGGCGGCATGGCGGCGGTGCCCGCCCCGGCCGCCGAGGTGGCGCCGCTGCTGGCCGAGTACGACGACCTCGCGATGGCGGCGGTCAACTCCCCCTCCCAGTGCGTGATCTCGGGCGGGGAGCGGTCGCTGGCCGAGGTGGTGGAGCGGCTGCGCGAGCGCGGCCTGGAGGCGAAGGCGCTGCGCGTCTCGCACGCCTTCCACTCGCCGCTGATGGCCGAGGTGTTCGACGAGTTCCGCGCCGCGCTGTCCGGAGTGACCTTCCGGACGCCGCAGTTGACGCTGATCTCGAACCTGACCGGCAAGGTGGCCCGGCCGGCGCAGCTGACCGACCCGGAGTACTGGGTGCGGCACATCGGCGAGCCGGTCGCCTTCGAGGCGGGGATGCGCGCGGTGGAGCGGCGCGGCAAGCACGTCTTCGTCGAGGTGGGGCCGTCCACGGCGCTGACCTCGCTGGCGAAGGCCTGCGTCGACGCCGGGGAGCACCGCTGGCTGAGCAGCCTGCACCCGAAGGAGGGGGAGGGCCTGACCGTCCTGCGCTCGCTGTCCCAGATGTACGCCGCCGGGCAGCCGGTGGACTGGGCGGGCGTGTTCCGGGGCCGGGAGCTGCCCCGGGTGGAGCTGCCCCGGTACGCGTTCGACCGGCGCCGCTACTGGCTGCCGAACGGCGCGGGCCCCGGCTCGGAGGAGACCGGCGAGCCGGCCGCGTTCCTGCACCGCCCGGTGTGGGCGGAGCTGGCGGCCGCCGCCGGGCCGGCCGTCGATCGGCGGGTGGTGGTGCTGGGCGCCCCGGTGCCGGGGTCGCTCCCGGACGGGGTGCGGGCGCTGTCGGCCGACACGGTCGAGCAGGCGCTGAAGCTGGTGCGCGCCGAGGACGCCACCGACCTGGCCTGGCACTGGCGCCCCGGGACGGGCGCGCCGTCGGCGGCCCGGCTGCGGGCCGAGTGCGAGGCGAACTACTCGGAGCTGCTGGAGCTGCTGGCCGGCCTGGAGCGGGACGGCGCGCGCGGCGTGCGGCTGTGGCTGGTCACGTCCGGGGCGCAGGTGCTGCCGGGCGACGAGCCCGGGGACGGTTCCCGGCTGGCGGCGGCGACCCTGTGGGGCTTCGGGCACGTGCTGCTGAACGAGCGGCCGATGCTGCGGGTGACCCTGGTCGACGAGGACGAGCCGGGCGCGGCCGCCCGGGAGTGGGGCGTCGCCGACGGCGGCGACTTCCAGGTCGCCCACCGGGGCGGGCGCCGGCTGGTGCGGCGGCTGCGGCCGGCCGAGCCGGGCACCGGCGAGCCGGTGCCGGGCGCGGCGTCGCCGGTCCGCGGCGACCGGGCGTACCTGGTCACGGGTGGCCTGGGGGCGCTCGGCACGGCGACCGCGGAGCGGCTGCTGGCGGAGGGCGCGGGCCTGGTCGCGCTGCTGGGCCGGCGGGTGCCGGAGGGCGCGGAGCTGGCGGCGCTGCACGAGCGGCTCGGCGGGCCCGAGCGGGTGCGGGTGCTGGAGGGCCGGCTGGACGCGGACACCGACGTCGCCGCGCTGGCGGACGCGGTCCGCGGGCTGGGCCTCCCGCTGGGCGGCATCGTGCACGCGGCGGGCGGCCTCGCGGACGCCCCGGTGTCGGCGCAGACCTGGGAGTCGCTGGACCTGCTGTTCGGCGCGAAGGTGTACGGCTCGTGGCTGCTGCACGAGCTGGCCGGCGAGTTCGAGGAGGTGGAGTTCTTCTCCGCGTACTCCTCGGCGGCCTCGGTGGTCGGCGGCGCCTCGCAGTCCAACTACGCGGCGGCGAACGCCTTCCTGGACCAGCTGCTGCACTGGCGCTCCGCCCGCGGGCTGCCGGCGCTGGGCGTCAACTGGGGCCCGTGGTCGGAGATCGGCATGTCGGCGCGGCTGAGCGCCCAGCACGTGAAGGCGCTGGAGCGGGAGGGCATCGTCTACTTCACGCCGAAGCGGGCGCTGGACGCGTTCGTGGCGCTGCTGGGGCGGCCCGGCCCGGTGCAGCTGGTGGCCGGCGAGTGCGACTGGGACCGCTTCTCGGCGTCCAAGCCGGTGGTCAACGCGCTGTACGCGGAGCTGGTGTCGGCGCGGGCCTCGGACGCCCCGGTGCTGGACGCCGTCTCGGTGGCGGCGCTGCCGGTCGAGGAGCGGGTGCCGGCGCTGACCGAGTTCATCCGCCACCTGGTGGCGCGGGCCCTGCACCTGGAGGACCCGGACGACGTCGGCGCGCACACCGAGTTCGTGCAGGTCGGCCTGGACTCGCTGGTGGCGATCGACCTGAAGAACGGTCTGGAGGCGGCGTTCCTGGTGCCGTTGGCGCCGTCGCTGGCCTTCGACCACCCGACCGCCGCGAAGCTCGCCGCGCACGTCGCGCAGCAGCTCGCGGAGGCCGCGGCCACCCCCGCGAACGAGAGGCAGGCGTCCTGATGGGCACCGCACAGACCCTGGCGGAGGCCGCCGCCCGGCACGCCGCCGAGCGGCCCGGGCACCCGGCGGTGCTCTGCGAGGGCCGGGTGACCGACTACCGGCGGATCGACGAGGAGAGCAGCCGGGCGGCGCGGGCGATCCTGGCCGCCGGGCTGGGTCCCGGCTCCCGGGTGGCGTACCTGGGCAAGGAGTCCGAGCACTACTACGAGCTGGCGCTGGCCTGCGCGAAGGCCGGCACCGTGCTGGTGCCGGTGAACTGGCGGCTGACCGCCGGCGAGGCCGAGCACATCCTGAGCGACTCGGCGGCCGAACTGCTCTTCGCCGAGCCCGCGTTCGGGGAGCTGGTGGAGAAGGTGCGGCCGCTGCTGCCCGGGCTGCGCCAGGTGGTGGAGCTGGCCCCGCCGGGCGAGTCGGGCGGGCAGCGGGCCTGGGCGGCGGGCTTCGCCGCCACGCCGCCCGGCACCGCGGGCGGTCCGGACGACGCGGTGCTGCAGATCTACACCTCCGGCACCACCGGCGCGCCCAAGGGCGTGGTGCTGGCGCACCGCAGCTTCTTCACGCTGCCCGCGGCGATGGCCGAGGCGGGCGTCGCCTGGATCGACTGGCTGCCGGGCGACCGCAACCTGATCTCGCTGCCCGGCTTCTCCATCGCCGGGATGGGCTGGTTCATGCACGGCTTCGCGGCGGGCGGCACCAACGTGGTGATGCGGATGTTCGTCAGCGAGGAGGCGGTGCGGCTGATCGCCGAGCACGGGGTCACCACCACCTTCGCGGCGCCGGCCATGCTGCAGATGATGATCGAGGAGCGCGGCGCCTCCAAGCTGGCGTTCCGCTCGCTGCGCAAGGTCGCCTACGGGGCGGCGCCGATGTCGGACGCCCTGCTGGGCCGCTGCCTGGAGCTGCTGGACTGCGAGTTCGCGCAGATCTACGCGGCGACCGAGACCGGCACCGTCGCGGTCTGCCTGCCGCCGGAGGACCACTGGGTCGGCAGCCCGGTGCTGGGCTCGGTGGGCAAGGCCTGCCCGGGCCACCGGCTGAAGGTCGTCGACGACGCGGGCGAGGAGCTGCCGCCGGGCGGCATCGGCCGGGTCTGCGTGGCCACCCCGGCCCGGATGCTGGGCTACTGGGGCCTGCCGGGGGCGACCGCCGACGCGATCGACGGCGAGTGGCTGCGGATGGGCGACGCCGGCTACCTCACCGAGGACGGCTACCTGTACCTGTGCGACCGGATCAACGACACCATCATCGCGGCGGGCCAGAACATCTACCCCGCCGAGGTGGAGAAGGCGCTGGACGGGCACCCGGCGGTCGCCGAGAGCGCCGTGGTCGGCGTGCCGGACGAGCTCTGGGGCGACGCCGTGCTGGCGTGCGTGGTGGTGCGGCCGGGGCAGGCGGTGACGCCCCGCGAGCTGCTGCGGCACCTGTCGGGGCGGCTCGCCGACTACAAGATGCCCACCCGCTGGGAGTTCGTGGACGCGGTGCCGCGCAACCCCACCGGCAAGATCCTGCGCCGGGTGCTGCGCGAGCGGTACCTCGCCGCGGCCGCCGCCCCCGCCACCGCCGCTCCCGCCGCCTCCGCCCTCCCGTCCGAAGGGGACCCCCGATGACCGAGCCGCTGCGCGTCGGCCTGCTGCTGCCGACCCGCGAGATGGCCATGACCGGCTCCTGGGACATCCGTCCCATCCTGGAACTGGCGAGCAAGGCCGAGGAGTTGGGCTTCGACTCGGTGTGGACGGGCGACTCGCTGACCGCCCGCCCCCGGCTCGACCCGGTGGTGGTGCTGGCCGCCGTGGCCGGCGCGACCGAGCGGCTGGCGGTCGGCACCGGCGCGCTGACCGCCGCGCTGCGCCACCCGCTGCTGGGCGCCAACCTGGTCTCCAGCCTGCACCACGCGGCGCGCGGCCGGCTGGAGCTGGGCGTCGGCGCGGGCTTCCCGATGCCGGAGAGCGAGGCCGAGTTCGAGGCCGTCGGGGTGCCCTTCGCGGGCCGGGCCGGCCGGCTGGACGAGACCGTCCGGCTGTGGAAGCAGGCCTGGTCGGACGGCGGCCCGGTGTTCGAGGGCCGCCACCTGAGCGCCTCGATGCTGGACCGGCTGCCCCCGCCCGCCGTCCCGGGCGGCCCCCGGGTCTGGCTGGCCGGCAGCGACACCCCCCGGGTGCTGTCCCGGATCGCCCGCCAGTACGACGGCTGGCTGCCGTTCCTGCCCACCGCCGAGGCGTACGCGGCGGCCTGGGACACCATCCGCGGCAAGCTCGCCGAGTACGGCCGCCCCGCCGACGCGGTGGTGCCCGGCCTGTACGCGACGGTCGGCCTCGGGGCCGACCGGGCCTCGGCCGAGGCCGAGCTGGACGCGTACGTGCGCGGCTACTACGGCCGCCCGCTGGAGCTGATGCGCGGCATCCAGGCGTACGGCGCCGGCGGCGCCGAGGACTGCGCCGAGTGGCTGTCCGGGTACGTCCGGGCGGGCGCCCGGCACCTGGTGATCCGGCTGGGGACGCTCGACCCCTGGCCGCAGCTGAAGGAGCTCGCCGACCAGGTGCTGCCCGCGGTGCGCGCGCAGGCCCTGGCCGCGCAGTCCGGCTGATCCGTCCCGATCCTCCAAGGAGACACCCCATGGCGACACCGGCCACCACCGGCCAGTGGCTCTTCCCCGCCGAGGTCCGCCCGGACACCTCGGTGCGGCTGATGCTGTTCCCGCACGCGGGCAGCGGCGGCACCATCTACCGCAACTGGCACGAGTACCTGCCGCACGACGTGGCGCACCAGATCGTCAACCTGCCGGGCCGGGAGAAGCGGCTCGCCGAGGAGGCGTTCACCGAGATCGAGCCGCTGGTCGAGGCGACCGCCGAGGCCATCGCCGACGACCTCGACGACCGCCCGTACGCGTTCTTCGGCCACTGCCTGGGCGCCCAGCTCGCCTACCGGGTCTCGCTGGTGCTGCAGCGCGACGGCCTGCCGGCGCCGCTCCTGCTCGGCGTCTCGGGCTGGGCCCCGGAGGGCTTCTCCCAGGTCACCTACGAGCAGTCGCAGATGCCGGAGCCGGAGCTGGTGGGCTGGATGCGCACCCTGGGCTCGTTCCCGGAGGAGGTGTACGGGAACCAGGACCTGCTCACGATGATCGTCCCGGCGCTGCGGGCCGACCTGGCGGTGGTCTCCACCTACCAGGACGACGGGGCGCGCACCGAGAGCCCGGTCGTCGCCTACTCGGGCCGGTCCGACCCGCTGATGGACCCGGGCGCGATGGCGTCCTGGAACAGCCGCACCCCCCGGTACCTGGGCAACAGCGAGTTCACCGGCGACCACTTCTACATCGACGACCGCGAGCACGCGCTGGCCGTGACCGGCGACCTGGTGCGGCACCTGCGGCGCGAACTGGCCCGCACGGCGGCTTGAGCCGTCCTCCAGAGCCGGTCAAGGGGCGGCCGGGACCATGCGAGAACGGTGCCGTGCGTCCCTGTTCGGGCGCGTTCCAGCCGAGCGCGGCACCGATCCACGCGACTAAGGAGTCTCACCCATGACCGACACAGCCGACGCCAGGATCACGGCGGCGGCGCCGCCGCCCGTCGCAGCGGCGGACCAGCCGAAGTGGTTGACCCTGCCGGTGGTCCTGGCACCGACCTTCATGGTCACCCTGGACATGTTCATCGTGAACGTGGCCATCCCGTCCATCCAGGAGAAGCTGCACGCGGGCACCGGTGCCATCCAGTTCGTGGTGGCCGGCATCAGCCTGGCCGTCGCCGCGGTGCTGATCACCGCGGGCCGCCTGGGCGACATCGTGGGCCGACGGCGGATGTTCACCATCGGCCTGGCCCTGTTCACCCTGGCCTCCGGGGCCTGCGGCATCGCGCCGAACGCCGGCGAGCTGATCGCGGGCCGGGTGGCCCAGGGCGTGGCCGCGGGCCTGATGATGCCGCAGGTGCTGGCGATCCTGACCGTCGCCTTCACCGGGCCCGCCCGCGCCAAGGCCTTCGGCTACTACGGCATCGCGATGGGCCTGGCCGGCGTGTTCGGCCAGCTCATCGGCGGCGTGCTGATCCGGGCCGACCTGTGGGGCCTGGGCTGGCGGCTGATCTTCCTGATCAACGTGCCGATCGGCGTGCTGGTGCTGGCCCTGACGCCCCGGTTCGTCCCGGAGTCCAAGGGCACCGGCAGCGCCAAGCTGGACCTGTTCGGCACCCTGCTGGTGACCGTCGGCCTGGTCGGGGTGATCCTGCCGCTGATCAAGGGCCGCGAGGAGGGCTGGCCGGCCTGGACCTGGGAGTGCCTGGCGCTCTCCGTCGTGCTGCTCGCGGCCTTCGCCTGGTACCAGACCCGGCTGGGCTCCCGCGGCGGCGCCCCGCTGATCACCATGGGGCTGTTCCGGCAGCGGGCGTTCTCCGTCGGCCTGGTCACCACCCTGCTGTTCTACGCCGTGATGTCCACCTTCTTCCTGGTGTTCGCGCTGTACCTGCAGCAGGGCCGGGCCCAGAGCGCGCTGCAGTCCGGCGCGATCTTCATCCCGCTGGGCGCCGGGTTCTTCGCGTCGTCCATGGTGGCCAAGCAGATCGGCGCCAAGCTCGGCCGGCAGACCCTCGCGGTCGGCTCGCTGGTGCTGGCGGTCGGCCTCGGCGCGCTCGAACTGATCGCCGACGGCCTGGGCACCGACGGTGCCATCGGCTGGATCATCCCGGCGCTGCTGGTGGCGGGCTTCGGGATGGGCATGGTGATGGCCCCGCTGTCCGCGACGGTGCTCTCCGGCATCCCGCCGCAGTTCGCCGCCGCCGCCTCCGGGGTGCTGACCACCGCGGTGCAGGTCGGCACCGCGCTGGGCGTCGCCATCATCGGCAACCTGTTCTACAACCTGCTGGGCACCGACCTGCAGCCGTCCTCCTTCATCCACGCCTTCACCGTCAGCACCGAGGTGCTGGCCGTGCTCGGGGTCCTGGTCGCGGCCTCGGTCCAGCTGCTGCCGAAGCCGGCGAAGCAGGGCTGACCCACCGCTCCCGAACGCCCGCGGCATCCCCCGGCCGCGGGCGTTCGGGCTTCTCCGGAAGCCTCCCCGGGAACCTCGGCGGCGTCGGCCGCGGCGGCGTCGGCGGCGCGTCAACGCCGGGTCAGGTCCGGGTCAGCGGTCCTCTCCACACTGTCCCTACTCATGACGGTGGTAGAGGTACGAAGGAGAGAGCATGCGCTGGCAAGACGTCTACCTGGCTGGCACCGGGGTCTGGCTGCCCGAGCGTTTCCCGGTGGCCGACGCCGTCGCCCGGGGGTGGGTCAACGAGGCCAACCAGAACCTCGGCTACCTCTCCGTCACCGTCGAGTCCGGCTCCACCTCCGCCCCCGAGATGGCCGTCCGGGCCGGCCGGCAGGCCGTCGAGCGGGCCGGCATCCCCACCGGGGAGTACGGCCTCCACCTGCACGCCCACCTGTGGTTCCAGGGCCTGGACTGGTGGTCGGCCGCCAACTACGTGGCCGCCCGGACCTCCGGCAGCCAGGCCGTCGCCTTCGCCATCGACCAGCGCTCGCTGACCGCGATCGGCGCCCTCCAGCTCACCGCCGGCTACCTGACCTCCGGGGCCGCGAGCTCCGCCCTGATCACCACCGGCGACCGCTTCACCGCCCCGATGCTGGACCGCTGGAACATGCAGCGCCAGCTGATCTTCGGCGACGGCGCGACCGCCGCCGCGCTCACCACCCGCCCCGGCCCGGCCCGGCTGGTCGCCACCACCGCCTTCGGCCTCAACGAGATGGAGGGCTGGACCCGCGCCGACCAGGAGTTCCAGGACCGCCCCGGCACCCGGTGGCCGGTCCCGGTCTGGGAGCGCGCCGAGTACCAGCTCACCAACCCGAACGCGGCCGCCGACGGGAAGCTCTGGGTCGACAGCATGCTCCGGCTCAAGGACGAGGTGCTCGCCGAGGCCGGCCTGACCATCGGCGACATCACCCGCGCCGCCATGCCCTTCCAGCACCGCGGCGACGGCCAGGCCGAGATGCACGACCTGGTCGGCCTGACCGAGGAGCAGACCGTCTGGAACGAACTCGGGCGCCACACCGGCCACATCGGCGCCGGCGACCCGTTCGCCGGACTCGACTACCTGATCACCAACCGGCTGGTCTCCCCCGGCGACCACGTCCTGCTCTACGGCTGCGGCGTCGGCTTCAACTTCGCCGCCGCGGTCTTCCAGATCACCGACGTGCCCTCCTGGTGACCCGCCCACGACCCCGGAGAGAACCGTGCGCTACCGCAGAGAGCTCTACCTGGCCGGCACCGGCCGCTGCATACCCGCCTCCCGGCCGCTGGAGGCCGCCGTCGGCGCCGGCCTGGTCGGCGAGAGCCACCGCGACCTCGGCTACGAGTCCATCGCCATCGACACCGACGGCGCGGCGCCCGTCGACCTGGCCGTGCACGCCGCCCGCCAGGCCGTCGGCCGCTCCGGCGTCGACCCCGCCGCGATCGGCCTGCACCTGCACGCCTGCATCTGGTTCCAGGGCCTGGACTGCTGGGCACCCGCCTCGTACGTCTCGCAGCAGTCGATCGGCCCGCAGGCCATCGCGCTGACCCTGGACCAGCGCTCGGCCGGCGGCCTGGCCGCGCTGCACCTCGCCGCCGCCTACCTCGACTGCGGCACCGTCGACCACGCCCTGCTCACCACCGGCGACCGCTTCGCCGCCCCCGCCATCGACCGCTGGAACTCCTACACCCAGTCGATCTGGGGCGACGGCGGCACCGCCCTGGTGCTCTCCGCCGAGGGCGGCTTCGCCCAGCTGCTCGCCAGCGTCGAGAACGCCGACAACAGCCTGGAGACCTGGGACCGCGGCAGCGTCCCGTTCGCCGACGCGCCGCTCGCCGAGCGGCCCGTGCCGATCGAGCGGCGCTTCGACTCGCACGCGTCGACGCCGGAGGCCGCGGGCGAGTTCGAGCGCTGGATCGCCCTGGTGCTGCGCACCCGCGACCAGGTGCTGGCCGAGGCCGGCGTCGAACTCGGCCAGATCACCCGGGCCGTGCTGCCGTTCGTGCACCGCGGCGGCGGTCAGGCCGAGCTGCACGACCTGCTCGGCCTGACCGAGGAGCAGACCCTCTGGACCGACCTCGGCCGGTACACCGGGCACCTGGGCGCCGGCGACCAGTTCGCCGGGCTCGACCACCTGCGGGAGAAGGGCGAGCTCCAGCCCGGCGACCACGTCCTGCTGTTCGCCGTCGGCGTCGGCTTCACCGTCGCCGGGGCCGTGGTCCGGGTCACCGACCAGGTCTGACCCCGCCCCGGCCGCGCCGCCCCGGCGGCCCGGCCGGACCCGCACCGCCCACTCCCTCCCCGCCCCGCACCGCCCGCACAGGAAGCAGAAGGATGACCGACACCGAGACGCTCCTCGACTACCCGCTCCCGCGCACCGACCCGCTGCTGCCGCCGCCCGCCTACGCCGAGCTGCGCCGAGGCCGGCCCCGGCCGGTGCGGCTGGCCGGCGGTCGCCGCGCGTGGCTGGTCACCCGCTACCAGGACGTGCGCTCGGCGATAGCCGACCGGCGGGTCAGCTCCGACGACATGGCGGAGAACTTCCCGGCGCTGATCCCGCTGCCGCCCACGCCGCGGGCGCTGTCGATGTTCCGGCTGGACAACCCGGACCACGCCACCCTGCGCCGGATGGTCATCCCGGAGTTCACCGCCCGCGCCACCCGCGCCCTGCAGCCCGACGTGGAGCGGATCACCCACCGCCTGCTCGACGACCTGGCGGCCGGCCCCAGGCCCGCCGACCTGGTCGAGGCCTTCGCCGACCCGCTGCCCACCCTGGTGATCGCCCGCCTGCTCGGCGTCCCGTACGAGGACCACGAGGAGTTCCAGACCAACGGCCGGGTCGTCACCTCCCCCACCGCCACCCCCGAGGAGGCCGGGGCCGCGTTCGCCGCGCTGACCGACTTCATGAGCCGGCTGATCGACCGCAAGCAGGCCGACCCGCAGGACGACCTGATCAGCCGCCTGGTCGTCAACCACTACAACAAGGGCGAGATCAGCCGGGACGACCTGGTCGCGATGGCCCGCTTCCTGCTGTTCGCGGGGCACGACACCACCGCGAACCAGATCTCCATGAACATCCTGTTCCTGCTGCGCAACCCGGAGCAGCTGGCCGAGCTGCGCGCCGACCGGAGCCTGGTGCCCGGGGCGGTGGAGGAGCTGCTGCGCTACTCCTCGATCAAGCAGCACGACTTCATCCGGACCGCCTCCGAGGACATGGAGATCGGCGGCGTCGCGGTCCCCAAGGGCGACGGCATCATCTTCGCGCTGCCCGCGGCCAACCACGACCCCGAGGTGTTCCCCGAGCCGGAGCGGCTGGACCTGCGCCGCGACGCCCACCACCACCTGGCGTTCGGCCACGGCATCCACAAGTGCGTGGGCGCGCCGCTGGCCACCCTGGAGCTGGAGGTGTCGCTCAACGCGATCATGGACCGCTTCCCCGACCTGCGGCTCGCGGTCGACCTGACGGACGTCCCGTTCCGCGACGACATGCTGCTCTACGGCACCCACCGGCTGCCCGTCACCTGGTGACCGCTCCCCCGGCGCGTCACCACCAGGCCGCCCCCGCCCGCTCCGGGCGGGGGCGGCCTGCTGTCCGGGACCTCCAGCCGCACTCGAGGTGGTGATCCGACAATCCGAACGCGCTTCCGGAACGGACGGCGGCCTCCCCAGCGCTCCCTGGCCCACCACACCCCAACGGAGTACCCCATGCAGTTCAGGATCCTCGGACCGGTCAGCGTGGAAGTCGACGGCCGCGTCCGCCCCATCCCCGGCGTCGGGCAGCGCACCCTGCTGGCCGCGCTGCTGATCGGCGCCGGCCGGCTCGTCCCCACCGACCAGCTGTACGCCGAGATCTGGGGCGACGACCTCCCGGCCACCGTCGAGAACGCCCTGCAGGCCCACGTCTCCCGGCTGCGGCGCACCCTCCGGAAGCTGGCCGGCCCGGGCGGCGACGCCCCCGCCCTGATCACCCGCTCCTCCGGCTACGTCCTGGACGTCGCCCCGCAGGACGTCGACCTGGCGCTCTTCCAGGAGGACCTCGCGCACGCCCGCGCCGTGATGGCGAGCGACCCGTCGCTCGCCGCCGAACTGCTGGAGACCGCGCTGTCGCACTGGCGCGGCGCCCCGCTGCAGGACGTCTCCCCCGGCCCGCTGTGCCGCTCCACCACCCTCCAGCTGGAGGAGGAGTACCTGGCCGCCCGCGAGGACCTGCTCTGGCTCGGCGTCCACCACCAGCAGCCCACGGCCGTGATCGGCGAGCTGCGCCGGATGAGCGCGGCCCACCCGTGGCGCGAGCGGCTGACCGGCACCCTGATGGTCGCGCTCTACCGCAGCGGCCGCCAGGCCGAGGCGGTCCAGGTCTACCGGGCCGCCCGCAAGCGCCTGGTCGACGAGCTCGGCATGGAGCCCTCGCCCGAACTCACCCAGGTCTTCCACGGCGTCCTGAACCAGGACCTGGCCCGCACCGCCTGAACCCGCGCCCGGCTCCGCCCCCGCACCACCCACAGCCCACCCACACCGCCCGCACCGCACCGCAGCGCCCGCCCGCCCCCGCCCGCCCCCGTCCAGCCGTCGACGCCCCCGCCGCGGGTGGGGCCGCGTCGGGGGCGTCGGGGGCGTCGGGCTGCTCCGGGTCCCCGGGGGCTCCGGGGCGGCGGCCTAGGCGGTGGTCCCGTCGGCCAGGATCCGGCGGAAGCCGGTGTACGGGGCCAGCGCGGCCGGCAGCAGCACCGAGCCGTCGGGCTGGGCGCCCTGTTCGAGCAGGGCGGCGACGGTGCGGCCGATCGGGAGGGCGGAGCCGTTGAGGGTGGCGGCGGCCGGCTTGCGGCCCTCCGCGCTGCGGTGCCGGATGCCGGCCCGGCGGGCCTGGAAGGAGCCGCAGTCGGAGACCGAGGAGATCTCCCGGTAGGTGTCGCCGCCCGGCATCCACACCTCGATGTCGTAGGTCATCCGGGCCGAGAAGCCCATGTCGCCGGCGGGCAGCAGCACGACCCGGTAGGAGAGTTCGAGCCGCTTGAGGCACTCCTCGACCTGGCCGACCATCAGTTCCAGCTGGGCCTGGGCGTCCTCCAGGGCGCAGATCCGCACCAGCTCGACCTTCTCGAACTGGTGCAGCCGCAGGATGCCCCGGGTGTCGCGGCCGTAGGAGCCGGCCTCGGAGCGGTAGCAGGGCGTGCGGGCGGTGAAGGCGAGCGGGAGCGCCGAGGCGTCCAGCAGCTCGCCGGCGACCAGGTTGGTGAGCGGCACCTCGGCGGTCGGGATCAGGAAGAGCTCGCGGTCGCCGACCGAGGTCGCGAACAGGTCCTCCTCGAACTTGGGCAGCTGGCCGGTGCCGGTCATGGTGGCCCGGTCGACCAGGTGCGGCACCGCGTACTCGGTGTAGCCGTGCTCGGTGGTGTGCAGGTCCAGCAGGAAGGCGGCCAGGGCCCGTTCGAGCCGGGCGCCGGGGCCGCGGGTGACGGCGAAGCGGGCGCCGGAGAGCCGGGAGGCGCGCGGGAGGTCGAGGATGCCGAGCGCCTCGCCGAGGTCGGCGTGGTGGAGGGCGGGGCCGCCGACCGGGCGGCGCGGGCCGGAGCGGCGGACCTCGACCGCCTCCTTCTCGCTGTCGCCGTCGGGGACGGTGTCCAGCGGCAGGTTGGGGATGGTGAGCAGCCGGGCCTGGAGCTCGTCCTCGGTGGCGCGCAGCGCCTCCTCGGCGGTCCGGGTGCGCTCGCGCAGCCGCCGGGCCAGTTCGCGGGCGTCCTCGTCGCGGGCACCGCCCTTGGCGGCGCGCTTGAGTTCGCCGCGCAGCCGCTCGTGCTCCTCCAACTGCTCGGCGCGGCGCCGGTGCAGGGCGCGCAGGCCGTCGAGGTCCAGGGTGTACCGGCGGCGGCCGAGGCGGCGGACCGCTTCGGGGCCGAGGTCGATGAGCTCGCGTACGTCGTGCACGTCTTCTCCTGGCGGGTGGTCGTGGACGGGCGGCGGCCCGGCCGGTCCGGCGGTGGGGGACGCCGGCCGGCCGGGCCGCGGGTGGGGCGGGCGGTCAGCGGGTGCGCTGCGGGCGCGGGCGGGGCGGCAGGTGGGCGGCGGCGAGCCGGCGGTAGCGGACCGGCCGGGTGGCGCGCATCCGCAGCGCGTAGAGCAGTCCGGCGCCGGCCACCAGCGGGACGGCCCAGGGGAGTTCGGAGACCAGTCCGTGGTGGGAGCCGGTCAGCAGGTCGAAGTTGCCGACCACCAGGACGACGGTGGCGACCAGGCCGAGCAGGCCGAGCAGCGGGGCCAGGACGCCCTGCCACCAGCCGGCGCCGCCGGTGCGGGCGCGGGCCAGGACGGCGAGGGCGGCGGCGGCCTGCAGGACGACGATGCCGAGGGTGCCGAGGCCGAGCATGCTGGTGGTGAGGTCGGCGTAGGGGTCGAGTCCGGCGAGCGCGAAGCCGGCCACCACGACGGCGCTCAGGCCGCTCTGGGCGAGGCTGGCTCGGTGCGGGGAGCCGTGCCGGCGGTGCAGGGCGGCGAGCGGGGCGGGCATCAGGCCGTCGTCGGCGAGGACCTGGGCGTAGCGGTTGGCGGCGCTGTGCAGGGCGAGGGTGGCGGCGAACAGGCTGGTGCACAGCATGATCTGCAGGGTGGTGGCGCCGGCACCGCCGAGGTAGTCCTGGCCGATGCCGAAGAACAGGTCGCCCTGCTGGGCGGCGGCGGTGTCGCGGACGGCGTCGGCGCCGATCGCGCCGACCGCCTCCCAGCTGGTCAGGGCGTAGAACCCGGCGATCAGCAGGACCGCGACGTAGGTGGCGCGGGGGACGCTGCGGCCGGGGTCGCGGGCCTCCTTGCCGTACAGGGCGGCGGACTCGAAGCCGATGAAGGAGATGAAGGCGAACATCAGCGAGACGCCGGCGCCGGCGCCGAGGGCCCCGGAGGGCGAGATCCCGGCGGCGGGCAGGGCGGCGGCGCCGTGCCGGCCGGCGATGGCGAGGTCGAGGACGGCGAGGATGCCGATCTCGCCGATCATCAGGACGGCCAGCAGGCGGGCGCTGACCGCGATGTCGCGGTAGCCGAGCGCGGCGACGAGCAGCAGGCCGACGGCGGCGCACAGCTGCCAGGGCAGGTCCAGTCCGTGGGCGGCGAGGACCAGCTGGGTGAAGTAGCCGAGGGCGCCGACGAGTCCGACGGTGGCGGCGTTGTAGGCGAGGACGGCGAGCCAGCCGGCGCCGATCGCGGCGGGGCGGCCGAGGCCGTCGGCGATGGCGGCGTAGAAGCCGCCGGAGCCGCCGGTGCGGCGGGCGCTGACCGCGTAGCCGACCGAGAAGCAGAGCAGGGTGGCGCCGGCGAACAGGAAGGCGGTGGGGACGGCCGCGCCGGTGCCGATGGCGAACGCCAGCGGCACGGTGCCGACCATGGCGGAGAGCGGCGCGGCGGCGGAGACGATCAGGAAGACGATGTGGGCGGTGCCGAGCCGTCCTCCCGGTCTCGCCGCGGGGGCGGCGGCCTGGACGGCGGCGGGGGCGGTGACGGTCATCTGGGCTCCGGTGGGCTGGCGTGGGCGGGCCGTCGCGGGGTGGGGCCCGGGGGCCCGCCGGGGTCGGGGTGCGGTGCGCCGGGGCGGTGGTCCGCCGCCCCGGCCGGGCCCGGCGCGCCGCCGGGTCCGGCCGGGGCCGGGCGGTCAGGGGGTGATCGCGACGACGGCGTTCTGGCCGCCGAAGCCGAGGGAGTTGCTGAGGGCGAGGCCGATCGGCCGGTGGGTCTCGGCGGTGGCGACCTTGATGTCGATCCGGGGGTCGGGGGTGCGCAGGTTCGCGGTGGGCGGGACGAGGCCCTGTTCGATGGCGAGGACGGTGAAGGCGGCCTCGACGGCGCCGGCGGCGCCGAGGAGGTGGCCGGTGACGCCCTTGGTGGAGGTGACGAGCGGGTCGCCGTCGAGGGTGCGGCGCAGCACGGTCGCCTCGACGAGGTCGTTGCGGGGGGTGGAGGTGCCGTGCGCGTTGACGTGGTCGACGTCGGCGCCGGTGGCGCCGGCGTCGGCGAGGGCGGTGCGGATGGCGGCTTCGATGCCGTGGCCCTCGGGGTGCGGCGAGGTGACGTGGTGGGCGTCGGCGGTGGCGCCGTAGCCGGCGATCCGGGCGCGGATCCGGGCGCCGCGGGCGCGGGCGTCGGTGGCGCGTTCGAGGATGAGGACGCCGGCCCCCTCGCCGGCGACGAAGCCGTCGCGGTCGGCGTCGAAGGGGCGGGAGGCGGTGGCGGGGTCGTCGAAGCGGGTGGAGAGGGCGCCCATCTTGGCGAACCCGGCCATCACCAGCGGGGTGATCATCGCTTCGGCGCCGCCGGCCAGCACGATGTCGCAGCGGTCCAGCAGCAGCAGGTCGCGGGCGGTGCCGAGGGCGGTGGTGCCGGAGGCGCAGGCGGTGGCGACCACCAGGTTGGGGCCGGTGGCGCCGAACTCGATGGCGGCCTGGCCGGCCAGCATGTTGGGCAGTTGCATGGGCAGCAGCAGCGGGGAGACCCGGCTCGGGGAGCTTTCGAGCATCACCCGGTGCTGTTCCTCGACGGTGCCGGGTCCGCCGTCGGCGCAGCCGAGGACGACGCCGACCCGGGCGCCGTCCCAGGTCCGCGGGTCGAGTCCGGCGTCGGCGACCGCCTCGTGGGCCGCGACCAGGGCGAACTGGGTGAAGCGGTCGAGGCGGTGGGCGCGGCGGGGGCCGAGCAGCCCGTCCGGGTCCCAGCCGGGCACCCGGCAGGAGATCCGGGCCGGGTGCTCGGCGAGGAGGGGGTCGTGGGACGCGGTGCCGCGACCCGCGCGGACCGCCGCCCAGCTCGGGCCGGTGCCGATCCCGCCCGGGGTGACCAGGCCCAGTCCGGTGACGGCGATCTCGCGCGCGGCCATCAGACCCGGCTCATCCGCGACTCGACGAGCTCGGCCATGTCGCCGATGGTCTCGGTGTCGAGGAGTTCGTCGTCGGTGACGCTGACGCCGAACTCGGTCTCCAGGACGAGGGAGAGTTCGACCACGGCGAGGGAGTCGAGCTCGATGTCCTCGCGGGTGGCTTCGGGGGTGACCTGCTCGGGGGTGACCTTGAGCTTGTGGACCAGGATGGCCTTGATCTCTTCGAACACGGCGGTGTCCTTCCTCAGCGGGCGTCGGGTGTCGGGAGGGGGCCCAGGTCGGGCCAGGTGAGGGTGGCGGATCCCCAGGTGAGGCCGCCGCCGAAGGCGGTGAGCAGCACCCGCTGGCCCGGGAGCAGGTCGCCGCTCTCGGCGGACTGGGCGAGCAGCAGCGGGATGGAGGCGGCGCCGGTGTTGCCGACCCGCTCGATGTTGGAGAGCTGGCGCTCCGGGTCGACGTCGAGGCGTTCGGCGACGGCGGCCAGGATCCGGGCGTTGGCCTGGTGGGAGGCGAGCCGGTCGACGTCGGCCAGTTGCCAGCCGGCGGCGGTGAGCGCCTGCCGGGAGGACTCGGTCATCCGCTCCACGGCCTGCCGGAAGATCGCCCGGCCGGCCATCTGGAAGTACTGGTCGCCGTGGGCGGGCTGTTCGTCGGTGGAGCGGGTGCGGGAGCCGCCGGCCGGGACGGTGATCATCTCGCGCTGGTCGCCGTCGGAGCCGAGCACGATCGGCCCGACCGCGCCGGGTTCGTCGGCCCGGCCGGCCCGCAGCACCACGGCGCCCGCGCCGTCGGCGAAGATCACCGCGGTGGAGCGGTCGCCGGGGTTGACGATGGTGGTGAAGGCGTCGGCGGCGATCAGCAGGACCCGTTCGGCCGCGCCGGAGGCGATCAGGCCGCCGGCGGTGGCCAGGCCGTACAGGAAGCCGGTGCAGACCGCGGAGACGTCGAAGGCGGGGACGCCGCCGAGGCCGAGGCGGGCGGCGACCGAGGGGCCGGTGGCCGGGCAGGGGTGGTCGGGGGTGGTGGTGGCCAGCACCACCGCGTCGACCTGGGAGTCGTCGGCGGACTTGAGGGCGCGGCGGCCGGCCTCGACGGCGAGGTCGGAGGTGGCGGTGCCGGGGCTGACGAAGTGCCGGGCGGCGATGCCGGTGCGGGTGCGGATCCACTCGTCCGAGGTGTCCAGCCGGGCGACCAGGTCGGCGTTGGTGACCACGTCGGGCGGGACGTAGCCGCCGACGCCGCAGATCACCGGGTGCCGGTCGGCCGGGTAGCCGGGCCGTTGGGCCGCTTCGGGCAGGCCGACGGTCATATCCCGTCGCCTTCCGAGGAGAGCACCTCGACCGGCAGGCCCATGTAGGCCATCCGGGCCTCGGCCATCTCGTCGGTCCACCGCTCGGCCATGTCGTAGCGCTGCTCGGGGGTGGTGTCGAGGAGGCGGACGCCGGGCCAGACCTCGTAGTCGCCGATCAGGTCGGCGTGCTGGTGCATGCCCTGCTGGAACAGCTCCTCGCGGTGGATGACGAACTCCCGGTCGGGGATCTCGTCCCAGAGCTTGACGCCGGCCCGGAGGATCTCCAGCAGCCGCGGCCGGTACTCGGGGTGGGCGGCGACGTGGTCGCGCAGGATGGTGGAGGCGACGGTGAGGTGGCGGATCTCGTCGATCGCGGTGCCCCGGGAGATCTCGCCGGTGGCGGGCGACAGCGGGGTCCACTTGCGCTCGCTGAGTTCGGCGGCGGGGGCGAGGACGCCCTCGATGACGATGGCGAAGACGGCCACCCCGCCGATGAAGTCCCGCTGGTCGCGGACGATGTCGAGGGTGAAGTCCTCGACCGGCTGGAGGACCCGGCGGCGGTAGTCGGCGGCCATGTCGTCGATGTCGCGCAGCAGGGTGGCGGCGGGCAGGCCGAGCTCCACCAGGTGGTTGCGGAACACCCGGGCGTGCCGGGCCTCGTCCACCAACTGCGTGGTGTAGAACTCCAGTTCGGGGATGCCGGGGGCGATCGCCACGTAGTGGGCGAGCAGCCGGGTGGCGATCTCCTCGGAGAGGCCGCGGAAGCCGAACTCCAGCACCAGGGCGTCCCGCAGCGGGCCGGGGGCGCGCAGGAAGTCGGGGACCCCGGCGCTCTCGTGGTGCCCGGTCACCCCGCGTCCGCGCAGGGTGCCCTGGGCGACCTGGGTGATCCAGTACGCGAGGTCGCAGTCGGCGGGCGAGAGGGCGAGCTCCTTGGCCCCGTCGAGCAGGCCGGGCGCCAGGTCCCAGTCGGCCTCGCGGGCCACTGATTCGGTCATGACTGCTGCTTCCCCTTCTCGGATGGTCTGGTGGCGGAGTGGTCGGTGACCGGGAAGAGCTCCCCGACGTACAGGCCGCCCGCGTAGCTGAGCAGCGGGACGCCGAAGTCCTGGGCGGAGGCGTGCACCACCCGGCCGAGCAGCACCTCGTGGTCGCCGACCGGGGTGCGGCCCGCGGTCCGGCAGGTGTACTGGGCGAGCGCGCCGTCCAGCAGCGGGGCGGTGGTGTACGGGTCGTGCCGCCACTCCAGGCCGTCGAACTGGCGGGAGCCCTCGGGCCGGCCGGAGTCGGCGAACCAGCGGGCCAGGCCGCCCTGGTTGCCGTCCAGCACGTTGACCGAGAACCGGCCCTCGGCGACCGCGAGTTCGGCGAGC
Organism: Kitasatospora sp. NPDC015121; assembly: GCF_055562955.1. Lineage (NCBI taxonomy): Bacteria > Bacillati > Actinomycetota > Actinomycetes > Kitasatosporales > Streptomycetaceae > Kitasatospora > Kitasatospora sp. NPDC015121. The sequence continues at coordinate 74,835 of NZ_JBVHEH010000012.1, forward strand.
ACCGAGTCGGCCCGCAGGCTGGCGCCGAGGATCAGCGGCCGGTGCGAGACCAGGGTGGCGGTGGAGACGGTGGTGCCGTGCAGGCGGCCCCGGTGGGCCACCGTGAGGACCGCCACCGGCGAGGCGAGGTGGTACAGCGCCCGGCGGCGGCGGACCTCCTCGGGGGATTCGACCGGGGCCTGGGCGGGCGCGCTCACCGCGCCGCCCCGGCCGGTTCGGGCGCGGCCGCCGGGGTGGCGGCGGCCGCGCCGCGGGGGCGGTGGCCGACGGGTACCGGGTCGAAGGCGTGGCCGAGCGGCTTGGGGTGGGCGACCCCGAGGTCGTCCAGCAGCCGCAGGTAGCCGGGCTGCCGGACCGGTTCGAAGGGCAGCGCGAAGGACTTCATGAAGTTGCCGAAGATCCCCCGGTCGCCGAACAGGTGGAACGGCAGCACCAGCAGCGCCCACTCCGGCTTGACCAGCCAGCACCACAGCGCCGCGACGGCACCCTGGGTGAGCAGGCTGTGCATGGTGTTGTAGAGGACGTAGTACGTCTTGGCGATCGGCTTCCCGCCGGCCCGGCGGAAGGCCAGGGCGCCGGGGATGTAGCCGATCAGGTCGATGTAGAGGAACAGGCCGATCGCGGGCAGCCAGCGGATCTCGTCGAGGTGCCAGATGATCAGGCCGGTGGTGACGGCCAGCGCGGTCAGGTACTCGGCCCGGTGCAGGGCGTGGGTTCTCGGGGTCTCGAACGGGTTTGCCTGGTCCACGGGGTGCCTCCTGTCAGTGGGTGACGCCGGCGACCAGCTCCACGTCGCCGGTCAGCCTGGTCGCGGGGAACAGGCCGGTGACGGCCCAGGCGACGGTCTCCCGGATGACGCGCTCCGCGATCGGGTCGAGGATGCCTTCGAGGCTGGGGATGCCGAAGTCGAAGTCGGCCTCGAAGGAGACGTTGACGTCCGGGCCGTCCTGGGTGAACGTCCACCGGCCGGTGAAGGAGTCGAAGTCGCCGTCGCTCTGCTCGAACTCGAGCTGCAGGCGCTCCGGGAAGAACCGGTCGTCCTCGGTCCAGCGGAGCAGGCCGCTGCGGAAGTGCAGCTCCCAGCTGGAGGAGCCGACCGGCTCGGGCAGGGTGGAGTGCACGGTGGTGGCCCGCACGTGCGGGGCGAGGTCCGGGTAGCGCTCCCAGCGGAGCACCTCCGCGAAGACGTGCTCGGCGTTCTCGCCGCTGACCACCGCGTCCAGGGTCACGTGTCGCACGGTTACTTACCGCCTTCCGGCATCGTGGCCGAGCCCCGGACGAGGTCGAGGGTGGCCTTGTCGAAGGAGTCGAGGAGGAACTCCACGTCGCTGTCGGTCAGGATCGCGGGCGGCGTGAAGCGCACCACGGAGCTGCCGTTCATCGAGTGGTTGGCCACGACCCCGTGGTTGAACAGTTCGATCAGGAGCTCGCCGGCCAGGCCCGCCTCGACCAGCTCGACGCCGATCAGCAGGCCCTGGCCGCGGACGTCCACGACGAGCTCGGGGATGTTGCGGCGGGCGATCTCCTCGATCCGCGGCAGCAGCCGGGCGCCGAGGTCCATCGACCGGGTCACCAGCCGCTCCTCCTGCACGGCGCGCACGGCGCCCTGCACGGCGGCCATCAGCAGCGGCTGCCCGGAGAAGGTCGCGGTGTGGACGTACGGGTCCTTGTCGAAGGGCTTGAACGCCTTGCGGGTGGCGATCGCCGCGGAGACCGGGACGACACCGCCGCCGAGCGCCTTGCCCGCGAGCAGGACGTCGGGGGTGACGCCCTCGACGTCGGCGCCCCACCACTCGCCGAGGCGGCCGAAGCCGGTCTGCACCTCGTCGAGGATCAGGAAGCCCTCGTACTCGCGGACGGCCTCCTCGACCTGCTTCAGGAAGCCCTTCGGCGGGATGATCACGCCGCCCTCGCCCTGCACCGGCTCGATGATCACCGCGACCTCGCCGGGGTGCGCGGCCAGTTCGGCGCGCAGCGCGTCGATGTCGCCGAACGGCAGGTGCAGGACGTCCGGGATGAGCGGGCGGAACGGCGCCTGGTAGACCTCCTTGGCGGTGGCCGACAGCGCGCCCAGGGTCTTGCCGTGGTAGCCGCCCTTGAACGAGACGGTGCGCTTGTGGCCGTTGGCGCGGGCCAGCTTCAGGCCGGTCTCGACCGCCTCGGCGCCGGAGAGCGCGAAGTGCACGCGGTCCAGGCCGGCCGGGGTGATCGCGGTGAGCGCCTCGGCCGCGCGGGCCACCGTCGGCTCCAGCAGGATGCGGGTGGCCGTCGGGTGGGTGTGCAGCTGGCGGGCGACCTCCTCGACCACGATCGGGTGCCGGGCGCCCATGATGAACACGCCGTAGCCGCCCGCGTTGAGGAAGCGCTCGCCGTCGCTGGTGGTCAGCCAGGCGCCGGAGGACTCGACCTCCATGTGGCTGCCGAACAGCTCGGCCAGGGTGGCCCGGCCCTTGCTCAGGTGGGCCCGGTAGAGGCCGAGGATCTCCTCCTCGGTGTCGACCCTCGGTTCCAGCACGGTAGTCATCGATCAACTCGCTTTCGGGACGACGGGTTTCAGGAGAGCACCAGCGGGTCGCCGGAGAGGTAGGAGAGCAGCGGCCCGGCCGCGGCGGCCCGGGACGGCGGGTGGAAGGCCAGCGGGCGCAGCGCGACGGCCATCCGGGAGTGGTCGGAGGAGCGGATGAAGTCCAGGCCGCCGAGCAGTTCCAGCGCCTGGTCGGCGATCGCCGACAGGTCGCGCTGCACCGCGTAGCGGGCGACCAGCACCTGGGCGACGGCCTCCTCGCCGGTCACGCCGTCGGCGACGGCGCGGGCGGCGCCCTCCAGCAGCGCGGCGGCGGCCTCGGTGCGCAGCACCAGTTCGGCCCGGTCGGCGACGCCGCCGCGGTCGCGCCGCAGCACCTCCTCGACCAGGCCGGAGGCGGCCCCGAGGTAGCCGGCCGAGATCAGCAGCTCGAACCAGGCGAAGCCGGCGTTCTGCAGGTCCTCGATCCGGTCCGGGTCGTCCGCGGCGGTGCGGATCACCAGTTCCTCGGGGACGAACACCGCGGACAGCTGGACCTCGTCGCTCTCGGCGGCGGCCAGCACGTCGTTGCCCCAGAACGGGTGGACGCTCAGCCCCGGGGTGTCGGCGCGGACCAGGGCCAGCGCCAGCTCGGGGGTGCCGTCGTCGCCGGGCACCGCGATGGACGCGGTCAGCAGGTCCATCGAACGGGCCAGGCTGCAGGGCTTCTTGGAGCCGTTGAGCCGGTAGCCGTGCGGGACCCGGTCGGCGGTGACGGCCGGGGTGAGGATGTTCTGCTGGGTGCGGCCCTCGGCCCAGCCGGAGGCCATCAGGCGCTGCTCGGGGACGACGCCGTGCAGCAGTTCGAGCTGCTCGGCGGTCAGCCGGCCCGGGCCGTCGGCCAGGGCGTACAGCATCGCGGCGGTGAAGTGGTGCATGGTGACGGCGGCGGCCAGCGAGGGCGAGAGCGCGCCCAGGGCGCGCTGCGCCCGGACGGCCTCCAGCGGGTCGGCGCCGAGGCCGCCGTACTCGGCGGGGATCAGCAGGCCGACGCCGCCGTGCTGACGGAACAGGTCGATCACCGGGCTGCCGGGGGCCTCGCGCTCGGCGTACGGCAGTTCGCCCAGGGCTTTGGCCAGACCCGGGTGGTACCGCTCGGACACCTCGCGGGCGACATCGAGTGAACGCATCGGAAGGGCACCTCTGTCAGGGGTGGTGGGCGAAGGGGGGTCAGGACCCGAAGACGGCTTGGCGCGGGCTGACGTCGTGGGCGATGGAGACGCCCTGGATGTGCGAGGTCTTGAGCATCGGGTAGTTGGCCTCGCCGTACACGCCGCCGGTCAGGCCGGTGCCGCCGTGGCTGGGCAGGTAGGGCAGGAACCCGATGTGCGAGTCGTTGATCTTCAGCAGGCCGCCGTTGGTGACGCGCTGCACGAAGGCGTTGATCACCCGGGCGGACTTCGCCCACAGCGAGTTGCGCAGCCCGTACTCGTTGGAGTTGACGAAGTCGATGAAGCTGTCCAGGAGTTCGTCGTTCGGCCGGGCCTCCGGGACGACGATCGGCAGCAGCGGGAAGAAGGTCTCCTGCTTGACCACGTCGTACTCGCGGGCGCCGGCGAGGCCGTCCACCCGCACCACGGTGGGCTGCAGGAAGACGCCGGTCTCCGAGGGGGTCCCGTCGAGTTCGGTGCGCTGCCCGCCGGTGACCAGGGTGGCGCCCCGGTCGAGGGCCTGGTTGAGCAGGGTGAAGAACTTCTCGGAGCGGCGGACCGGCGAGAGCAGCACGCCCTCGTCCTCCGGGTAGCCGGGGCGGACGTCGGCGACCTGCCGCTTCACCTCCTCGATCAGCTCGTCGGCGATCGCCGGGTGCGCCAGCACGTAGTTGGGCACCATGCAGATCTGGCCGGAGCCGTAGAAGGACTCGGTGATCGCCTCGGCCGCGTACTTGAGGTCCGCGCCCTCCCAGACGATGATGCCGTCGTTGCCGGCCAGTTCGAGGATCGGCTTGGTGCCGGTGGCGACGCACTGCTCCTGGAAGCGCAGGCCCTCCTGGCTGCCGCCGATGTAGAAGATGTCGTTGACCAGCGGGCTGGACACCCAGCGGTCCAGGGTCTGCTTCGGGTTGGAGCAGACCACGTTGAGCACTCCGGGCGGGGCGCCGAGCTCGTCCAGCAGCGGGGCGACCACGTCGCGCAGCACCCACAGGGTGGACAGCGCGATGGAGCGCGGGGCGCGGACCACGACCGCGTTGCCGGCCATCAGGGCCAGCACGGCGAGCGCCGCGGAGGGCGCGGGGGCGTTCTGCGGCGGGTTGAAGCCGACCACGCCGTCGGGCTGCCGGCGGACGATCAGGCGCCGTCCGGCGTGCTCGAACTCGGTGTGCATCCGCTGGCGGTACCAGTAGATGGACTCCTCGCTGTACACCTGGAGCAGGCAGGACAGCTCCCAGCGGGCCAGCCGCACCGGGTGCGCCTCGGCCACCAGCATGTCCACGAACTCGTCCTGGCGGCGCAGCAGTTCCTCGCGGAACCGGGTGCCCAGGCGCATCCGCCGCTCCAGCGGCACCGCTGCCCAGCCGGGCGCGGCGGCCGCGGCGGCCTCGCTGGCCAGGTCGATGGCCTCGTCCGAGGCGATCGCGCAGCGGCCCACCACGTAGGGGTGCTGCGCGGCCTCGGTGTTGTCGTCGTCCTGTTCGAGCGCGCGTTTGAGACTGACGCTGGTGAACACGTCCTCCAACAGGGAACGCGAACTCACCGTGTAGACCCAGCCGTCGCCTTCCAGGTCCTTTCCGCCGATGAAGAGCTTGTAGCTTTTCATCGGCTTTTCCCGAGAGGTGTTCTCCAGCGTCATCATCAGCCTTTCCGCAGAATTCCGCCGAGATTTTTCGGACCCGAGTCGATTCGATGATGGCAGCGGGTTCTGACGCCTTCCTGACACGGATCTGATGCCGGGAGGGGAATGATTTCCCCCCTCCGGTCAGGCCAGTGCGGCGCGGATCCAGTCCCGGAGTTCGTCGGGATTCATCCGGTCGAGGCCCGCGGCGGCGTCCGCGACCGAGCGGTCGCCGCCGTACTCGGTGAACTTCTCCCGCATCAGCTCGGCGTGGTGGGCGCGGGTGTGCGGCCCCGCCGCGGCCAGCGGGACGAGGCGCTCGCGCACCGCGCTGCGGCCGTCGGTGAGCCGGACGGTGATCCGCGCGCCGGTGGCCTTGGCGGCGCTGGTGAAGTCGCCCGCCGGGCGGGAGTTGGCGGCCGCGACGGCCCGGGCCGCCTCGTCCTCGCCGGCGAACTCGCGCAGCCACGGCTCGGCGTGCGGCCCGGCCTGGCGCAGCGCCTCGCCGAACGGCGCCTCGGAGGCGAACAGCGCCCGGGTCAGCTCCGGGTCGTGCACCAGCCGGACCTTGTCGGCGACCGCCCAGCGGCCCCGGTCGTTGAGCAGCGGCGCCCCGAAGTCGTTGACGGTCAGGCCGCCGGTCAGCAGCGCCGTCGCCACCGGGTACGGGGTGTGCAGCACCAGCGCGCCGATCGGCGAACCCGGACCGACCACGTAGCCGGCCGCCTTGCGTCCGGCGAACAGGGTGTACAGCGAGGCCTCGACCACCACCTCGGCGACGTCCTCGGGGCGGATCGGGCCCAGGTCGCGGTGCAGGTCGGCGGCGCAGTCGACGGCCGCGTCGATCCCGGGCCCGCCCGGGTGCAGCTTGAAGGAGAGCGTCTCGGTGTGCCAGCGCTCGCCGAGTCCGGCGTTGACGGCGTCCGGCAGCGGCACGGCGGAGAAGCGGTCGAGGAACCCGTCCGGGTGCTCGACGATGTCGGCGGCGCCGCGCAGCCCGACCCGGGCCGCGTCGCAGGCGTCCATGCCGGTGCGCACCGGCGTGAAGGAGTTGAACAGCCGGGCGTCGCTGGCCAGGAAGGCCCGCATCAGGGGCCAGTTGGGCATCGCGAAGGCCAGGCCGAGCGCGTTGGTCCACACCGCGTCGTCGGCGCCCTCGGCGTGCAGCCGTCCGCACACCGAACCGGCCAGGTGGGTGTGCACGGCGCTGTGCCCGCGCAGCGGGCCCAGGGTGGCGGCGGCGGTGATCCGGGCCGCGCACTCGTTGGCGGCGACCACCGCGGCCAGCAGCGACGCCCCGTCCAGGCCGCGGGCCCGGGCGAAGGCCAGCGGCACCGCCACCGTCGAGTTGGACAGGTGGCCCGCGTACGCGGTGTCGTCCAGGTTCAGGTACGAGCCGAGGCCCGCCAGCACGCAGGCCCCGACCCTCGGGTCGGGCTGCAGCGGCGGGCCGAAGGCCTCGATCAGCCGGCGCCCCAGGTGGTGGTCGGCGCCGGCCCGGATCGACGCGAGCTGCGACAGCACCTGGCTGGCCGCCAGCGAGCGCACCCGCTCCGGAATGTCCTCCGGCCGCAACCAGGCGGCCCAGGCGGTGAGTTCCTTGAGCACGGGCATGTACGGGGCTCCCCCGGTTCGGCGGTGGCGCCGCCCCGGGCCGGCCCCGGGGCGGCCGGTTCGGACGTTCCCTCAGACCGCGGCGAGCGCCGCGGCCCCCCACACCGGCAGCACGCCGGGCAGCACGCCCAGCGTCATCGAGCTCCAGTGGGGCGGCTGCAGCTCGCCGTCGTGCTCGAACACCAGCGGGCGGCCGTCCAGCCGCTCCACGGTGATCCGCCGGCCCCGGGCGTACACGACGCCGGGCAGCTCCAGGTGTTCGGCCCGCTCGGTCAGCGCGGGCACGTCGGCCGGGTCGACCTCGGCGCCGATCACGCACACGTCCAGCAGGCCGTCGTCCAGCTCGGAGTGCGGCAGCACCCGGTAGCGGCCGCCGCGGTACTGCCCGCCGCCGACGTTCGCCAGCACGGTGGGCCCCTGGTGCACGACCGTGCCGTCCACCAGCACCCGGCCCGGGTACGGGGTGAACGCCGCCGCGGTCTCCGCGAACGCCTGCGCGTACCGGGCCCGTCCGGTCAGCGGGATCCGCCGGGCCGTGACCAGCGCCTCGGCGATCACGCCCGAGCAGGCGCCCAGCAGCACCAGGTGGCCGCTCTCGGCGACCCGGCCCAGGTCCAGCCGGCGCAGCCGGGCGCCGGGGCCGCCGGTGAGCAGCGCGCCCAGCGCCTCGGTCCACGGGCGTTCGCCCCAGAGCATCTTGTAGCCCGAGTTGCCGGTGCCGGCCGGGACGATCGCCAGGGCGGCGGGCGCGCCGGTGGCGCCCCGGGTCATCCCCTCGACGACCTCCCGCACCGTGCCGTCGCCGCCCACCGCCACCACCAGGTCGGGCGCGGGACCGCCGCCGTACAGCGCCCTGCGCACCGTCCGTTCGGCGTCGCCTCGGTACTCGGTGCGGTGCAGCGCCACCTCGGGGAGCGACCCCCGGCACACGGCCAGCACCTCACGGACCAGTTCCTCCCCGGTGGTTCCCGCGGCCGGGTTGGCCACCACCAGGGCCCGTCGGGGAGCGAGCGTCACAGCCATTCCAGCCTCTCCGGCACCTCACGCGGAAACGGCCGCCCCGCCCCGAACGGGCAGGACGGCCGCTGCTGACGCGGAGAGGGCAGGATTCGAACCTGCGAAGGCGGTAAAACCCGACCCGAGCCGAGACCCGGGCCCCCGATAAACCACTCCGGGCACCTCTCCCACACACACATCAGCCCTACGCGGAGAGGGCAGGATTCGAACCTGCGAAGGCGGTAAAACCCGA